>DASVPC010000312.1:0-116624 GCA_036383055.1 Rhizobium sp. | reverse complement strand
CCTCGTTGCGGCCGCAGATGACGATGCCCTTGGCGCCGCGATCGGCAAAGAGGCGGGCAATGGTGGCGCCAAGCCCCTGCGTGCCGCCGGTGACGATCGCGATCTTGCCGTCGAGGCGGCTGTGGTCAGTGCTCATGTTGTTCCTCCCGGAAGTGGTTCGATGTGATGTGCGCAAAGCCCCTCGCTATGCGAGAGGCTTCGGTTTGATGGATAATCTATGCGTCTTGGGCCGTCAGGTGAGCTTCTTCTCTGCCTGTTCGGCAAGCGCCTTGGTGAAAGCCTCGTCGCTCCAGCCTTCCGTCAGCGCCTCATGCAGCAATTGTGCCTGCGTCTTCGGTGCCAGGCCGCCGACGGGTGGGTCGCGGTCGAGGTTGGTGGGGAAGGAATAGCCCTCGGCGCAGGAGGCGATGGCGTTCGACACCTCCGCATCGGAGAGCTTGCCCGCCGCTTTCAGTGCCTTCAGCGCCGGGAACAGATGGGCGCTCATGCGTTCCCGATTGACCGTTTCCATGGCACGGCCGAAGGCGGAGGAAACCTGCAGCAGGTTTGCCACGCGCTTGATATTCGCCGAGCGATTGGTGCCGGCGGCATGGAAAAGAGCGGGGTTGAAGAAGACGACATCACCCTTTTCGAGTGGCAACTGGACATGGTTGCGGTCGAAATAATCGCGGAACTCTTGACGCTTCAGCGCGAGATAACCGGGCACATAGGTCTGGCTGTTCGGCAGGAACAGTGTCGGCCCGCTTTCGAGCGGCATGTCGCAATGGGCAACCGCGCCTTGCAGCGTCAGGACCGGCGAGAGCTTGTGGACGTGAGCCGGAAATTGCTCGATGACCTTCGAGGTTTGAAAGCCGAGATGGTAGTCGCGGTGGGCGGATTGGGCGGCGCCACCGGGATTGACGCGGTTGACCTGCGCCGTCATCTGGTAGCTCGGCCCGAGCCAGGCTTCGCTGGCAATCGCGACGATGGCATTGCCGTAATATTCTGCGAAATTGGCGGGATCGGCGAGGCAATGTTTTTCCAGCGAATTCCAGATGCGGTCGTTGGCGCCTGGCTTGGCGAAATGGTCGCCACCACCGGTCGCCGTGCGGTGCTGCTCGCTGATGATGTCGTCGAAAATCCCGCTCGCGCGGTCGATGACGGATGTATCCTGGTAAGCGCGCTTGAAGACCACGACGCCAGGACCGTCGCCGAAGGCTTCGCAGATCTCGGCGAGCACGGCGCGGCGTCCTTCTGGGCTGGCAATGGCGGTCAGAACCTTGACGCTTTCATAGATCAGCACGTTTTTCTCGACGCGATCGGCGGTCGGATAATCGGCAAGCGCGGTGGTCTTTTCCGCCAGCGCTCGGAAATCGTCGAGGTCGCAGGCATCCTCGGTCAGCCAGACCCGGTCGGCGCGCAGCTTCTGCGAGTTGTCGGTTTTCATCAGGTGTTCCTCCGTCTCTGATGAAGGCACTATACGGCAGGCTTAGCTGTGTTATAGATCATAAATCCATCAAAAAACCATCAGAATGAAGAGCATGTCGCATCCGTTTCTCGTCAAGGATATCGCCTTTCAGGCAGGCGTGAGCACCGCCACCGTCGACCGAGTGTTGAACGGGCGCCCGGGCGTGCGGCGGCAAACCGAGATGCGAGTCAAGGCGGCGATCGCCGAGCTGGAAAAGCAGCAGACCGGCGGCGGGATCAGCGGGCGGACGCTGGCGATCGATATCGTCATGGAGACGCCGGAACGTTTTTCCGATGCTGTGCGCTCAGCCTTCGAAGCGGAAGTTGCGACTTTCCTGCCGACTGTCTTCCGTTGCCGTTTTCATTTTGCCGAGGTGATGAAGCCGATCGAACTGGTGCAATTAATTGATCGTATCCGACTGCGGGGCACGCATGGGATCGTGTTGAAGGCCCCCGATATTCCGGAAATCGCCGCTGCGGTCGAGCGTGCGACCAAGGCCGGCATCTCGGTTATCACGCTGGTGACGGACCTGCCGAATTCGTCACGCACGGCTTACGCAGGCGCCGACAATCGCGCGGCGGGCGAGACGGCCGCCTATCTCATTGGTAACAGCTTTGACGGCGCTGACGCCAGGGTTCTCGTCACGCTGTCGAGTGGACGCTTTCGCGGCGAGGAGGAGCGCGAGATCGGCTTTCGCCGCGTGTTGCGCGAGCGCTATCCGCAGATCGGGGTCACTGAGATCAGTGAGGGTCATGGCACCGATGCCGCCACGGGAACGCTTGCGGCGCGTGCCATTGCGGCGGATGCAGCGATCAACGCGGTCTATTCCGTCGGTGGCGGAAACAGGGCCGTGCTTGCTGCGTTCGAGGCTGCCGGAAGGCCGATCCGCATTTTTGTGGCGCATGATCTCGACGCCGACAACCGCGCGCTGCTGGCCGCCGGCAAGATCGGTTTCGTGCTGCATCATGACCTGCGAACGGATGCCCGATCCGCGTTTCGTGCCATTATGAGCGGTCAAGTGAAAGGGCACAGCGCGCCGGCTATGCTGTCGGCGGTGGAAATCATAACCTCCTACAACATGCCGACTGCAGTCTGACGTTTCGGTTGCTAGGAAGCTGGCGTTGAAATACGCCGATCGACGAAGGCCGCGTAAGCTGCTGCTAACAATGCGAGTAATGCCGATACCAGCATCATGGCGAACAGGGCATGGATCGTACCTGACCGTGCCAGAAACAGGCCGGCCACGGAGCCTATCAGCGCTCCGCCGGCGAGCCTCATTGCTGCGGACAGTCCCGCGGCGGTGCCCGCGAGGTCGGGACGCACGGACAGTATACCGGTATTGCCGGCGGGCATGGTCAACCCATTGCCGATACCGATGAACATGCAAGGTCCAAAGAATGCAAGAACGTGGGCGCCGCCCGACATCGAAAGGACCAGGCCAGCCAGCAGCCCGATGCAGGTGAAGAGACGCGCGACGATGAGCACGGTGCTCAGCGCATTTCGCGAGGCGTAGCGGCCGGCCAGATAGCTGCCCAGGATGAAGCCCGCCGGAACCATTCCCATGTAGAAACCCAGCGTCGCGCTCGATCCGCCGAGCGATTGGCTGAACACCAAAGGTGCTCCCCCGAGGAAGATATAGAGCGTTCCCATGGAGCAGGCCATGCACAGGGTATAGGCCCAGAACCGCGCGGAACTGAGCAGTTGCGCATAGGAAGCGAGGTAGTTCGCCTTCGGCCTGGATACGCGCATGGAGGTTTCCCTCAGCTCGCGCATGGACAGAGCGAGGACGGCCACACCAAGAGTAGCCAGAACAACGAAGATCGCCCGCCATCCGAACAGTTCGTCCAAAAAACCGCCAAACATTGGGCCGACCATGGGTGCTATCGCCCATCCCATGGAGACGTAGCCTATCCTGCTTGCCGTTCCGCGTTCCCCGGACGTCTCCTTGACGACGACGAGCGCGACGGAAAAGCAGGCGCCGATCGAGGCTTGCAGCGCCCGAAAAACAAGAAAGGTGCCGATATTGGTGGCGAGAGCACAGCCAATCGACGCGACGATGAAAATGGAGACAGCGATCAATGCGACCGGCCTGCGTCCATACCGATCCGACATCGCACCGGCGACGATCTCTATCAGGGCTGTGACGATCGTATAGCCGGCTACCGAAAGATTGACGAGCGCGTAGTCAGCATGGAACTCGCCGGCAATCCTGGGCAGCGACGGCAGGATCATGTTCACCGGCAGCACCGAGAGGGCCGACAGGAAGATGAGGGTTGTCAATCGGGGCGGCGGACCGGCGGGGATACTGGCCGCCTTGGCTGTGGCTTGGATACGCGTGGTCGAAAGGGAATTGTTGTCCGTCATGGTTTTGACCGTCTTGTCAGTGGGGTGTCAAGGGAGATCTGACGAGGCGTGGCCCGAATTCCGGGCATAAAAAAAGCCCCGTCAGGAGCCTGTTTACCGCGCATGGGTGCTTTCGCCGGATGGTTATACCATCCTGCCCATGCGCCCTATCACCACTGCAAGAACCGTTGCGATCTTCATGATGTAAAACTAGACAGGAATTTGCATATCGTCAATGCGTGACGGGGAAGCGCGGCGCCTGTTGGGCGCCGCGATCATGGATCAGAGCAATGCCGTCCTATTCACCCCAGCCAACGACGCCCTTGATTTCGAGGAAATCATGGATCGCCCAGTCGGCATATTCTCGGCCGTTGCCCGACTGCTTGTAGCCGCCGAAGGGTGCAAACGTATCCCAATCCGGATAGTTGAGATAAACGGAGCCGGCGCGCATGCGCAACGCCACCTTGCGGGCGTGGGCGATATCCGTCGACTGGATGTAGGCGGCGAGGCCATAGACGGTGTCGTTGGCGATGCGGACTGCGTCGTCCTCATCCTCGTAGGAGATGATCGACAGCACCGGCCCGAAAACCTCCTCGCGGGCGATGGTCATGTCATTGGTCACATGGCCGAAGATCGTCGGGCGGATATAGTAGCCGCGATTCAGCCCCTCGGGCCGACCGAGGCCACCGGTGACCAGCGTCGCGCCTTCCTTGATGCCAGCCTCGATCAGCCGCTGGATCTTGTCGTACTGGATCCGGCTGACGACCGGGCCGAGATCGGTGCCCTCGGCGCGCGGATCACCGACCTTGAATTTTTCAGCGGCAATCTTGGCAATCGCCAGGGCTTCGTCATGGCGGGCGGCCGGCACCAGCATGCGTGTCGGTGCGTCGCAGGACTGGCCGGAATTGCCGAAGCAGCCGGAAACACCCTTGGTGATGGCCGTCTCGAAGTCGGCGTCAGGCAGGATGATGTTCGCCGACTTGCCGCCGAGTTCCTGCGCCACGCGCTTGACGGTATCGGCTGCGGTCTTGGCGACGATGATGCCGGCGCGGGTAGAGCCGGTGAAGGAGACCATGTCGACGTCCGGATGGCCGGCCATGACCTGTCCGACCTCCGGGCCGTTGCCGTTGACGAGGTTGAACACGCCCTTCGGCGCGCCTGCCGCTTCCATGACTTCGGCGAAGACGATGCCGCTGATCGGCGCGATTTCGGACGGTTTGAGCACCACGGTGCAGCCCGCGGCGATGGCCGGCGCGACCTTGCAGACGATCTGGTTTAGCGGCCAGTTCCAGGGGGTGATCAGCGCGCAAACGCCGATCGGCTCCTTGACGACGGTGGTCGCGCCGCGCTTCGCCTCGAATTCATAGCTTTCAAAGGCGGCGATCGTCGCTTCCATATGGCCGCGACCGGCCCAGGCCTGTGAGTCGCGGGCGAAGGGCAGAGGTGCCCCCATTTCCTGACTGACCGCCTGCGCGATATCCTCGAAGCGATTGTTATAGGCCGCCAGAATGCGCTTCAGCAGTGCCAGACGCTCGGCCTTGGTGGTCAACGAAAAGCTTTCGAAGGCGGATTTGGCCGCCTTGACGGCTTTGTCAACATCGGCGGCGGAGCCGACGGAGATCTGCGTATAGGCCTCCTCGGTCGAGGGGTCGATGACATCGAGCGTCTTCGGCGTGACCGGGTCAACCCATTGTCCGTCGATGAAGAATTGCAGGTTGTGGCTCATGTTGGTCTCCTTGGTCACGGACTGGCCGAGAGGTTCAGGCGGGAAGAATGGGGCATGCTGCCCCAGCCCGCAATGCGATGAAGGCGTTGTCGCCGGGTGCAAAGGTCGAAAGGCCCGCGCCGCGCGGAATATCTGCAATGATCGGCTGGCCGCTTGGCAGCGCGGCATGGATGCGCAGGCTGCGGCCGTGAAAGGAGACACTTTCGATGCGTGCGCCGGCGGCGTTCCTGCCGTTCTCGACACTAACGGTCAAATCCTCGGGGCGAATGCCGAGAGTGCGCAGATCTCCGGTGCGAAGCTCCGGCTCGGCGTCACCTGCTACATGGAGAAGCAATTCGCCTGCAGAAAATTGCAGCTCGGTCGCGCTTCGTGCCGTCAGCCGTGCCGGCAAAAGATTCATCGCGCCGATGAAGCTGGCGACGAATTTGGTTGCCGGCTGGTCGTAGAGTGTCGCAGGCGCGGCGATCTGTTCGATCGCGCCCTTGTTCATGACGACGATGCGGTCGGAGATTGAAAGGGCTTCGGTCTGATCGTGGGTGACCATGACGAAGGTCGTGCCGAGTTCGCGCTGCAGACGCTTGAGCTCGACCTGCATCTGCTCGCGCAGATGTGCGTCGAGAGCGGAAAGAGGCTCGTCGAGCAACAGCACGCGTGGTTCGCAGACGATGGCGCGCGCCAGCGCCACGCGCTGTCTCTGTCCGCCAGAAAGCGCCTGAACGCGCTGGCCGATCTTGTCGGCAAGCCCGACCAGGTCGAGCGCATCGCCGACGCGCTTGTTGCGTTCGGTAGCGCCGACATTCTTGAGTGAAAGGCCGAAGCCGACATTCTCGGCGACGTTCATGTGTGGAAAGAGTGCGTAGTCCTGGAAGACGGTGTTCACCGGCCGGTCGTAGGGGCGCAGCGGTGTGATGTCCTGGCCGCCCAGCAGCAGCTCGCCCGAAGTCGGGCTTTCGAAGCCGGCAATCACCCGCAACGTCGTCGTCTTGCCGCAGCCCGACGGACCGAGGAGGCTCAGGAACTCGCCCTCGGCTATATCGAGATCGATCGCATCGAGGCCGACGATGCCGCCGGGGAAATGCTTGGAAACGGAGCGCAGGCGCAGCAGCGCGTCACTATGCGTCATTGGTCGCCTCCACGGGCTTTGCGGTATTGACCCAGAGGATGATGCAGCGCTCGGTGCCGGCGTTGCGGAAGGAATGCGGCAGGTTGCTCTTGAACGCGAAGCTGTCGCCGGTCTTCAAGAGGTAGCGGGTCGCATCGACGACCAACTCCACCTCGCCCATGGTCACGCAGCCGAACTCATGGCCAGTATGGGCATAGGTTTCGGTGCCGCCACCCGGTTCGACGATGACCTGCATGCCTGTCAGGGCGGCGCCCGGTGGCGAGAGCAGATCCTTCGATATGCCCTCGGCACGCACAGGCAGGGGCCGGCGGCTGTTGGCGCGCACGCAATAGAGATCGTTGACCGGCTCGCCGCCATCGACGATCAGCGCCGATGGCTCGACGTCGAGTGCCGCGGCTAGCGGCCAGATGACGCGTACCCTCAAAGACGACATGCCGCGTTCGATCTGGCTGAGCGCGCCGATCGATATTCCGGTTCTGGTCGCAAGCTCCGCCAGCGAAAGATTGCGTTCGAGCCGCAGCGCCCGAACCCGCCGTCCGACGAGGACGTCCACCTCGTTGGCGTCGCGCGCGGGCTTGTCTGTCTGATCGTCCAGAGCGTCCATCATATCTCCCAGGTCCTTGCAGTCATCGGCCGGCCCGAACATGCTATGTCCGGGCCGGCTTTGCCAGAGATCAACCGCCGGCCTTCACCTTTTCGAACATCTTCGCCAGATCGTCGTTCTGTTTCATCGGGCCGGTGAAGACGGTGGATTTCAGCATCGTATCCGGGTCGGCGGGAAGCTGGAGATTGTCCAGCGTCTCCTTCGGCACGGCGGCGAAGGCAGAGCTGGTCGATGCGCCATAACCATAGCTCTCGATCAGGAACTTGCCGGAATCGGCCTCGAGCCGGCTGTTGATGAAGTCATAGGCGAGATCGGTGTTCTTGGCATCCTTTAGCATCACGAAACCGCAGGCCCAGGTCAGCATGCCTTCCTTCGGCTTCATGAACTCGACCGGCACGCCCTGCTTCTTCAGGGCCACCGCCGACGCGTTCCAGGTCATGGCGGCCACGAGCTGGCCGCTTGCCAGCGACTGCTCCACCGAGGTCATGTCGGTGGTGTAGGCGGACACCAGCGGCCTCTGCTCGCGCAGCTTGTCAGCGACCTTGTCGAGTTCAGCCGGCGTCATGTCGAAGGGGCTGACGCCAGCGAGCAGGGCTGCGACGACCGGCGTATCGTGCACGGCGTCGATGGTTGCGATTCGCCCGGCATATTGCTTGTCCCAGAGCAGCTTCCAGCTCTGCTCGGGATTCTTGACGAGATCGGTGCGGTAGAGAACCGAGGTATTGCCCCAGTCCCAGGGCACCATCCATACCTTGCCGTCGCCGGCCTGTAGATCGGGCAGATTGCGGAAGACCGGGAAGATCTTGTCCCAGTTCTTGATCCTGGAGGTGTCGATAGGCTGCAACAGCCCTTCCTTGTTCCAGCGGGCGACCTTGTCGTAGCAAGGGTGGGCGAGATCGGGATGGAAACCGGCCTTGACCTTGGTGAAGGCATCGTCGTCATCGCCGAAGACGGAGGTCTCTACCGTATTCGGATGGGCCGCGAGATAGGCCTTGTCGAAGTCGGGCAACTCATAGCCGGACCAGGTGAAATAGGTGAGCTTGTCGGCCGCCTGCGCCGGCAGTGCCACCGATGCGACGGTGATCGCCAAGGTCGCGATCCCGGCCGCCAGCCGGCGGAAATTCAGTCTGCTTTTATGGGTCATCACAGTTCTCCTCTTTTCTTTCTTTGTTATCGTTGCAGATCTCAAGCTTACCCGCGTGCGCTCCTCGAAAGGCCACGCTGGCGCAGAAGTTCGGCGCTACCGGCAATGACGATCGACACGGCAAGGATGCTCGTTCCGAGCGCCATCACGGTCGGAAGCGATTTCGGGAAGCGCAGCTGGCTCCAGATGTAGAGCGGCAGCGTCGGCTCGGTTCCCGACAGGAAGAAGGCGACGATGAACTCGTCGAAGGAGGTAAGAAAGGCCAGCATGAAGGCGGAGCCGATCGCGGGGAGGGCAAGCGGCAGCATGATGCGGCGAAAGACGATCGCGTCGCCGGCGCCAAGATCCTGGGCGGCCTCGGCAATACTCCTCGGGATGGCGAGGAAGCGGGACCGCATGATGACGACGGTGGTGGGCAGTGCCACGAGGATGTGGCCGAGCACGATGGCGATCCGCGACGGGCCAAGGCCGGCAAGGTTGACGAGGATCAGCAGCGAGATGCCGACGATGACGCCGGGGATCAGGATCGGCAGCCGGGCGATCGTCGAAATCGTGCCCGCCAGCCGCGACCGGCCGTAGATGTCCATATAGGCGACCGTTATGCCGCAAAGGGTTGCGAGCGAAGCCGAGAGGAGGCCGATCAGCAGGCTCGTCTGCAATGCTCCCGTGAGCGCCTGGTTGCCAACGAACGTTGCATACCAGGCGACGGTAAAGCCCTTCAACGGAAAGGCCGCCTGGATGGAATCGTTGAAGGAAAACAACGGGATCAATACGACCGGCAAATAGAGGAAGACAAGATAGGCGATGACATAGATCACCAGCCCGCGTCCCTGCTTTCGTTCCTGGACGGGTTTCCCGGTCATGTGCGGCTCCCGAAAGCGCGGTCGGCGGCGCGCACGAGGAGCACGACCGCGAGGATCACAAGCATGACAAGCACGGCCAGCGCTGCGCCGAACGGCCAGTCATTCGCCTTGCCGAACTGCGCCTGGATGAGTGAGCCGATCATGGTGCTGGCGGGGCCGCCGACCAGCGCCGGCGTCACATAGTCGCCGACCGTCGGCACGAATACGACCAGCGCGCCGGCAAGCACGCCGGGCATGGAGTTCGGCAGGATGACGCGGCGGAATGTCGTGAAGGGTCGGGCGCCGAGATCGGCGGCTGCCTCCAGCAGCGATTTCGGCAAGGTCTCGAGCGCCACGAAGATCGGCAGAATGGCGAAGGGGGCGTAGGCATGGGCAAGCGTCAGGACGACCGCCGCCGGCGTGTTCAGGAAGATCGTCAGCGGCTCCGAGGTGATCCCGGTCATCATCAGCGCCGAATTGAGGACACCGTTATAGGCGAGCACGATCTTCCAGGCGAAGACCCGCAGCAGATAGCTGGTCCAGAAGGGCAGGGTTACCAGAAAGAGCAGCAGGCTTCGTTTCGAGCCGGCGTGAAAGGCGAGGTAGTAGGCGACCGGATAGGCCGTTGCCACTGTCGCCAGCGTCACGATACCGGCAATCGCCAATGATCGTAGAATGACCATCCCATAGAGCGGATCGGAAAAGAGCGTGCCGAAATTACCGAGTGAAATACCGGCGCCGAGCAGCGAGCCGTCGTTTGTCCGAAACGAGAGGAAGATGACGAGCGCAAGCGCAAAGAGAATGAGGACGAAGGCGACGAGCGCGCCTGGGGCCAGCATCCACGCGCGAAAGGCGGAACCGCTCTTTCGTCTGGTCTCGCCGTCGGCAAGCTGGGCCATGGCACCGTTCGACATAATATTGCCGCCTGAAAAATGAAATTAACTAATAGCATTTCATTTTTATGAATTGGTCAAGGTCTTTTTCGTATGCGGCTTGTCTTCGAGTGATGATCTGCCTTGCTGGGCGGCGCAATGTCAGCCGAAAAGTGGGTCAAACCCACCCGCGCATGTCCGGGCGCCGGCCAAACGATATGACGTCGCAGAAGCCGGGGTCGTCCGTTCGATTGACAGATGCAGGTCAAGCCTGTGGCGACGTCGACCGATCCACCTGCCGGCGTATATTTGCCTGCATTGTCGATCAGGATTTCGGGTTTTTCGTCCCAGGCGATGCCGATATGTAGCGGCGGGCGATCATCCAGCATCCGAGTGCCCAGGTGGCGCCGGCACACCAGCCTCCGAGGACGTCGGTCGGGAAATGTACGCCAAGAAAGACCCGGCTTGTGCCGATCAGCAGCGTCAGAAGAATGGCGACCACGATCATGAAGATCCGGGTCGATTTGTAGGTCTGCGTGCGGGAGAGAAGTGCCCCGAGCGTCAGATAGGTCACGGCCGACACCATCGCGTGGCCGCTAGGGAAACTCAGGTCGTGAACCTCGACCAGATGCGGAACGATGTCGGGCCTTGGCCTTGCAACGCCCAGCTTCAGTGTCGTGCTCAGCAGCCATCCGCCCAGCACCGAGGCGAGGATAAAGATGGCGATCGCGCGGCGGCGATCGAGAAGCAGGTAGATCGTCACCAGAGTCGTCAACAGCGTGAGGACCGTCGTGCCGCCAAGGCTGGTGATATCGCTGAAGGCATGGGTGAGCCATGCAGGCCCCACCGGACGAGAGAGGTCGCCGGGCTGGCGAAGCGCCAGCAATATGCTTTCGTCAAATCGCCTCGTCGAGCCTTCAAGGACCTCGCCGGTCAATTGCAAAAACAGAAAGAGCCCGCCGGAGAAAGCCGCGAACATGACGAGCACCAGGGGTTCGAAACGGTTCAGCCACCCAATTATCCCCGGCTTGCGGGGCTGCTGATCGTTCATGCGCGGTCGCCCATCTGAATAGTTGTCATTTCGTCTCCTCTGGATTCCGGTCGAGATGTATCACCGGCCAAATCCGTGCGGCAACGGGAAAAGCGCTGCTTGTGAAACGATATGGTTTCGGAAATGACCGGCGGTGTCGGCTCAGAAATTCCAATCCTCATCCTCGGTCGCCACCGCCTTGCCGATGACATAGGAAGAACCCGAGCCTGAGAAGAAGTCATGATTCTCGTCGGCGTTCGGCGAGAGTGCCGACAGGATAGCCGGATTGACCTTGCAGGCCTCCGGCGGGAACAACGCCTCGTAACCGAGATTCATTAGCGCCTTGTTGGCATTGTAATGCAGGAATTTCTTGACGTCTTCCGTCAGGCCAACGCCATCGTAGAGCGCTTCGGTGTATTTTGCCTCGTTGTCATAGAGCTCGAGCAACAGATCGAAAGCAAAATCCTTGATCTCCTGCCGGCGCGGTTCCGGCAGCCGGTCCAGGCCCCTCTGGAATTTGTAGCCGATGTAATAGCCATGCACGGCCTCGTCGCGAATGATGAGGCGGATCATGTCGGCGGTATTTGTCAGCTTCGCCCGGCTCGACCAGAACATCGGCAGATAGAAGCCGGAATAGAAAAGAAAGCTTTCGAGAAAGACGCTGGCGACCTTCTTTTTCAACGGATCGCCGGAGGCATATTGCTCCATGATCAGCGCGGATTTGCGCTGCAGGAATTCATTTTCCTCCGACCAGCGATAGGCGTCGTCGACATCCGGCGTCAGGCACAGCGTCGAGAAGATCGATGAGTAGGACCGCGCATGCACCGCCTCCATGAAGGAGATGTTCGACAGCACCGCCTCTTCGTGGGACGTCTCCGCATCCGCCATGAGCGTCACAGAACCGACGCCGTTCTGTATCGTGTCGAGAAGCGTCAGGCCGGTGAAGACGCGGATGGTAAGCTGTTGCTCCTCGGGTTTCAGCGTCGCCCAGGACGGGATGTCGTTGGAGAGCGGCACCTTTTCCGGCAGCCAGAAATTCCCCGTCAGCCGGTTCCAGACTTCCAGATCCTTGTCATCTTCGATGCGGTTCCAGTTGATGGCGCGCACTGCTTTGGACCGCTTCGGCGTGTTGGTTTTCACTTGGATGTTCATCTTGTTCCCCAGGGTATCAGAGCGCGCAGGACACGCAGCCCTGCACTTCCGTGCCGGACAGCGCCATCTGGCGAAGGCGGATATAGTAGATGGTCTTGATGCCCTTCTTCCAGGCGTAGATCTGCGCCCTGTTGATGTCGCGGGTCGTCGCGGTGTCGCGGAAGAACAGCGTCAACGACAGTCCCTGATCGACATGCTGGGTGGCCGCGGCATAGGTATCGATGATCTTCTCAGGCCCGATTTCGTAGGCGTCCTGATAGTAGTCGAGATTGTCGTTGGTCATGAAGGCAGCCGGATAATAAACGCGGCCGATCATACCCTCTTTCCGGATTTCGATCTTCGAGACGATCGGATGGATCGAGGAGGTCGAATGGTTGATGTAGGAGATCGAACCAGTCGGCGGTACCGCCTGCAGGTTCTGGTTATAAAGGCCGGTGGTCATTACGGCCTGCTTCAGCTCAAGCCAGTCGTCCGGCGTCGGAATGTCGACGCCGGCGGTCTCGAACAGTTTGGCCACGCGTTCGGTCGCGGGCTTCCATTCCTGTTCGGTGTATTTGTCGAAATAGTCACCGGAGGCGTATTTCGAATTCTCGAACCCCTTGAAACTGCGCGCCCGTTCCATCGCCAGGCGGTTGGAGGCACGGATGGCGTGATAGGTCACGGTATAGAAATAGATATTGGTGAAATCGACGCCCTCCTCGGAACCATAGAGAATGCGCTCGCGGGCGAGATAGCCGTGCAGGTTCATCTGGCCGAGACCGATCGCATGGCTGTCGTCATTGCCCTTCTCGATCGAGGGCACCGACGAGATGTGGCTCATGTCGGAGACCGCCGTTAGCGCGCGGATCGACATTTCGATCGTCTTGCCGAAATCGGGGCTGTCCATCGCGGCTGCGATGTTGAGCGAGCCGAGATTGCAGGAAATATCCTTGCCCATATGCTCGTAGGAAAGATCGTCCCTGTAGGTGCTCGCCTCACTCACCTGAAGGATTTCGGAGCAGAGGTTGCTCATGGTGATGCGTCCGGCGATCGGATTGGCGCGGTTCACCGTGTCTTCGAACATGATGTAGGGATAGCCGCTCTCGAACTGGATTTCGGCAATCACCTGGAAGAAGTCGCGCGCCTTGATCTTCTTCTTGCTGATACGGTTGTCGGCCACCATCTCGCGGTATTTCTCCGTCACGGAAATGTCCGTGAAGGGCACGCCATAGACGCGCTCGACGTCGTAGGGCGAGAACAGGTACATGTCCTCGTTGTTCTTCGCGAGTTCGAAGGTGATATCAGGGACGACAACGCCGAGCGATAGCGTCTTGATCCTGATCTTTTCGTCGGCGTTCTCGCGTTTGGTATCGAGGAACCGCATGATGTCGGGATGATGCGCGTTCAGATAGACCGCGCCGGCCCCTTGCCGCGCGCCGAGCTGGTTGGCGTAGGAGAAGCTGTCTTCCAGTAGCTTCATCACCGGAATGATGCCGGATGACTGGTTTTCGATATGCTTGATCGGCGCGCCGGCCTCGCGGATGTTGGTGAGCGAGAGCGCGACGCCGCCGCCACGCTTGGAGAGCTGAAGTGCCGAATTGATCGAGCGCCCGATGGACTCCATGTTGTCCTCGACGCGCATCAGGAAGCAGGAGACCAGTTCGCCGCGCTGCTTCTTGCCGGCATTGAGGAAGGTCGGGGTCGCCGGCTGGAAGCGGCCGGAAATGATTTCGTCGACCATGTCTCTGGCCAGCGATTCATTGCCCTGCGCGAGCGTCAGCGCCACCATGCAGATGCGGTCTTCGTAGCGCTCGAGATAACGTTTTCCGTCGAAGGTCTTCAGCGTGTAGCTGGTGTAATATTTGAAGGCCCCGAGAAAAGTCGGGAACCTGAACTTCGTCGCATAGGCGTGATCGAAGAGATCGCGCACGAAATTGAAGGAATACTGGTCGAGAACCTCGCGCTTGTAATAGCCTTCGGTCACGAGATAATTGAGCTTCTCCCTGAGGTTATGAAAGAAGACGGTGTTCTGGTTGACGTGCTGGAGAAAATACTGCTTCGCCGCCAGCCGGTCCTTGTCGAGCTGGATTTTGCCGTCCTCGTCATAGAGGTTCAGCATGGCGTTCAGGGCATGATAGTCGAGCTGCGCTTCGCTGGCCTTTACCGGGCGTTCGAGTGTGAGCGTGTCCAAAATCGTTCCAATCCATCTCTGACATTGGCGACATCCTCCTCCGTGCCGAGCAGCTCGAACCTGTAAAGATACGGCACCTGGCATTTGGCGGAGATGATGTCGCCGGCGATCCCGAAGGTCGTTCCGAAGTTGCTGTTGCCGGCGGCGATCACGCCCCGGATGTTCGATCGGTTCTCCGTTTCGTTCAGGAAACGGATCACCTGTTTTGGAACCGCGCCCTTGCCGCTGTCGCCGCTATAGGTCGGCACCACGAGGACGAAGGGCTGGTGGACACGGAAAAGCTCATCCGGACGGACCGGTATTCGCACGGCGTCCAGGCCAAGCTTGCCGATGAAGCGATGGGTGTTCTCGGACGGGCTGGAGAAATAGACGATCTGCCCCATCGGCGGATGTCCCATCAGGCGAGCGCGCTGATCATGTCGGGCCGGAAGCCCGCCCAGTGCCGTTCGCCGGCGACGACGACCGGGACCTGGCGGTAGCCGAGACCCTGCACCAGTTCGAAGGCGGCATCGTCGATGGAAACATCGATGATCCGATAGTCGATGCCGTGACGGTCGAGTGCCCTTGTGGTCGCGGTGCATTGGACGCAGGCGGGTTTGCTGTAGACGGTGATGCTCATGATTGTCCTCGTATCTTTGAAAGGCACACGATATCGTTCGGACATCCGCCGATGCCCGTTCGCTGGAATGAAGATGGATCGGCACACGCCCGGACGTGGGCGTGGAAACGCAGCTATTCGCGCAGGAACTGGCTTGAAAAATTTGACATGGACTTCACCCCGAAGTTGACTGATCGCAGGAGTTCGGGGAGGCGTGCACGAGCGGCGTCATTCCGCAGTACATCGCGACCTTCCGGACACCCCGCCCGTGGACGTTTTGTTTGAGGCAGGTCTCCTGGCTCGCGGGTCGTCGCATCAATCCTCGCCTTCCCGAAACATCATGCTTCAGTGGCTTTCCGCGGATAGATGCTCGCCGCTTACAGTTGCGGGGGCAGCTCCGGAATTGCGGCGCCCATTATGGACGGTCGCGCACCGTATTCCCGTCTTAGCCTCCAATCCTTGCGAATCGGAAGAACCTCGAACACTAGATATAGTAGACGAGGTTGGAATTTCGTCAATCGATATGATGGCATGCTGTCGCGTTTCGTGGGGATGGAGCGTTGCTTTACTTCGTTCCGTTGCCTCTCCCGGTGGGCCAAGTTCCCATGCTTGTCTTCACTGATCACAACCCTAGTTTTCATATCTGGGGAAATACAGCATTATGGGGCGATGCTTTTGGGGACTATCACGTTGGGACTGCATGAACGATTTGTTCGGATAACGTTCATGTTGAGTGCAATATCACCCATCCATGCCATCGATATAAAAGTGAGGAGCGAAGGATGTTTAGACGTTTTGCACGAGTTTCTTTCATTGCCTTGGCCGGCCTGGCTGCAACGCAGTTGATTCCGTCTGTCGCCATGGCGCAGTTTTACGGCGATGACGACGGATACAGGCAGCCGCCAAGATGGGACCGCCGGCAGGATCAGGACTGGGATGGTCCGCGCAGGGATCGTGACCGTGACCGTGGTGGCTGCAGCCGGCGCGATCTCATGGATGCTGCCCGCCAGGAAGGCTTCCGGCGCATCGATTCGATCGAAAACAACGGGCGACGTATTGTCGTCCGCGGCTGGAACGACGGTGGCCCCGACCGCATGGTCTTTGCCAATCGACGTGGCTGCCCCGCTCTCAATTGAGGCTCAGGCATATCCGCCGCGACCAATATATAGCCGGCGGGTCGAAGCATAGCGCCAAGGCACGATTTTGATCGTGCCTTGGACAGGCTTCCAGCTATCCGAGCGCGTCGGCCATCCTGATGAGGTCGGCGACGGATCCCGCCTGCATCTTGCGCATCGCCTGGCCGCGATGGACCTTGACGGTGATTTCGCTGAGGCCGAGTTCGGCGGCGATCTGCTTGTTGAGGCGTCCTCGGGCGACAAGCGCCATCACCTCGCGCTCGCGCGTCGTCAGCGTCGCGAAGCGTTCCCGCAGATCGGTCGCCGCAGCCTCGTCGCGAAGCCGGGTGCGGTCCTTTTCCAAAGCTTGCCGAATGGCGTCGAGAAGATCCTGCTCCCGAAAGGGCTTGAGCAGAAACTCCGTAGCCCCGGCCTTCATTGCCCTTACAGACATCGGCACGTCGCCGTGACCGGTCAGGAATATGATAGGCAGGGGATTGCCGGTTCTTGCCAGCTCGTCCTGGAAATCGAGGCCGCTTGCATCCGGCATCCTGACATCGAGGACAAGGCAGGCGGGGCCGTCGGATCGTCGATGGCTGAGGAAATCCCGCGGCGATGCGAAGCTGCTGACCTCATAGCCGACTGAGCGCAGGAGGCTGTCCAGCCCATCCCGGACGGAGGGATCGTCGTCGATGACATAAACGGTCGGTTTCTGCTCCGGCATGATCATCCTCTTGCTCCGGCATCCGATGGCAGGACGAAGCCGAACACCGCCCCGTGCGGGAAGTTGGGCGCCGTATAGACCGTACCGCCATGCGCCTCGACGATCGACCGGCTGATCGCCAGCCCCATCCCCATTCCTGTTGGCTTGGTCGTGAAGAAGGCCTCGAACATCCTGTCTGAAGCAGCTGGCGGCACGCCCGTGCCGGTGTCGCGCACGCTGACCGTTATCTTCCTGCCATCGGCCGCGGCGCTGACCAGCAGCTCGCGTTTCTCCACGTCGATGCCCGCCATAGCCTCGATGGCATTGATGACAAAGTTCAGGATCACCTGCTGCAACTGCACCCGGTCACCCGTCACGGGCGGCAGATCGCTGGCGAGCTCGGTACGCAGCAGGATATGATTTTCGCGGATCTCGCTACGGACGAGTGCCAGCGCCTCGGTAACGGCTTCGACCATGTCGATCCTGTCGCGCGATGGCGCTGTTCGTGCAACGAGGCTGCGGACGCGGCCGATCACCTCGCCAGCGCGGCCGGCATCCTTGACGATCCTGTCGAGCGCCCGCCGTGTCTCCTCCCGGTCGGGCGGCGTTGCCGACAGCCAGCGCAGTGCCGCATTGCCATTGGCCACGATCGCGGTGACCGGCTGGCTGACCTCATGGGCGATGGAGGTGCTGAGCTCGCCCATCGTCATGATGCGTGACATCCGCGCGAGTTCGGATTGCGCCTGTCTGGCCCTTGCCTCGGTCGCCTCGATCCGGATCGCGAGATAGGTGGTCGCGGTGATCGCGAGCAGGCTTATGGCCCCGTTCACCATGCCGGATTGGGAATTTCCATGCCGTGTCAGACAATAGCTGACTATGGTGAGGACGGCACAGGCGATCCCCACGACCATGACGGCCCCGGGCCGGCCGGAGCGCACGGAGATGAGGATCACCGAGACGTAGAGCACCGCAAAGGCGATCTCCAGATTGGTCACCGTGTCGGCAACGAAGATCAGGGCGGCGAGCAGCGTAATGCCCAGCCACATCAAGGGCGCCTCGACCAGATATCGCAGGACCTCGCGCCTCATATCGCCTTACCCTTCCCACCCGAATCCGCCGCCGCACATGCGACGGCAGGGTGCACGATCGGAAAGCTATGAGCAATGCCGACCATTGCGGCGGGCCAATGGTCGGTCATGATCAAGCGTGGTGCTCAGCTTGGGTTTTCCAGGGTGAACAGATCGGCATTCTCGTCATAGGCGAAATATTCGGCATAACGAGCCCAGTTCGTCACGGCTTTCAGTGTGGTGTCGGCGTAGTCCTCCGACATGTAGTCCTCGAGCTCATCGCGGAAGCGCCGGGCCGGTGCGCGATGGGTCGGCCGCTCGTCGAGGACGCGGCGGATGTGAGCGGCGAGTGGCACATAGGTGGCAAGATGCTGTTCGAACAGGCGCTTGCGTTCGTCGACGTCGCTGTCGAAGAAGCGCAGGCCCGGGGCCGTCAGCCGGATGTCGCCGCCTTCCAGATCGGCAAACCGCAGGAGTTGCAGCGTTTCGGCGACGGGGAAGAGATCGTCGATGCCGAGATGGAGATGGGCGGCAAGCGGCGGCAGGTCCGCTTGTCCCCGATAGGGTTCGGCCGCGACCGTCTCGATCAGGCCGGACATCAGGTTGGTCGATACCCGCGGCAGGGCCATGGCGATGCCCGTGCCCGGGAACAGCCCGTCGCGTGTCGCGGTGCCGGTCTTTGCGGTCATTCTTGCATAGATGTCCTCGACCAGCATCCGGAAGGTGGGGTCGAGACGGTTGCGCGGCTGCGGCAGGTCGACGCGAATTTCGGCGATGACGCGGCCGGGGTTCGACCCGAAGATCAGGATGCGGTCGCACATCAGCACGGCCTCTTCGATATTGTGCGTCACCATCAGGATGGATTCGATCGGCATCCGGCCTTCGCACCACAGATCGAGCAGATCTGTGCGCAGTGTCTCGGCCGTCAGCACGTCGAGCGCCGAGAAGGGCTCGTCCATCAACAGTACTTTCGGGCGCACGACGAGGGCGCGGGCAAGGCCGACGCGCTGGCGCATACCGCCCGAGAGTTCCTTCGGATAAGCGCTTTCAAAGCCGTCGAGGCCGATGAGGTCGATGGCGGCAAGCGCCCGCTTGCGCCGCTCGGCCGGTACGACACCCTGGGCCTCAAGGCCAAGCTCGACATTCTGCAGGACCGAAAGCCAGGGGAAGAGCGCAAAACTCTGAAAGACGACCGAGACGCCCGAATTAGGACCGGTCACAGGCTTGCCCTCGAAGGTGACCTCGCCCTTGCTCGGCCGGATCAGGCCGGCGATCGCCCGCAGCAGCGTCGACTTGCCGGAGCCGGAGCGCCCAAGCAGCCCGACGATCTCGGCGGAGCGAAGCTCCAGATCGACATTGTCCAGCACGACCAGCGAGCCGGATGCACCCTTGTCATAGATCTGGCAGACCTGCTTGGCCGATACCAGTGGTGCGACTTCGGCAATTCCTGCCTTCTTCGTGAGTATGGTGTTTTCCATGATTGTTACTCCGACTGGAATGGTTAGTTGAGACGCAGGCGGCGTTCGGCGAACACGTAGAGCGGTCGCCACAGGGTTCTGTTCAAAAGCGTGACGAAGAGCGACATGACCGCGATGCCAAGGATGACCCGCGGATAGTCGCCGGCTTCCGTTGCCTTGGCGATGTAGGAACCGAGACCGAAGGCTTCGAGCTTGGTGTTGCCCCAGCTCACCACTTCCGCGACGATGCTGGCATTCCACGAGCCGCCCGATGCCGTCAGCGCTCCGGTGACGTAATAGGGGAAAATCCCCGGCAAGATGGCGCGTCGCCACCAGGTCCATGACCGGAGCTGGTAGACGGAGCAGGCCTCTTTCAAATCCGTCGGAAAGGCGCTGGCGCCTGCGATGACGTTGAAGAGGATGTACCATTGCGTACCGAGCACCATCAGCGGCGACAGCCAGATGGCAGGGCTCGCTCCGGTTGCTACGATCGCAATGACCGCGAAGGGAAACAGCACGTTGGCCGGGAAGGCCGCGAGGAACTGCGCCACCGGCTGAACGCGCTCGGCAACCGCGGGCCGCAATCCGATCCAGACGCCGATTGGCACCCAGATCACGGAGGCGATCGCAATCAACACGAGTACGCGCAGCAGGGTGATGAGGCCCCCCTCAAAGGCGATCCATGCGTCACTCCATGTGAGGGTCTGACTCACAAAGGCAAACGCGGTCCAGATGCCCCAGACGCCGACGACTGCGACAAGGGCGAACCAGGCGTAATCGAGCAACCGTGAGGCCAGGGCATTGTCACGCCTGGCGACAGGTGCCTTTCGGGTGATGGCCGGCAAGCGGAAGCGCATAAGGCTGCCCCATACCCAGGCGAAGGGTCCCAACAGGGATTTCAGCAGGCGCGTCCGCTGGATCAGAGAATAGACCCATGAGCGGGGCTTTTCCTGCCCGGCTGTCTGCTCGAAACGGAACTTGTCGGCCCAGGCGACGATCGGCCGGAACAGGAGTTGGTCGTAGAGAACGATGACGACGCCCATGGCGAGGACTGCCCAGCTCACGGCCGCAAAATCCTGCTTATCGATGGCAACCGCAAGCCAGGAGCCGAGGCCCGGAAGCTGAACGGTGGTATTGCCGACGGTGATCGCCTCTGATGCGACGACGAAGAACCAGCCGCCGGACATCGACATCATCGTATTCCAGATGAGGCCGGGTGCCGAAAAGGGTGCTTCCAGCCGCCAGAACCGCTGCCAGGCGGAGAGGCCGAACCCACGGCTGACCTCGTCGAGATCGCGCGGCACGGTCCGCAGCGACTGGTAGAAGGAAAAGGCCATGTTCCAGGCCTGGCTGGTGAAGATCGCGAAGATCGACGCACATTCGGCGCCAAGCTGGCTTCCCGGGAAAATCCCCATGAAGAAGGTGACGGTGAAGGTGAGAAAGCCGAGCACCGGCACGGATTGCAGGATATCGAGGGCGGGAATGATGATCATCTCCGCCCGCCGGCTTTTGGCGGCCAGCGTTGCAAAGATGAAAGTAAAAAGGAGCGAGGCTCCAATTGCCGCGAACATCCGCAGCGTCGTGCGCAGGGCATATTCCGGCAGCCGGGCGGGATCGAGCGAGATGGGCGCGGTTGCCAGGCCTTCCAGCGGCGCCCGCATTTCGGCGGCTCCATGTAGAGCAAGCACGGCGAGCGCCGCGACGAAGGCAAAGGCGACGAGATCGTAGCCGTTCGGCAGGATGCGGGCACGCGCCAGTTCGGCAACGGCGCTGTGCCCCCGGCGATCATTGGAAAGAAAGACCATGTGATAACCTCATGGAAGAATGTGAGAGTGCCGGCGATATGCCCGCGCGACGTGATAAAGGCTGCAATCGCCGGTGTGGTGTTTGCCGAGGGGAAGGTAGACGACCCTCAAGCCGCCCAATGGTTGTCCATGCGACGACTACCGTCCTCCTCGACAGGCGACTGGGCCTGCGTGGTCCAGCGGCATTCCAGCTTTCCGCTCAAGGGATTGGTATGCCAGACGGCGACAAGGATCGGGCGCGGCTGCCCGGAATTGGCGGGCAATGCCCGAGTAGCTGGAAATTTGGATGCGGACGTCCGTCCGCGAAAAAGAACGATGTTGTTCATGGTTCACCTCCTCGGTCCGCCATCGGCGGGTCCGGGCGACGAACCGGACAGGCTAGGCCCGACCGGCGCTCGCCCAGACGATTGCGCCGGGAGCGGTCCAGGTTGTTACGATGACCATCCGGCCGCGGCCGGATGCCGCAACCGGACAGCGACTAGGGTAGCTGTCCATTGGCTTCTTGTTCTGTTGTTTCGGTAACCCCGCGCACTGCGTCGTGGGGCATGGCCGTGATGTCATGGAGGGGATGGGCGGTCAATCAGGCGTTGGTGCACCGCGATTATACCTTGGTATAGGTGGGGGATGTTTGCCCCCGTTGATCAGGCCAAACCGGGGGCGGCAAGAGCCGTCGCTGCGATCGGGCAGCTAGCTGGCGATCAATAGCTGCCGGGCAGTCGATGTCAGCCTCTTGCCGCCTTCAGGTGTCACAACGACTGTTTCGCTGAAGCCCAGGCCACAGGCGCTCGCATAGACATGGAAGACCATTCCGTCCTCCAGCGGCCAATTCTCCGTCGGCAGGAAGACGCGGGAAAAGTCGCTTGTGCGCGGCGTGCGCGTATAGAGACCGAGCGTATAGGCCGTGACGTTGTTATAGGCAGACCGCCAGCCCTCCGCAACGAGGCCATTACGAACGATGGCGTCCACATCCCGCGCAACAGTGCCCGGTTTCATGGCCGCGATCTGCTCGTCCTGCAGCGTGACGATGCGGGAGGCCGCATCGCGGAGCCGCGACGTGGGCTCGCCGACGATGATCGGCCGCATCAGACGCGCGCCATAGCCGCCGATGCGTGGGATCAGCTCGACATGCAGTATGTCTCCCTCGTTCAACATATCATTCTTGAGTGCGCCGTGGAGAAATTCATGGCTGCCGCTCGCCTTGACGATCGGTCCGGTCTCGCCCGTATCGGCGCCCTGCCGCAGGAAGGTCGCGGCTGCAACAGCTGCCGCATCGCGGATCGACATGCCCGAGCGGATTGTTTCGGCGATGGCCCGCATGGCCTTGTCGGCAATGGCGGACGCATCCGTCAGAACCGCGATTTCGCGCGACGATTTGATCCAGCGCAAGCTGTCGCTGATCCCGGGAAGGGCGATGAATTCCGCCCGCGGCAGGGATGTCTTGAGCCGGGCAGCCGTATGGGCGCTGAAGCTGTAGGCACCGACATCCGCTCCGATACGGGCGTCAGCGAAGCCTCTTGCGCAGATGCTGTCTGCGATGGCCTGATGCGGATCATTGGTATCGGCAAAGCCGATCACATCGGCGATCCAGGTCTTCTCGCGGCAGGGCGCTTCGTCAAGTTCGCGAAGTACGAACCACGGCTGTCCTTGGCGTGGAAGCAGGGCGGCGCGGTACATGGTTTCGGAAACGGTATAGCCCGTCAGCCACGCCAAGAGCTCGCCGCTGTCGATCAGAAGGAGATCGACGGCGGCGGCGTCCATTGCGGCATGTGCCTTGGCGATCCGCCAGTCATATTCGTCACGAGGGAACATGCGGCCTCAGGCGATCTCGCAGATATCGAGAATGGTGAGCATGTAGACGCGGATCATGTCGAGATAGTCGACGATGTCGACGCGCTCGTCCGGCATGGTGTTGTAGCGCCCACCCGGGCCGCAGACGATGCCTTCCATTCCTAGCTCATGATAGAGGTGACCGGCATCGGTTCCGTAAAAGCGGGTCGGCGTGATGGCGCCGGTCGGCTGCTTTTCGCCGCGCACGGTCTCATAGGCCGCATTGATCGACGTGACGATGCGCGAGGTCGGCGATACCTCGAAAGGTGGCATCAGCGGACGTCCCTCGATCATCTCGGGAACCAGCTTGGCCTTGAGCCCTGGAAAACGCTTCTCAAGTTCGACGAGTTCGCCGGCGAGATCGGCGAGAACGCCTTCCTGTGTCTGGCCGGGCGCGTAGCGGGCCGAGCCTCGGATGCGGACGAAGTCGGAGACCTGCGGCGGCCGCCATTCCTCGAGATCGCGTCCGAGAGCGCCATGGACGACGCCGACATGGCCGCGATTGATGGAGCGATGCACCTCGCTTTTCGCGCCGCTGAACGTCATGGCGTTGATGCGCGGGATAATGTCGCAGGCGGCGGCGATGGCGTCGACGGATTGCTCGCGCTTGGAGAGATGACGGGTGTCGCCCGTAAGTTCGATGACGAAGCTCAGTGCCGCCGCGTGCATTGTGACGGCTGCAAGGTCGCTCGGCTCGCTATTGATGAAATAGTCGGCCTTAACGCCGCTGCGGATGGCCGCGAGCGTGCCGATGCCGCCCTGCAATTCGCCCACCACATAGGTCAGGATGATATCGCCCTTGAGCTTCACGCCGGCGTCGAGCAAAGTCTTGACGGCGCAGAAATAGGCCGCGTCGCCCGCCTTCATGTTGGAAACGCCGATACCGTAGATGAATTTGTCATCGACCAGGCCGCCCCAGGGATCGACAGTCCAGCCTTCGGTCACCGGATTGGTGTCGAGATGGCCGTTGAACAGCAGGCTCTTGCCGCCGCCCGATCCCTTCAGGCGCCCGATGGCATTGAAGCGTTGACCGTCTTCGAAAGGCTGTAGTTCGGACTGAAGGCCGATCGCCGCCATCTCGCGAGCCATGATGCGGGCAAGCTCGCGCTCGCCATCGGTCTGGGAATGGCTCTTCTGGCGTACCATGTTCGACAGGAAGTCGAGGCAGCTCTTCTCGTCGATTGTGCCGACGAGCGATTTCGGGTCCATTGTATGCTCCTTGCTCTGCAATTCTAGAAAGACGTGCCCGCGAGCGCCGGAACCGCGGCGATCAGCTGGCGGGTATAGTCGGCACGGTCAGGGCTGGCGATTTCGTCTGATGGTACGACCTCGACAAGGTCGCCGCGGTACATCACGGCGATGCGATGCGCGATCTGGCGAACGAGATTGAGGTCGTGGGTGATGAAGAGAAAGGCCGTGCCGTGCTTGCGGTGCAGTTCCAGCAGCAGCTGCACGATCGATGCCTGTACGGAAACATCCAGCGCCGAGGTGATCTCGTCGCAGATGACGAGCTTCGGTTTCGAGGCGAAGGCGCGGGCGATGGCGACGCGCTGCTTCTCCCCGCCCGAGAGCTGATGCGGATAGCGGTCGGCATGGGTGCGCGGCAGGCGAACCTGTTCCAGCAGGTCGCCGATCTGCTGCGACAGGGAACCGCCTTGACCCGCGCCATAGAGTTTCAATGGCCGCGACAGGATTTCATGGATCTTCTGCCGAGGATTGAGTGAGGCGTCGGGGTGCTGGAAGATCAGCTGGACATCCTTGCGATAGTTCCTGTCCATATCGGCAAGTCCGGTGATCGTCCGCCCTGCGAAGGTCATCCTTCCCTCGAAGGGGTTGAGCCCCGTCATCGCCTTGGCGAGCGTCGACTTGCCCGAGCCGGACTCCCCGACAATGCCGAGGATTTCGCCCGGTTGCACAGTGAGGCTGATGGCGCGATTGCCGGTGAAGCGCTTGAAGGCACGGCCCGTCAGCGCCGAGAGAAACGGCTTGCGGCCGTAATGCACGCTGACATTCTCGACCTCCATCAACGGCTTGGCCTGATAGGAGGGGCGCGTCTCGACCAGCCGGTTGGCGGGTCGCGGCACGGAGGCAAGAAGCTCTCTCGTATAATCCTGGCGGGGTGCCCTGAAGATATCGTCGATGGCGCCTTGCTCGACGATCTCGCCGCGCCGCATCACCGCCACGCGTTTGGCCGTCCGGGAGAGCAGCGCCAGATCGTGCGAGATGTAGAGCGAAGCGACGCCGGTCTCGGCCTGAAGATCCAGAAACAGATCGAGGATCTGCCGTGAAGTGATCACGTCCAGCGCGGTCGTCGGTTCGTCGAAGATGATGCATTGCGGATTGCAGGCAAAGGCGGTTGCGATGACGACGCGCTGCTTCTCGCCACCCGACGCTTCATGCGGCATGCGTTGCATCATCTGCGCCGGGTTCTTCAGGCCGACGCGGGCAAGCATGGCCTCGCCTTCGCTCCAAGCCTGCCTTTTCGTCAGGCCGCGATGGCGTCTCAGCGCCTCCGTCAGCTGCGTGCCGAGCGAAAGGGTGGGATTGAGCGAGGTGCCGGGGTCCTGGAACACCATGCTGATATGCTTGCCGCGCATGCGGCTGACTTCAGCCGGCGATTTCGCCGCGAGGTCGTCGCCCCGCAGCCGGATGGCACCGCCGACTTCGCGGGCATTGTCTGGCAGGTAGCGCATGATCGACCAGGCGAGCGACGTCTTGCCGGAACCGGATTCGCCGACAAGGCCGAGGATTTCCCCGGCGCCGATCTCCAGGTCGATAGTCTTCAGCGCGTGGAAGACACCGTTCACTGTCTGATAGTCGAGCGAATAGTTGCGGATCTGGAGAACACTGTTTTGGGCGGGTTCGCTCATCTTATCCTCCAGTGCGCGGGTTGAGGGCATCACGCAGGCCATCGCCGAGCAGGTTGAAGCCGACAGCGACGACCGCGATCGCCAGGCTCGGCCAGATCAGAATGCCGGCGCTGATATGCATGTACTGGCGCGCTTCGGAGATCATCAGCCCCCATTCGGTCGCGGGCGGCTGAGCGCCGAGCCCGAGGAAGCTCAGCGTCGCGAACAGCATCACCGCGAAGGAAATCCGGATGGTCGTCTCGACGATGATCGGAGCGATGACATTGGGCAGCATTTCGCGCAGGATGATGTAGGACGAGCTTTCGCCGCGGGCGATGGCGGCACTGACATAGTCCTGCTTGCGGATAGAAAGGGCGACGCTGCGGGTGATGCGCGCCATGCCGGGCGCAAAGGCGACGGCAACTGCCACCAGCGCGTTGACGCTGCCGGAGCCGAGCAGGTTGACGATCAGAAGCGCGAACAGAAGGTTCGGGATCGACATGATGGCATCGATCGTTCGCATGATCATCTCATCGGCGCGACCTCCCAGATAGGCCGACACCGTACCGATGAGGGCACCGGCAAGGGTTCCGGCCAGCGTGGCGACGACCGCCGTGATCACGGTCGCACGGGCGCCGATCAACAACCGGCTGAGAATGTCGCGGCCATATTGATCCGTTCCGAGCAGGAAGGTCATGCTCGGTCCCTTGTAGCGGGCGAGGATCGACATGGCTTCCGGATCGCGGGGGGCCAGCCATGGGCCGAATGCGACGACGATGAACACCAGAATAATCAGGATCAGGCCGGTAGCGCCTTGCGGCGTACGCAACAGCCGCTTGAGAAGATCAACCATATTGGATCCTCTTGTCGAGCCAGGCATAGAGAAGGTCGGCTGCGAAATTGACGATGGAGTAGGTGGCCGCCATGAGCAGGACGCCGGCCTGGATGGAGGGCAGGTCGCGCGTCTGGATGGCGACGATGAGCTGCCGCCCGATGCCGGGAATGGCGAAAATCTCTTCGACGACGATGATGCCGCCAAGCAGATAGCCGACATCGAGCGCAACGACGGTAATGGTCGGCAGTAGCGCATTGCGAAGGGCATGGCCGAACAGAACGCGGGAGCCCGAGAGGCCCTTCAGCCGCGCCGCGCGGATATAGTCGGTATGCAGCACATCGACGAGTTCCGAACGCACCATGCGCGAGACGTGTGCGATAAGAATGATCGAGATAACGCAAACGGGCAGCGCCAGATGGGCGATGCCATCGAGGAAATTCTCGGTGAGCGGCACATAGCCGGTCGCGGGTAGCCATTTCAGCCAGTCGGAGACGACCAGCACCGCGACCGTCGCCGTCACAAATTCAGGCAGGGAAACGCCCGCATAGGACACAAGGCTGACGAGCATGTCGGTCAGGCGGCCGCGCCGCATCGCGGCGAGAACGCCGAGCGGAATGGCGAGCACCAGCATCAGCCCGATCGACAGGCAGGCGAGCAGCAGGGAGCGTCCCAGCGCTTCGAACATGACGGGACCGATGGGCTGGCCGGTGCGCAAAGAATGGCCGAAATCGCCATGCAGGACGCCACCCAGCCAATGCAGATACTGCAGCCAGACAGGGTCGTTGAGACCCATCTGCTGGCGCAGGGCGTCCAGTGCCTGGGCGGTGGCGTTTTCGCCCAGCATCATCACAGCGGCATCAGCCGGCAGGACCTGGGTAATGGCGAAGACGACGAGCGACACGACGAAAAGCGTGTAGACGATCATCAATAGTCGCTTGACGAGATAGTGCGGTGACAAGGGCTTGTTCCCTGGCGTTCCTGTGGTGGGCTGCGGATTGCATTGCGCGGCCGACCTTTGGGCTGCGTTGCGCGTTGTCTCTGGACGCGCAACGCCTATATCGGCTTCGAGCCTCTGCGAGCTTAGTTCCGCTTCGGCGCCTTGTCGGTCAAGGCGGCATAGTCAAGGCGGAAGACGGATGCGCGCGGATGGACTTCGAAGCCCGAGACCCAGTCTCGCTTGGCCGCGAGCACATCGAAGAAGACCGGGATAATCGAAGGGACTTCCTCGTTCATCAGCTTTTGCGCCTCCGCATAGAGCGCTTTGCGCTTGGCCTCGTCGGTGATCCCGCGTGCTTCGTTGACGACCTTGTCGAAGGCTGCGTTGTTCCAGCGCGTCTCGTTCCAGGCCGCGTCGGACGTGTAGAGAAGCTTGAAGATGGCGTCGGCCGTCGGCTGCATGTTGTAGAAGCCGACATAGAAGCTGCCCTTCTTCCAGACCTGATCGAGATAGGTGGCGTGTGGCATCGTCTGGACGTTGATCCTGATGCCGGCTTCCTTGGCCATTTCGCGCAGCGCGACAGCGAGCTGCGTCCGCTGGCTTGGCTTGTCGGAAGCGATCAGAGTGGCTTCGAACCCGTCGGGATAGCCCGCTTCGGTGAGCAGCTTTTTTGCTTCCTCGATATTGGCCTGGCGCAGCGGCAGGTCCGAATAGAAGTGGTAGGAAGAGTTGAGCGGCGTGTCGTTACCCGGCGTTCCAAAACCCTCGGTGACGAAATCGACCATGGCCTGGCGGTCGACGGTCAGTGCCAGGGCACGCCGGACGCGGGGATCGTTGAACGGCTTGGTGTCGCAGCCGAAATTGATGTTGCAGAACTGGCCGGAGGGAATGCGCAATGCGTTGACGCCCTGGGCGTCCTTCATGCGCAGATATTCGGTGGGCTGGACCGTGGAGACGACATCGATGTCGCCGGCCAGAAGTGCGGAGGTCTGCGCCGAGATATCCGGGAAGACCTGGATTTCGACGCGGTCGAGATAGGGGCGCTTCGGATCGTAATAGTCCGGATTGCGTTCGACGACGATCAGGCGGTCGGGCTCATAGGATACAAGCTTGAAGGGGCCGGTGCCGTTCGCCGTCGTCGAGAGCTTCTTGAAATCGCCGGTCGCGATCGAGGCGGGAATGATGCGGGCCACCGTGTAGGCCATGGCGACCGGGAAGTCGGCATAGGGGCCGGAGAGCTTGAAGACGGCGGTCAGGGGATCGGCGGCCGTGACATCGGCGATCGGGCCGACATTGTTGCGGGCCGGCGACGCATTGTTCGGATTGAGGATCGCCTTGAAGGTCTCCACGACGTCGGTCGCGGTGAAGGGCGAGCCGTCATGGAATTTCACGCCTGCGCGGAGCTTGAACGTCCATTCGGTCAGCGCATCGTTGGCGCTCCAGGATTCGGCAAGGTCCGGTTCGATGGTCATGTCGACCTTCAGCCGCGTCAGATTGCTGTAGAGCAGCTCGGTGACCATGTATTCGGGATTGACGCGGGTGAGAAGCGGATGGATCACGCTTGCCGCCTGGTCGACGGAGATTCGCAATATCCCGCCCTTTGCCGGCGTGGTAGTCTGGGCGAGGCCGAAAGACGGCGCTGTCAGGAGCGCTGCCGTTCCGGCCAGAAAATGACGTCGGTTCAACTTCAGCATCTGGTGTTCCCCTTATTTTGACGCGGAATAGTCTGGAATGAGATCGGCGGAAAAATCGCGTGCGAGATAGGCGAGAATGCTTTTCGCCAGGGCGATGATATCCGTCGTTGTCGTGTGTTCTTCCGGGCTATGAATGCAGCTTTCGGGGCGCCCGAGCCCGCCAAGCAATATCTCCTGCATCACGCCTGCCTGCTGGACGTAGCCGAAATCCGAGCAACTGGCAGCACCCCACTTGCTGAAATCGGAGGGCTGGTAGCCGAAGCCGAGGCTCAGCGCTTTCTGCCAGCGCGGCCAATGGGGGCCATCGGGGTCCGCCGTCGGGATCAGGTGGCCGACGAGGTCGATATCGAAGCTAATGCCCGGCGTTTGCGCGCCGCATGCGCGCACCAGATCCTCGAGCGTGGCGCGCGCCGCATCATAGCTCTCTTCCGGAGCGTATCGGCGGCTGACGAGGATCTTGATTTCGGCCGCGACCTGCCCGCCCGAGGTGCCGCCGTTGACGGCGGATATGGACAGTTGCGGCCGCAGCGGGCCGCTCGCATGTGGCGGCGGCGGCAGTTTGGACTCGAAAGCGGCGATCTTCGGCTTCAGCGCATAAAGCGCATTGAAGAGGGGAAGAGCGCCTTCGATGGCGTTGACGCCCGAACCGGTGCGATTGCCTTCGCCGGCATGAACGCCGTGCCCTTTGATAGTGATCTGCAGATGAAAGACACCGAAACAGCCGGCCCAGATGCGCGGCGCGGCCGAACCGTTGAAGTTGATGATATGCCCCTTGAGCATGCCCTGTTCGGCAAGATAGCGGATACCGGGATAAAGCCCGCCTTCCTCGTCCGTGCACAGTAGCAGCATGGGATCGTAGGCAAGCTCGACGCCATTCTCCTCGGCAGCGCGCAGCGCAAGTAATGTCGCGGCAATCGTCCCCTTCATGTCGGCGGCGCCCAGCCCGAAAAGCTGATCTCCCTCGCGCGTCAAGCTTAGCGGATGACGCTGCCAGCCCGGCGCTACAGGAACGGTATCGACATGATAGTAGAGGCCGCAGACCGGCTTATCTGCCGAACGCTCGGCAACCAGGTTGACGCGCGCTCCAGAGGCCGGGCCATTGGCGACACGCCATAGCTCGTCCGGCACCGTGACGCGTCTGGTATGAAAGCCCAGCGGCTTCAGCAGCGCTTCCATCAGGTCCGCGAAGGCAGGGTAGCCCATGCCGGGCGGAAAGGAGGTGTCGATGGCAATCATGCGCGCCAGATCCTCGACCGCTTTTTCGACGTCGCGTTCGATTGCAGCCAAGGCGTTTGCAAATGATACCGACTGGGGTGATAAGGCTTGATTGCTCACGTTGAGTTCCGAAAAAGATGCGCGGACTGGAGGTTTGCTCTGCTCTCGTATTCATATAAACTATATAGTAATGATGCTTCCTCGCCTTCTGCGAGTCAACTCCAAATAAGAGGCAATTAATTGCGCGAAATGCCCAATTTTTTAGCAGACACATCGCGAGCATCGGAATTCTCCCTGCCGCTCTACGAGGTGGTCAAACGGCAGATCACGGAAGCGATCATGATGGGCAAATGGCCGGCGGGGACGGTCCTGCCGAGCGAGATCGCGCTGTCGCAGATGTTTGGAGTGGCGGTCGGCACCATCAGACGGGCTTTGGCGGATCTGACCAACGAGGGATTGCTGAGCCGCCGGCGTAAGACGGGAACTGTCGTGACGGGGCGCACGCCGCAGCATAGCCTGCGGTTCTTCTTTCAGTATTTCCGCCTTCATGGCCTCGACGGCTCGCTGCAGAATTCCACTTCGGAAATCCTGTCGCTCGAGAAGCGGCAGTCCACCCAGGACGAGAGCGCGAGCCTGCAACTGGAAAGCCCGACGGAGGTGATCACTTTTCATCGCCTGCGCAGCGTCGGCGGGGTGCCGGTCATGCATGAGGTCATCACGCTTCCGGCGCACTTGCTGCCGGGCTTCCCCGAGAAGAAAGAGGACATCCCAGCGCTGCTTTACCTGTTTCTTCTCGATCGCTACGGCATCCGCATTTCCGCGGTTCGCGAACAGATCGCGGCAACGCTTGCGACGGAAGACGATGCCCGGCTGCTGAAGCTCACTTTGCCGGACGCTGTGCTGACGATCGATGAAGTGTCCTACGATCAGTCCGCCGCCCCGGTCCTCGTCGCGCGCCATCGGGCGACGACGAGAAGCCACCGCTATGTGCATGAGGTGCAGTAGGGCGGAGAGGGCTGATCACGCAGCCCGCCCCATATTCGCCCCTTACATGGCGAGATAGGCCTGGCGAATATCCTCGCGGCTTTCGAGTTCGGCAATGGTGCCGGAATATCGGATCCCGCCCTTTTCCAGAATATAGGCGCGATCGGATATCAGCCTGGCGAAATGCAGGTTTTGTTCCGACAAAAGGATGGACAGCCCCTCGCGCTTCATCGTGACGATTGCATCCGCCATCTGCTCGACGATCTTGGGCGCCAGTCCTTCGGATGGTTCGTCAAGCAGGATCAGATGCGGATTGCCCATCAGCGTGCGGCCGATCGTCAGCATCTGCTGCTCGCCGCCGCTCATGTTGCCGGCCGGTCTCTTGCGCATGCTGCCAAGGTTCGGGAAGATCTCGTAGATGCGCTCGGGCGTCCACACCGCGCGTTGATCCCGCCCCGCTTGCCGCCCGACTTCGAGATTTTCCTCCACCGTCAGTCCAGTGAAGATGCGCCGGTCTTCCGGCACATAGCCGAGCCCCCTGCGGGCGATGTCGAACGGAGCAAGCCTGGAAACATCCTCGCCGCGAAACCGGATCTCCCCCTGTTTCGAGGTGAGCAGGCTCATGATCGATTTGAAGGTCGTCGATTTGCCGGCGCCGTTGCGGCCAAGCAGGGCGACCACTTCGCCCTCGGCGACCTGCAAGTCTACGTCGAACAGGATATGGGCGGGTCCGTACCAGCTATTGAGACACGTTACTTCCAGCATCAGCCCTCCGATCTGTTGGCGTAAAGGAGGCCGGAGCCGAGATAGACGGCCTGGACGTCGGGATTGGTCCGGATCGCGTCCGGCGATCCCTCTGCGATGATCGTGCCGCGATTGAGCACGAGGATCCGCGACGCATGTTCGAAGACGATGTCCATGTCGTGCTCGGTGAAGAGAACGCCGATCTGTCTTTCCTCGACGATCCTGGCGGTCAGTTTCATGAGCTCGATACGCTCCCGCGGCGCCATGCCGGCGGCCGGCTCATCCATCAGCAACAGCTTTGGGTCGCCCGCCAGGGCGATCGCAAGCTCCAGCCGCTTGACGTCGCCATAGGGAAGTTCGCGACAGGGACGATCGGCCTGGTCGCCGAGGCCGATCAGGCCGATCAGCTCTTCGGCTTTGCGGCGGAATTTGCGGTCCAGCTGCCCGGAGAAGCCAGTCCATCCGGAGAGATGCCCGGCATGGGACAGGATTGCCACCTGTACGTTCTCGCGGACGGTCATTGACAGATAGACTTCCGCGATCTGGAACGTTCGGCCGACGCCGAGGCGGAAGATCCGCGCGGGCGAAAGACCAGATGTGTTGACCCCGTCGAGGATCACCGATCCGGCATCGGGCCTGATCTGCCCGTTCAACATGTTGAAGCAGGTGCTTTTTCCGGCGCCGTTGGGGCCGATGAGCGCCATCAGTTCGCCACGGGTGAGCGAAAAGGAGACATCGGTGACCGCCTTGACGCCCTGATAGCTCTTGCTCAGGTGCAATACCGATAGAAGCGGCTGGCTCATGGCGCATCCCCCATCTTGGCGAGCGGCGGCGAAAGGGTTTGCGGAAGCATTGCTTGTTGTTGCTTGCGGGCTCCGAAGACACGGCCCAGTGTGCCGGCGATCCCCTCCGGAAAGGCGACGACCAGAAGGATAATGAGGCCGCCCAGGATCATGCGGGAGAGATCGGTGTTGCTCATCAGCCAGATGGAGGCGGTCTTGTAGACGATCGCGCCGACGATGCCGCCCGACACCGTGCCGAAACCGCCAAGCAGAACCATGACGAGCCCGTCGATCGACATCGGGATGCCGAGCACTTCGGGAAAGATACTTCCCTTCTGGAACGCCAGGAGCGAGCCGGCAAGGCCGGCAAAGAAGGCCGAGACGACGAAGGCGGTATGTTGGACGGTGCGGCGCGGAATGCCGGTTGCCGCCGCGCGTTGCGGCGAATCCCTGAGGGCTCTCAAGGCATGGCCGAATGGTGCAAAGGTGAGGTAGCGGATACAGCCGACCGACAGAACGGCCGCCGCCAGCGCCAGCCAATAGAAGGCCCTGGCGCCGCTCGCCCATTCGGATGGCCAGACGCCGACGATGCCGTTGTCGCCGCCGGTAACATCGACCCATTGGTAGGCGATCGACCAGAAGATCTGCGCGAAGGCCAAGGTGAGCATGGCGAAATAGATAGTGGACAGCCGGACGCAGAACCACCCCGAGACGAGGGATATGGCGGCGGCAACGACCGGCCCGATGACGAGGGCAAGCTCCATCGGTGCGCCGAACCACTGGACCGATAGCGCCGCCCCATAGGCGCCGAGGCCGAGGCTTGCCGCATGGCCGAAGGAGTCCAATCCGCCCACCGACATCATGAACTGAAGACTGGTGGCGAAGATTACCGCGATCAGGACTTCGCTTGCTACCCCGAGGCCGTAGTTGCCGAGAACCAGCGGCAGCAGGACGGCACCGAAGATCAGCACACCGGCGGCGGCGCGACTACGTGGACTGAGTGGCCGCCATGTCGTCCTTGCCGCATAGCCGGCGCGGGAGGCGGGCAGCGGCTTGCCGAAGAAGCCCCAGGGACGCAGGACAAGAACGACCGCCATGACCACGAACATCAGCACGAGGGAAACGCCCGGAAACACAAGAATGCCGAAGGCGTTCAGCTCCGAAACCACGATGGCGGCCAGAAAGGCGCCACCAATGCTGCCGAGCCCTCCGATCACCACCACCACGAAAACCTCGGTAATGATCGACAGATCCATGAAATGCGTAACGGCATCGCGCGGGATCTGCAGGCCGCCACCGAAGGCAGCCAGGAAGACGCCGAGGGCGAAAACCCCTGTGAAAAGCCATTTCTGGTTCACGCCAAGCGCGCTGACCATGTCGCGGTCTTGGGTCGCCGCACGTACCAGAATGCCCCAGCGCGAGCGGTGCAGCAGCAGCCACAGCATGCCGAGAACGGCGGGTCCGAGCGCGATGAGCACGAGATCATAGGCCGGAAAGGGCCGGCCGAGGATCTGGACGGCGCCAGACAATCCGGGTGCCCGTGGCCCAACGAGATCTTCCGGTCCCCAGATCAGCCGCACGCCATCCTCGACGACAAGCGTAACACCGAAGGTGGCCAGAAGCTGCAAGAGTTCGGGCGCGCGGTAAATGCGGCGCAGCAGCAGGATTTCCAGCAGAGCACCGCAGACGGCGACGATAGCGGCGGAGACGAGCAGGGCTGCCCAGAAGCCGAAGGCACTCTCCCAGCGGGTCGTCAGGCTATAGGCGATATAGGCGCCAAGCATATAGAAGGCGCCGTGCGCGAAATTGACGATGCGGGTCACGCCGAAGATCAGCGATAGTCCGGAGGCGACCAGGAACAGCGAGGCGGCATTGGAGAGCCCGGTCAGGAACTGCAGAATATAAAGGTCCAACGGAGGCTCCCTGCCCATTTAACAAGGGTGGCATTCGATCCGCAGAGCGAATACCGGCTCGATAGCGCATGTCCATTTTGCCGACGGAAGGGCATGACGCCGCGACCGCCGGCCTTGATGGTTCCGCTAGGGGCGGAGCTTGGCCGCGTCGGCTTCGCTCGGCAGGAAGTCGTTGCCGCTATGGTACTGGAAATCGACCATCACGCCTTTTCCGTCCTTGAGGGCGGTCTTGCCGATGAAGGCGCCGAGCGTCGATTGATGATCCGCCGCACGATAGGTGATCGGGCCGAAGGGAGTATCGACCGAAATGCCTTTGGCGGCGGCAATCAGCGCATCCGTGTCCGTCGACTTGGCCTTGATCAGGATGGCGGCCATCGATTTGACCAACGAATAGCCGACTACCGAGCCGAGGCGGGGATAGTCGTTGTAGCGCTTCTGATAAGCGTCGAGGAAAGCCTTGTGTGCGGGCGTATCCACGGAATACCAGGGATAGCCCGTCACGATCCATCCTTCCGGCGTATCGGTCTTCAGCGGATCGAGATATTCCGGCTCGCCGGTCAGGAAGGAAACCACGGAGCGGCCCTTGAAGAGATCGCGGGTCGTGCCTTCGCGCACGAGCTTCACCAGGTCTGCGCCGAATTCGACGTTGAGGATCGCATCCGGCTTGGCGGCCTCGACGGCCTGCGCCACGGAGCCGGCGTCGATCTTGCCCTGCGGCGGCCATTGCTCGCCGACGAACTCGACGTCGGGCCGGGCCTTCTGGAGCAATTCCTTGAACACGGCCACGGCGCTTTGGCCATATTCATAGTTCGGCGCGATGGTTGCCCAGCGCTTTGCCGGCAGCTTGGCGGCCTCCTGTGCCAGCATGGCGGCCTGCACATAGTTCGGCGGACGCAGGCGGAAGGTATAGTCGTTCCCCTTCGACCAGATCATCGCGTCGGTCAGCGGCTCTCCCGCCAGGTAAAAGACCTTCTTTTGCTTGGCGAAATCGGCGACCGCCATCCCGACATTCGAGAAGAAGGAGCCGGAGATCATCACCACCCCTTCCTTCGCGACCAGCTCGTTTGCGGCCGTCAGTGCGTCGCCGGGCTTGCCGCCGTCGTCCTTGGAAATGATCACCAGCGTGTCGCCGTTGATGCCGCCTGCCGCGTTGACCTCGTCAAGCGCCAGCTGCCAGCCCTTCTTGTAAGGATCGGTAAAAGCAGGTAGCGCGGAATAACTGTTGATCTCGCCGACCTTGATCTCGCCGGCCATCGCGTGTGTCCCGGCCGCAAGACAAAGGGCCGTACCCATAATCGCAAAAAGTCCTCTCATTTTCGTCCTCTCTGGATTGATCTGTTTTGATTCTTGTTCTTACGGCACGTCATTGGCGGCATCGAATTTCGAGCGCGTGCAATCGCTATCTATGGGCTGTCGCCTGAGGGTATGATCTGGTGTGTTCACTATAAATGCAAGATCTTTCTCTGTGTATTTTTTAGGCAAAATTGCGCAGGAATCCTGCTTTTCCGACTTGCCAAGTGCACAGAGAAGATGGAAATTCGCGCGTACACACTAATCTTGGCGATGGGTGACTGATGTGACGCACGATAGGCCGGATACGGACGACTATGATGTCACGCAGCAGGTGGGCCATCTGTTGCGCAGGGTGTATCAACGGCATCTTTCGATCTTCCAGGACAATGCCTCCGACCCCAATCTGACCTCGGTCCAGTTCGTCACCCTCTGCGCGCTTCGCGATCATGGACCGAGTTCTCAGACCGAACTCGTCAAGGCCACGGCCGTCGATCAGGGTACGATCAGGGGCATCATCGAACGGCTGTCCGTGCGGGGCCTGATCACGACCTCGGGGGACGAGCAGGACGGACGCAAGATCATCATGTCCCTGACGCCGGCTGCGGAACAGCTACTGGACGAGATGATACCGGCGGCCCGCCTCATCAGCGAGCTGACCATGGCAGACCTCAATCCCGCCGAACGAGTGGCCCTGCTTTATCTGCTCCGCCGCATCCTGAACTACCATGATGACGGATCATCGAGCGTGCCAGAGAAACAGGCAGGCGAGAAATAGGCCGGCTGGAGATGCTATCGCCCGATAGCATCTCTCTTTTGCCTGTCCGCCTCAGTTCGAAAAGGCGGCGATGCCGGTGATAGCACGCCCGAGGATGAGGGCGTGGATGTCGTGTGTGCCCTCGTAGGTGTTGACCACTTCGAGGTTGACCAGATGACGGGCAATGCCGAACTCGTCGGAGATGCCGTTGCCGCCGAGCATGTCGCGGGCGGCGCGGGCAATGTCGAGCGCCTTGCCGCAGCTGTTGCGCTTCAGGATCGAGGTTAGCTCGACCGGCGGATGGCCGTCTTCCTTCATACGGCCAAGCCGCAGGCAACCCTGTAGCCCGAGCGCGATCTCCGTCACCATGTCGGCGAGCTTCTTCTGGATCAGCTGGTTGGCGGCGAGCGGCCGGTCGAACTGCTTGCGGTCAAGCACATATTGCCGCGCCTTGGCATAGCAATCCTCGGCCGCACCCAGCGCACCCCAGGCAATGCCGAAGCGGGCCGAATTCAGGCAGGTGAATGGACCCTTGAGGCCGGAGACGTTGGGCAGCAGGTTTTCTTCCGGCACGAAGACATTGTCCATGACGACTTCGCCGGTGATCGAGGCGCGCAGGCCGACCTTGCCGTGGATGGCGGGCGCGGACAGTCCCTTCCAGCCCTTCTCCAGGATGAAGCCACGGATGACGCCGTCTTCGGTCTTGCCCCAGACGACGAAGACATCGGCGATCGGGGCGTTGGAGATCCAGGTCTTGGCGCCGGTGAGGCTATAGCCGCCATCGACCTTCTTCGCCCGTGTCGCCATCGAGCCGGGGTCGGAGCCGTGATTGGGCTCGGTGAGGCCGAAGCAGCCGATCCATTCGCCGGTGGCAAGCTTCGGCAGATATTTCTGTTTCTGCGCCTCGGATCCGAAGGCGTCGATCGGCACCATGACGAGGGAGGATTGCACGCTCATCATCGAGCGATAGCCGCTGTCAACGCGCTCCACTTCGCGAGCGATCAGGCCATAGGCAACATAGCCGAGGCCGGCGCCCCCATATTCGGGGGCAATGGTCGGGCCGAGCAGGCCGAGTTCGCCCATCTCGCGGAAGATCGTCGGATCGGTCTTCTCGTGGCGGAAGGCATCGAGCACGCGGGGCGCCAGCTTCTCCTGCGCGTAAGCATGGGCCGTGTCCAGCACCATACGTTCGTCGTCGCTCAGCTGCTCCACCAGCCGGAACGGATCGGCCCAGTCGAATATCTCGCGGCTCATGCTCTCGTCTCCCAATTCTCTCTTTTCTCAATCATGGCGTAGTCTATGCCTTGCGGCTGGCGCGGGCTCGCCCGGTCGCGGCCGTATCCGGATGGCAATCCGCTGTTACGACAACGCCGAACAGATCGAGCGCTTCGGTCGATGTATAACGACCGAGCCGCACATCTTCTACAACGGCTTGCGGGTCGCGTGTCAACGGGTCGCCGTAGCCGCCGCCGCCCGGTGTGCCGACGCGGACGCGGTCGCCGGGTTTCAGCGCGATGTCCTGCGCTTTCGACAGATGCTCCGGCGTCATCGCTTCACCGCCACGCCAGACCGTGACGCTGTTCGTCCGGCCGTCGCCGCCGCCAAGCGCGCCTTGCGGCCCGAAACGGCCGTGATCCATGACGAAGCTCGCGGTCGCGGCACCGCGCCTGAGCTCGATCTCGTAGTCGAGACCGAAACCGCCGCGATGCTTGCCGGCGCCGCCGGACCCTTCGCGAAGGGCATAGCGATGATAAAGCACGGGGAATTGCTGCTCCATGATCTCGACCGGCGGCGCCTTGGAAATGCCGATGGTCGAGCAGCCGTTGGCGAGCCCGTCGTGATCGCTGTTGCCGCCATAGCCGCCGCCGGAAATCTGGTACATGACATAGCCGCGTCCGCGCTCCGGATCGTGGCCGCCAAGCGCGAAATTGCCGGAGCTTCCGGCGGGCGATGCCGTCACCCGGTCGGGCAGCGCCTCGACCAGTGCCGCAAATACCGCTTCGGCGATCCGCTGGCTGACTTCCGCAGCACAGCCGGAAACCGGGCGCGGATAATGGGCGTCTAGGAAAGTCCCCTCGGGCGTCTTCACCTTCAACGGTTCGAAGGCGCCGGCGCTGATCGGGACGTCGGGGAAGATATGGCGCATGGCGAGATAGACGGAGGATAGCGTCGTCGCCAGGACCGAATTCATCGGCCCGGCGCAGGGCTTCGACGATCCCTCGAAATCAAAGGAAAGTTCGTCGCCCGTCGCGGTGATCGAAAGACGGATCTCGAGCGGTTCGTTGACCACGCCGTCACTATCGATATAGGCGACGGAGCGATAAGTGCCTTCCGGGATCAGCCGGATATTGGCGCGCATCTGCTCGGCGGCGCGACGACGCAGCTCGCCGATCGCTTGGGCGACCGTATCGTCGCCATAGCGTTCGAGAATACGCACCAGCCGTTCCTGGCCGACCAGAAGGGCGGCGGCCTGCGCCTTCACATCGCCTATGCGCTGCTCGGAGACGCGGATGTTGGAGCAGATGATGGCATAGATCTCGGTGTCGAGCTTGCCTTCCTTGAAGAGACGCACCGGCGGCAGGCGCAGGCCCTCCTGCTCGACGGAAGTAGCCGACGCCGAAAAGCCGCCGGGGACCGCACCGCCGGTATCGGGCCAATGGCCGGTATTCGATAGCCAGCAAAAGATCTCGCCATTACGATAGACCGGCATGGCGAAGCGCACGTCCATCAGATGCGTGCCACCGAGATAGGGATCGTTGACGATATAGATATCGCCCGGCTTCGGTGCCGCCGCCTTGCCGGAGGCGATCATCTCGATCAGCGTACGCGTCGAATATTGCATGGTGCCGACGAAGACCGGCAGGCCACCTGCCCCTTGCGCGATCAGCGAGCCGTCCTCGGCCGAATAGATGCCGTCCGAGCGGTCATTGGCCTCGGCGATGACGGGCGAGAAGGCAGCGCGGGAGAAGGTCAGGTCCATCTCATCGCAGACCTGCTGCAGGCCGGATTGGATGACGCTCAGCGTGATGGGGTTGATGCTCATTGGCCGGCTCCGATCGAGATGATGATATTGCCGTCATCGTCCTGGGTGGCGACGTCGCCGGGCTCGAGGATGATGGTCGTGTCCATCTGCTCGATGATCGTCGGTCCCGATATGCTTGCCTTGATCGGCAGGTGATCGCGCCAGTAGATCGGCGTTTCGCGCCAGCCATCGAACCAGACCGATCGCACGCCGGTCTGCGCTTCGGCAAGCGTCGCCTTGCGACCGGCTGCATCGATCAGCATGGACAGATCGATCTCCGTGCGCCGGCCGATGACCGAGGTGTTGACGTTGACGAGGCTGGCGCGGATTTCCGGAAGCTCGACATGGAAGCGGTTGAAATAGGCCTCCTCGAAGCGTGCCTGCAATTCGGCACGTGTCGGCATCGCGCTCGGCAGCGGCACACGCAGCAGATGCGTCTGGCCGATGAACTGCATGTCGACCGAATAGATTTCGCGGATCTCGCGAATGGCGACCGCCTCCTTGCCGATCAGACGGCGTCCTTCCGCCGACTGCTTTTCGAAGAGTGCATGCACGATATCCATATCGGCGACATAGAGCGGCCGGTTGACGGTGTTGACGAAATCGTGCCGGAGGTCGGCAACCACGCAGCCGAGCGCATTGGTGATCCCCGGACGGGACGGTGTCAGCACCCTTGGGATGCCGAGCTCCCGCGCGATCGCGGTTGCGTGCAGCGGGCCGGCGCCGCCGAAGGAGAACAGCGCGAAATCACGCGGATCCTCGCCGAGGCTGACGGAGACCATGCGTACGGCGTCTGCCATGCGGGCATTGGCGATACGGATAACGGCTGCGGCCGCAGCCGTCGCGTCAAGCCCGAGCGCCCGGCCGAGCTTTTCCTCGAACAGCTCGCGAATGCCGTCGATGGAAATGCCGCCGGGAACCGAGTTGAGCTTGGAGGGGTTGAGGCGGCCGAGCAGCAGGTTGGCGTCGGAGATGGTCGGTATGGTGCCGCCGCGGCCATAGCAGATCGGCCCCGGCATGGCGCCGGCACTTTCCGGGCCGACTTGCAGCAGGCCTGCGGCCGTGACCTTGGCAATCGAGCCGCCGCCGGCACCGACGGTGCGGACATCGACCATCGGAACGTGGATCGGCATGGCGTATTCGATCTCGATCTCGTTGGAGACCGCCGGTTCGGCGTTGCGGATCAGCGCAACGTCGGTCGAAGTGCCGCCCATGTCATAGGTGATGAGATTGGGGATGCCGGCACGGCGGCCGGTATAGGCGGCGGCCATGACACCGGAGGCAGGCCCGGACATGACCGTCTTTGCAGCTTCCTTGGCGACATGGCGTGCGGAGACCATGCCGCCATTGCCGTTCATCACGAGAACGTCGTGCCTGTAGCCCTTGGTGGCGAGCTGGTTGGCGAGGCGTTCGATATAGCGCGCCAGGAGCGGCTGCACCGACGCATTGACGGCCGCTGTGACGCCGCGCTCGAATTCGCGGCTTTCGGACAGAAGCGCATGGCCGAGCGTGATATTGTCGTTGGGCCAGATTTCGGCGGCGATCTCGCCGGCGCGCAGCTCATGCGCCGGATTGGCATAGGCGTGGAGGAAGTGGATGACCAGCGACTCGCAACCTGTATCCAGCAGGGCTTTGAGCGCAATGCGGAGCGCTTCCTCGTCGAGCGGGATCAGCACGTTGCCGGCAGCATCCATGCGCTCGGGAACTTCGAGCCTGAGGTCGCGCGGGATGATCGGACGAAACTCGCCCTTCATGCCATAGGGATTCGGGCGCGTGCGTCGGCCGAGCTCCAGCACGTCGCGGAAACCGCGGGTGGTGATCAGGCCCGTTCGGCAGAGATTACGCTCAAGGACGGCATTGGTGGTGGTGGTGGTGCCGTGCACGATGAGGTCGAGCGCCGCGACATCGGCTTCAGCCGCATCGAGCGCGTTGAGAACGCCGAACGCCTGATTATCGAGCGTGGTTGGCGTCTTGGCGAGGCGAACCTTGCCGGAGATCGTGTCGAAGAGCACGAGATCGGTAAATGTGCCGCCGACATCGATACCCGCGACCTGTGATTGTTCAGGCGTCGGGGCCGATGGTTCATTCGAAGGAGACTGAGTCACGACTGTTCCCATTATTGTTCGTATGCAAATGAATATACGGCACCGCGATCCTGGCGCATGCCCTAGCGTAGGCCATCCTTGCCTTCGACGTCGGACGCCTTCAGTCCACCGACGCGGGCAAGCGGCCTACCGCTATCGGTCACGGCGACGGCCACCATGATTTCCGCCGGACGCGGCGCATCAAAGAGGCTCACTTCCATCCCGTCGAAATGCGACCGCACATAGGCGGCATCCTTGTGCCCGAGCGGGATATCGAGGGGCCGGCCGGGACCACCGCGCTTTTTCGAGGAGGGCACGAGTGCGGTGCCTTTTTCCACGGCCTCACGCAGCGGCTTGCCGAGCGAGGGATGCAGCAGGGCAGCCGCATGTTCCAGCTCGCCATCCTCGCCGACCAGGGCGGCCTTGCCGTAGCTTTCGGCCTGCGCCGGTGAAATCCCGAGCGCTTCGACGCATTTGCGGCCGAGCAGGCCGCCGAGTTCGGCGCCGATGTCGATCAGCGGCGTCAAATCTTCGACATAGCGGCTGGCGAAAGGATTGGCGATGACGGCGACGGCGGCCGCCTTGCGCGTCGGTGGCGAGATGGTTTGACCCATCTCGCTCAGTGTCTCCTCGATGAAGACGGTGATCTTGCGGATCTCGGCGGTCAACGCAGGCCGTCCTCGCCCTTGATGTCCTCGGCCTTGAGGCCGCCGCTGCGGGCATGGACGCGCGGGCCGGTGGTCATGACCAGCACGACCGCCATCTCGTTGGCGCGGGGACCATCCGGCACTCCGACTTCGATCGAGTCGAAATGGCTGCGTACATAGGAAGCGTTGATATGGGTAACCGGCACATCGAGCCGCGTGCCGGGTCCGCCAACCTTCTTCGAGGAGGGGACGATCGCCTTGGCGCCGCCCAGCACTTCGCGCATGGCGTAGCCGCCTGGCGCATGCCAGAGCGCGCCATGCTCCAGCTCGCCAGCCTGACCGACGATGATGCCCTTGCCATATCCCTCGACAATGGCGGGATCGCCGCCGAGTGCCGCGACCAGCCGGTTTGCCATATCAAGGCCGAGCGGCTCTAGATCCTTCATGAAACCGGTGATTTCCTCATGATAGCTGCCGGCAAAAGGGTTCTCGATGACGGCGACGATCGAGCCCCGCTTCAGCGGCTTTGCGACGGGCTTGCCGCCTTCGTGATAAATCTCCTCAATGGCGGTGAGGAACTTGCGGATCTTGACGTCAGGCATTGGAAAACCGCTCCATGGATTGATCTATTGAGAAAGGTGAGGCTGTAAACGGCTGGGCTGCGGCCGGCATGGCGAGCAGGCCCTGATTTCCGAGAAAGAGGCCGGCGCGATCGATGAGGCTGAGCGTGATGAAGCGCTCGGCTCTGGCAAGGCCGCGCGAAAGAGCCGTGTCGATTTCCGCGTCCGTCAGAAGTTCGCAGTCGGTGACGACAAGGCGCTCGCCAAGATCGCTATCGTCGACGACGTCGATGGCGCGTGCCCGGCTGATGGCGGCATGGCCGGGGAGATCGACGGCATTGGCAACAAGCGTGACCGCTGCATCGGCCGCCGCCGCATTCACCGCCAATACGGTCACGGAATCGGCGATCCCCATCGACAGGCTGCGTCCGCCGCGTCCGCTGGTGGCGATGCCGCGCGTGGGGCTGAAAGCGTGAAGCGCGAAATCGCCGAGCGCTGCACCGTCTTCGCGCGCCATACGGACATGAAACTCCGCGTCGCCGTCTAGATGGATGGCGATGTCGCCGCCATTATTGACATAGGCGCGGAGAGGGCGGTCGTCCTTGTCGAATACCGCCAGCATCGCCGCCAGGATTTCATCGGCAACGGCACCGGCAATGGCCGCCATCGGCGTGATGAAATGATCAGCTGCAAACGGCCGGACCGCGGCGAGCATGCGCCGGGCGACGGAGCCCGCAGGCATTGGGCCGCCAATTTCGGCGGGAGCGCGGAGCAGCGGCAGTTCACTCACCAACTCATCAAGGATCGTCTGGAAGCGAGCGATGGCAGCTGCGAAAGCGCGGGCTCGCCGTTCGGCTTCGCCCTTGCGAGCAGTGCCGCCGTCATCGACGCCAATGACGAGATCGATCGGCCCGTGCTGCAGATGCAGCCGGCCGTTCGGATCGCCACCATCGAGATATCGGGCAACAGGCCGCGACATGCTTCGCTCCCTTTGCCGTTAGGCGCCCCACCGGAAATTTCGGCTTTCTGTCGGCCAGGGGCCGCGGCCGATTGGCGTCACCTTGCGTTCGGCCACTTCCAGCGCCTGCTCGATCGGCATGACAGCCTCCATATGGCCGCCGAGCGCGCGGTAGTCATCGAGCCGCATGGTGAATTCGATCGGCGCGACGAGCGCGGGTGTCGGCACGTAGCCGAAGGCGTTGCTCGGCATTTGCGTCACGTCGGCCATGACGGTGATGCCGCCGCCCGGCCAGACATAGGCCGGAACGCCGCCGCAGGAAACATGGGTCAGCGCTTCCTTGACGGACCGTGTCAGGCGGACGGGGTTCGTGGTGACGCCGGCGCGCAGGCTGCCGCCCGCACCGCCGATGAACAGGACTGAGGTGAGAGCAGGCTCACAGTTTTCGGCGATGATCTCGACAGATTCCTGCAGGGCTGCGGGAAGGATGGTTTGTAGTTCCGGCCGCAGATTGTCGTCGAGAATATAGTAGCCATATTGCTCGCCGGTGGTCGACACCATCAACATCCGCATGCCCGGCCAGGCGGTCTTCGGATCGAAATCGCCGAGGATTGTCAGGGGATCGGAGATGTTGGTGCCGCCCCAGCCGATGCCGGGCTCGGCCACCTGGAAATAACGGCCGGGCGTCGAGCGCCGGCCCTTGATGCGAATGCCGGTGGCGGGCACATCGAGCAGTCGCCCGGCCTGGTGTTCGGAGAGTACGCCGGTGATATGGTCGTCGACAACGACGACTTCATCGACATGGCCCATCCATTGCTTGGCGAACATGCCGATGGTGGCCGAGCCGCAGCCGACGCGCATGCGGCTTTCCTCGACGTCGTTGATCACTGGTGCCGCGCCTGCCTTGATGGTCAGGCTGACCCCGCCGTCGACCTGCATGTCGACGGCTTCGCCATTACAGAGTTTCAACAGCGCGTCGCAGGTGACGCGGCCCTCTTTCTTCGAGCCGCCGGTCAGGTGGTGGACGCCGCCGAGCGACAGCATTTGCGAGCCGTATTCGCCGGTGGTGACATGGCCGATGGCCTCGCCGTCGACCAGCACAGTCGCCGTTTCAGGGCCGAGAAAGCGGTCGGTGTCGATCTTCACCTTGGCGCCGCAATAGCTGAAGATGCCTTCGGTGACGACGGTCACCATGTCGATGCCGTTTTCCTTCTGCGAGACGATGAAGGGGGCTGGCTTGTAATCGGGATAGGTCGTTCCGGCGCCAACGGCGGTGACGAAGCGTCTGGTGGCGTGGACGATGTCGCCGTCCCATTCGCTCTCGTCCGGCTGGGCGAGGAACGGCACGACATTGCCGCCCTCGGAAATGGTGTTCTCGATGATCGTCAGCGGATCGACGCGGATCAGCTCGCCGCCGACATTGGCATAGCGATCGCAGGCGCCGGAGCGGCCATCGGAGATGTAGCACATGACGGGACAGGCATCGCAGCGTATCTTGCCGTTCGCGACGCTTTCCACGCGTTGCTTGACCATGGCACTCTCCATCTTTAGCACGGCCGCTCGTCCGGTGGTGCTGCCATCAGCCCATGGACGGATATATAACCGGCGTCGTTCCCATTTTTCATTTGTATGCGAATGAGTATCAGCCCGTCTATCGGTCCTGTCAAGCGAGGGCGGAGAGGTCGGATAAAAATGCTGTCTCTGCCTTCGACCGGTCCGGTTCTTAGCGAGGCTGCGGCGTTGACAAATGCTGACTTCAAACTAGACGCTTGGAACCTTGAGCGTTTACATCATCGAGCAATGGCGCTCTAATCTTTTGAATCTAGAACAGCTTATCGACGTCGCAACCATATGCGCGGAACCGGGGCGGGACAAATGCAGAAATCGCGTGAAGACAGACAAGCCGCCGCGCCCGACTATCATGTCGATCGGCAAGTCGGGTTCTTCCTCCGGCAGGCCAACCAGCGGCATGTGGCGATCTTCACCAATGCCATCGGCGACAAGTTGACGACGACGCAATGGTCGGCGCTTTCGAAGCTCAAGGAAATCCAGCCCTGCTCGCAGAACCAGCTCGGACGCGAAACGGCGATGGACGTCGCGACCATCAAAGGAGTGGTGGATCGCCTGGTGAAGCGCGGCTTCGTCGCAACTGCGCCGGACCGAAATGATGGGCGCCGGGTCGTCCTGTCGCTAACGGAAGAGGGTCTCGCCGTCATCGCCGCGAATGTTGGTGCAGCGCTTGTGGCGACCGAGGGGACATTGGCGCCACTCACCTCCGGCGAGCGAATGATGTTTCTCGAATTGCTGCAAAAAATCTGCTGAGCCGTCGCTCTTAAGCCCTCAATCCCGTCCTTCTATCGCCGGAGATGACGAAACATTGTCTTGTCCGCGCAAGGAATGGATTGCGCAGTAAAATTCATTCGTGTACAAATGAATATGAGCGGCCACGGCGAGGGAAGACGGATGAGCTTGTCAACGGAAGAAGCAGTCATCATTGACGGTCAGCAAGCAGGTACTGCGCCGGCCTATCCCATACCCGCCAATGTCTTTGTCCAGACGGTGACCGAGGTGCAGCATTTCACCGACCGGCTGTTCAAGTTCCGCATCACGCGGCCTGCGGAATTCCGCTTCCGTTCCGGCGAGTTCATCATGATCGGCCTTCCGAATGCGGAAAAGCCCGTCTTTCGCGCCTACTCGATCGCTAGCCCCTTCTGGGACGAGGAGATCGAATTCTATTCCATCAAGGTTCCGGGTGGCCCGCTGACGGAGCACCTGCAGAAAATCGTGCCCGGCGACACCGTGCTGATGCGCAAGAAGCCGACTGGCACACTGGTGCTCGATGCGCTGATCCCAGGCAAGCGGCTCTATCTTCTGTCGACCGGCACCGGCGTCGCACCCTTCGCAAGCCTGATCCGCGATCCGGAGACCTACGAGAAATTCGAGGAAATCGTCCTCGTTCAGACCTGCCGTGACGTGGAAGAGCTCACCTACATCACGGAAATGGTCGAGACGCTGAAGGACGATCCGTTGATCGGCGAGCTCGTTGGCGAACGGCTGCGCCTGCATACGACGACGACGCGCGAAGCCTTTCCCCGCATGGGCCGGATCACCGACCTCCTGACCAGCGGTAAATTCTTCGAAGAGACGGGCCTGCCGCGCATCAATCCGGACGAAGACCGCGGCATGATCTGCGGCTCGGCGGCGATGTTGAAGGATACCAAGGCTGTTCTGGAATCCTTCGGTCTCATTGAAGGCGCCAACAATGCCCCAGCGACCTTCGTCATCGAGCGTGCTTTCGTCGGTTAAGCTTATCAATCCATCGGATGGACGGCGCGAGTGCGTTCGATCGCAGCGCCAAGTTCCTGCCATGCGGGCTTGTCGGGAGCGAAGCGGGCGCGCAGATAGGCCGCGAGGTCGGTGAGCTGGCGATCGCTTAAGGCTTCGCCATAAGCCGGCATCGACATGATCTCGGCGGCATCCGCGCCCGCCTTCTGGGCGAGCAGCGCCGGCGCTTCCGCCCCTTGCATCATCGTCAGCAGGACATTGTCGGGACGGTCAGCATGCAAGTTGCTGTTGAAGGTGAGCGATCCGAGCGGCGAAGTCTCGGTATGGCAGGCTGAACAGGCACCCTCGAACAGCCTTGCCCCCACCGGCGCGATCCGTGCGGCCGTGGCCTCCGCCGCCTTCGTGTTGGCGAGTGCGGTCGTCTGTTGTGCCGTAGCACCCTCTTCCGTCTGCCCCGAGAAGCCTGCCAGATACGTCGCCATGGCCTGGATATCGCTGTCCGGAAGAGGAGCGAGCGCCTTGACGACTGCGCCCATCGGCCCGCCGGCGCTGCCATGGCCCTTGGCGGTGCCGGTGCGCAGATAGTCGTAGAGAGCGGTTTGGCTCCAGCCGACGGGAGCAAGACCCGCGCCATTCAGCGCCGGCGCGTCCCAGCCCTCCGCGACACCGCCCGCAAGATGGAAGTCGCCCTTCTTTTCCGCGCCGAGTGCATTGCGCGGCGTATGGCAGGCACCACAATGGCCGAGCGTTTCGACGAGATAGGCGCCGCGGTTCCAGGCTTCATCCTTTGTTGTGTCCGTCGGTACTGTCCGTCCGCCCGTAAAGAGCATATTCCAGCCGGCCAGCAATCGCCGGACGTTGAAGGGGAAGCGCAAGGCGTTGTCCGCAGTCTTGGCAGCGGAAGGCGCCTGCGTCATCAGGAAGGCATAGAGCGCCTGAAGATCCGCATCGGTGGCGCCGGCAAAGGAAGGGTAGGGATGGACCGGATAGAGATGTTTTCCATCCCGGCGTACGCCCTGGCGCATCGCACGCTCGAAGGCTGGATAGGACCATGCGCCAATACCGTTTTCGGCGCCGGGCGTGATATTCGTGGCATGGACCACGCCGAACGGCGTGTCGAAGGCGCGGCCGCCGGCAAAGGGTGTTCCATCCGCTCCGGTGTGACAGACATTGCAGGCGCCGACCGCCGCTGTCAGCCGTCCGCGTTCGATCGTGGCGGCGCTGTAGGTGCCGGGGTCCGGCCGTGTGATCTCAGGATAAGCGCCGCGCCAGGGCGAAGCGGCCAGAATGCCGCCGGCGAGCACGCCCGCGACGATACCGCCTGTTCCTGCGAGCATCGATCCGCGCCGCCACCATGGCTTCTTGGCTGGGGCCGGTAGAGCGAGCGCCGGGCTTGTCTCACCAAGGGCGGCGAGCACGCGCTCCGGTGTCAGCGGCAGTTCGCGGAACCGGATGCCGGTGGCGTCGAAGACGGCGTTGACGATGGCGGCAGCCGACGGCACCGAGGCGGATTCCCCGGCGCCGCGCGGCTCTTCGTCCTGTCGCAACAGCATCAGCACGTCGATCTCCGGCACTTCCGGGAAGGTGATGATCGGGTAGCCACCCCACTCGGCACTCTCGACGGCAGTGCTGGAGAAATCCACCTTCTCCTTCAGCACGCGGCTGGTGGACTGGATGACATTGCCGTGGATCTGGTGACGCACGCCATCCGGGTTGATCATCATGCCGGAATCCTGGCCGACGGTGACGCGCGTGACCGCGATCTCGCCGGTCTTGCGGTTGACGGCGACATCGGCGACCCAGGCCGACCAGGCGGCCGGCGTTCCCGGGAACTTGCCGTGGACATAGAGCGCATAGGCAAAGCCCCGGCCATAGAGCAGGTCGCCTTCGCCGCCCATCGTTCCCGGTTCCGTGCGCGGCGTCCAGCCGGCGCGTTCGGTGACCGCATGGACCAGATCGATTGCTCTTGGATCCTTCAGGTAGCGCAGCCGGTATTCGACCGGGTCCACCTTGGCCGCAAAGGCGAGTTCGTCGATGTAGCTTTCATGCGCAAAGCTGTTCGGCATGGCGGAAACGCCACGAAACCAAGAGGCTCGCGCGATCGGCGGCATGTCCTGCACGGCGATACGCATATTGCTGAAAGCATAGGGCGGGATCGCGGTCCGGTCGCCCATATCCGACGTTGCCGTGATGTTCGAGGCCTTGCTGGTCAGGATCAGGGCAAGCGTCGGCGACAGGTTCGACGGATAGCGCGTCTCGAAATCATACGCCGCTGGGCCGCCTTCGAGATCGAGCCCGCCGCGCACGTCGATCACCTGCGCGGCGCCCTTCGGCTCCCAGCCATGCTCCTGTTCGCGGGTGAGCTGCACGCGCACCGGCCGGCCAACGGCGCGCGACAAAAGGGCCGCGTCGGCGGTCACGTCGTCGGCGCAATTGCGCCCGTAGCAGCCCGCAGCCTCCAGCCGCTCGACGAGGACTGCCTCTTCCGCCATATCGAGAAGAAGCGCCAGATCGCGGCGCATCGGATAGGGGTTTTGCGTTCCCGACCAGACGACCAGCCGCTCCGGGTGCCAATCGGCGACGGCGCAGGATGGGCCAATGGAACCGTGCATCTGATAGGGCCAGACGTAGCTGCGATCGAAACGCGGCGACGCGCCTTCGAGCGCGCGCTCGACATCGCCCTGATCGGCAAGAATACGTTTCTTGGCCGGATTGTCGCGCAGCGCCTGTTCCGGATTATTGAGGTCGGGCAATAGCGGCGGGTCGCGCCAGACGACTTCGAGCCGGCGTGCTGCCTCGGCGGCGTTCTCCTCTCGCGTGGCGACGACGCCGACGAAGTCACCGATCGCCACCACCTCGATCAAGCCGGGAATATCGGCGATCGAGGCCTCGTTGACGGAAATCAGGCTATGGCCGACATGCGGGCCATGGTCGAAGCCGACATAGGGCGGTCGGACGACGCGGCCATGCAGCATGTCCGGCACGCGGACATCATGGACATAGGTCCATTGCCCCGTCGCCTTGGCAGCGATGTCGTTGCGCGGCTGCGGCTTGCCGACGATCCGGTAGTTCTCCACCGGCTTTGTCGGCGCGGTGACGTCGATAGCGATCCGCTCGTGGCGTCCGGCGATCAACTCTCCGAAGGTGATCGACCAGTTGGCCGATGTATCCGGATGAATGATGCCTTCTTCGATCGAGAGCGTCTGCGGCGTGACGCCATGGCGAAGAGCCGCCTGTTCGAGCAGCCAGCGCCGCGCGGTTGCCGCGGCCTGGCGCAGCGGGATCGCCGTTACCTGAATGGTTTCGCTGGCGATCGTCGCACCCTGATCGGGTGCCGCCGTCGTGCTGCCGAGCACCATGCGGACCCGTTCAAAAGGCAGGTCGAGCTCTTCGGCGACGATTTGCGCCAAAGCCGTCCGGATGCCGGTGCCGAGATCGACATGGCCATTGAAGGCGCTGGCGGTCCCATCGGGATGAAGGGCAAGGAAGATGTCGGGCTGGAGCATGTCTCCAGGCTTGACCACCAGCAGGATTTCAGTGGCTTCAAGATAGCGGGCGCGGGGCGTCTCCTGCGGCGCGGTCATGGCGCATCCTCCACGATTGTCGAGGAGGGAAGGGCGGCCATCAGCTCGCCGGCGCGGCGGGCGGCGGCTAGGATCTCGATATGCGTGCCGCAACGACAGAGATGGCGGCTGAGGGCTGCGCGAATGGCGGTCTCGTCCGGCTGCGCGTTACGAAGAAGCAGCGCTGTCGTCGCGATGATCATGCCGTTCAGGCAATAGCCGCATTGCGCGGCTTGCTTTTCAATGAAGGCCTGCTGCACCGGGTGCAGCCTGTCCTTTGTGCCGAGACCCTCAAGGGTGATGATGGCGCGTCCTTCGGCGGCGGCGACCGATATCGTGCAGGCACGCACGGCGCGTTTGCCGATCAACACCGCGCAGGCGCCGCATTCGCCGAGACCGCATCCGAATTTCGGCCCGTTGAGACCGAGATCGTTGCGCAGGATATAGAGGAGTGGCGTTTCGGGGGACAGGTCGAGCGTGTGGTGGCGCCCATTGACATCAAGGGCGATCGGACGAGTCTTCACCACGTCTCCCTTCCCGTCACGGGCGCGATGGAATGCATCATCATCCGTCCCGACAGCAAGAAGCCATGCGAAACCGAGCAGTCGCTGCCGCGCTTTGTCAAAATAATCATCGCTCTGTTCCCGAGGGTCTTAATCGCCCTTCGTTTGTATACGAATGATTGCCGCGGGGCGGCTATCTGTCAATGGGCAGAGCTTGAAAACTATTTATGGTGATGTCGCGTTATCTTGGATCCGGGCCGCCATCCGGAAAACTCCAGTTCCGAGCGTCCAGATATCTTTGGGTTCTTAGCGCAAGTAACCCATTGCTTACTGATCCAGCTTTTGGAAAACCTCGGAAAGCAGATTGGAAAGATCGGCCGCTTCCTTGTGGCCCAATATGTTCATCACGTCTTGCTGGGTCTTGGTGCTGAGGCCCTGCAGTGTCAGAAAAATGTCCTTGCCCTTGTTCGAACGGAAGATAAGGACCTTGCGCCGGTCCTTGGCGTCCGGAGCGCGATAGACGTCGGAAGACGCGACCATCTTGTCGATGATCTTGGTCAGGGTCGGTGAATCGACGAAAACCCTGGCCGCCAGCTCTCCCATCGACATGCCGTCATGTTCGTCGAGCGCTTCCAAGACCCTGTATTGTTCTATGGACAGGCCAACCGGTCTCAAGTGTGCCTCCATGGCCTGCTCGAGCTTGCGGTTGACGCCGCAAATGAGGCGCGTCAGTTGCACTTGGTCGGTCCTCGCGTGCATATATTCATTTTCAATATTTTCCTTTCCATATAAATTTTCAAACTCAAATGATCAAGTCGGCGATTGGGCTAATATGCTTAACGACTGAGCATCCGGTCCTGTCATTTTTTGTGCACAATCGCCGCCGGCGCCTTTCAAGGGTCTGAATCTGGCGACTTGCGGCGGTCTGCGGCCGTCCGACGGGTACAAACAGACGGCCAAGAAGGGTTGGCACATTTCCTGCTTTCACAAATCCCTGGCGAAGCGACGAAGATGAAAGGCAACGGTCTTGTTCACGATTCGGCTTGGTCTGCTCACTCCTCAAAGTGGTTCGGCGGGCTTATGGGCGCCGTCTGCCGAGGCTTGCGGTCGTCTGGCGGTTGACGAGATCAACCGTGCAAGCGGGATCTTGCGTCGGCCTGTCGAGCTTTCGGTTATCGATGCCGGGCCGACGAGCGAGACCGCCGGCCGTGCGGCGGCGCACGCGATCCGCTTTGACGGCGTTCATGGAATCATCGGCATGCTGCCGAGCTATGCGCGCGAAGCTGTTGCCGCCGCAACCAATGACACGGTGCCGTTCGTTTATACCCCGCAATTCGAAGGCTTTGCGCCGGAGCGGCAGGTGATGACCACCGGAGAGACAGCCGACGAGCTCCTGGCGCCGGCGATCAATTGGCTTTCCGAAAAGACGGGCGCTCGCCGTTATTTTCTCTGCGGCAATGATTACGTCTGGCCGCGCTCGAGTCTGTCCATCGCGCGCAAACTCATCCAGCGCGCCGGCGGCATCGTTACGGGGGAGGGGTTCGTTCCCGTCGGCGTGCTCGACTATGATGAAATTCTGGATCGTATCAAGACGACGCGCGCGGATGTGGTTCTGCCCTATTTCCTCGGCTCCGACGCGATTGAATTCAACCGGGCCTTTTGCGCGGCGGGGCTGAGTTCCAGCGTCCTGCGCTTTACCTCGGCGATCGACGAGACGATCGTCTATGGCCTTACGCCGCACGAGACGGAGAATCTCTACGCCAGCTCAGCCTATTTTTCATCGATCCGGTCTCGCAACAACGGCGCCTTCCTGGAGCGCTATCACATGGCCTATGGCGAAAATCCGCCGCCGGCCAATGCCTTCGGACAATCCTGCTACGAGGGCGTCTATTCCCTGGCCGCCCTTGTCGAAGAAGCCGGCGGATTCGATACCAAACAGCTTGGGCGCCTCTATGGCCGCATCCTGCAGCAACGCACCGCTCGCGGCAGCGATCCTCAGGCTGTAGTCGGCGGACGCCACCCGGTGCATGTCGCACGGTTGGACGGCTACGATTTCAGAATTCTCACCAGCGCATAAAATAACTTGATTTTTCAAATATTGCGGATTTAAGTATCCCCGCCATAAGCAACAAGGGGAACTCTTCAATGCACCTGTCTCGCCGCCGCTTCCTGCATCGCTCCGCGCTCGCCTCCGCCACGCTCCTAACCGCCCCTATGATTCTCCGTCATTCGGCTCTTGGCGCGGACAACCCCATCCTGATCGGCAGCCTGCACGATCAGTCCGGCCCGATCGCAGCATCGGGCGTACCGATGGTGCATGCGCTGCAGCTGGCGGTCGATGAGATCAATGCGGCAGGCGGCCTTATTGGCCGGCCGGTAAAGATCGTGCATTACGACACGCAGTCGAACATCCAGATGTATTCGCAATATGCCCAGCAGCTGGCCCTGAAGGACAAAGTCGCCGTTGTTCACGGCGGCATTACCTCGGCGTCGCGCGAGGCCGTGCGCCCGACCTTCGACCGCTTCAAGGTGCTCTATTTCTACAACGTGCTTTACGAAGGTGGCGTCTGCGATCGCAATACATTCTGCACGGGAACGACGCCGGCGCAGACGGTCGAAAAGCTGGTGCCCGCAGCCATGAAGAAGGCCGGCAAGAAGGCCTACATCATCGCCGCCGACTATAATTACGGTCAGATCACTGCGAAGTGGATGACCAAATATGTCAAGGACAATGGCGGCGAGGTCGCTTCGATCGACTTCTTCCCGCTCGACGTCACCAATTTCGGCCCGACCATTTCCAAGATCCAGGCGGCCAAGCCCGATCTCATCCTGTCTGCTCTCGTGGGTGGCAACCACACTGCCTTCTATCGGCAGTGGACCTCGGCCGGAATGAAGGGACAGATCCCGATCGCCTCCACCACTTTCGGCCTCGTCAACGAGCCGACGACGCTGGATGCGGCGGAAAGCGAGAACATCCTCGGCGCCTACGGCTATTTCGAGGAACTCGATACGCCCGCGAGCAAAAGCTTCGTCGAGAAGATCAAGAAGGCCCATCCGGATACGCCTTATATCAGCGAGCTTGCCGCGGCCACCTATGAAGGGGCGCAGCTTTGGGCCGAGGGCGTGCGCAAGGCCGGCAGCATCGACCGCGCCAAGGTCGTCGATGCGCTGGAATCGGGCCTCTCCTTTGCCGGGCCAACCGGCACCGCCACCCTCGATCACGCGACCCATCACACCACGCGCAACGCCTTCCTCGCAGAGGTCAAGGATCGCAAGTGGAGCGTTCTCGAGAGCTTTCCGGACGTCAAGCCGCTCGACACCGCCAGCGTCTGCGATCTGGTGAAGAACCCGGCCGACAACAAGCAATACGTCATCAGCTTCTAAAGCCCGCCGGCGGATTGCGCGACAAAGCCTGCGCAATCCGCAGTCTTCGCGAGAAAGGAGCTCGATTTTGGATATCTACATCATAGTGGCGCTCGACGTCATCAACGGCACGGCCTCCCTGTTTCTCCTATGTCTGGGATTGGCGATCATCTTCGGGATGATGAAGATCATCAACCTGGCGCATGGCGAATTCATCATGCTCGGCGCCTATGCCACGGTTATTTCCGCCAATGCGGGCGTCAATATCTGGATCGCCATGCTGGTCGTGGCGCCGCTGTTCGTCGGGTTGGTCGGGCTCATCGTCGAGCGCTGCCTGATCCGCTTCCTCTACGGACGGCTGGTCGATTCCATGCTGGCAACCTGGGGATTGAGCCTGCTGATCATCGGCATCGTCACGACGATCTTCGGCAACACCATCCAGGGCGTGCCGACGCCGCTCGGCGGCTTCTCCATCGGCGCCTACCGGTCGAGCTATTACACGCTGTTCCTGCTGGCGATGGCGATCATCATGATGGCGCTGGTCTATGCCGTCATGCGCTACACCAGGTTCGGCCTGATCGCGCGCGCCACCATGCAGAACCCGGCCATGGCCAACACGCTCGGCGTTAACCCGGCCCGCGTCTACATGACGACCTTTGCGGCGGGAGCGGCCATTACCGGCCTTGCCGGCGGTCTGCTGGCGCCGGTGTCAGGCGTCACGCCGGTCATGGGCGGCGCCTATGTCGCCAAGGCCTTCATCACGGTTGTCGGCGGCGGTGCGGCCATTCTGTCCGGGACGCTTTCGGCGGCGACCCTGTTCGGCAGCATCAATCAGATCGGCGCCTATCTCACCACGCCCGTCTATGGCGAAGTCATCGTCTTCACCGCCGCCATCGTCCTGATCCGGCTGTTGCCACAGGGCATTTCCGGGCGCTTTTTCAAGGGGAACCTGTGATGACGCCACGTCTTCGCCTGATTGCCCAGAGCCTGGCCGTTCTCGTCGCCATCATCGCCGTCGTCATTGCACCCGGCCAGCTCGAACTCTTTACATTGATGCAGTTCACGCTGTTTGCCGCTATGGCGGTGCTGTCGCTCAGCCTTGCCTTCATCTGGGGTTTCGGCGGCATCCTGTCTTTCGGACAGACGGCCTTCTTCGGCCTGGGCGGCTACGTCTATGCAATTTCCGCCATCAATTTCCAGGATTCCACGCAAGGCATCATGCTTGCTCTGTTCATCCCGGCGGTGTTTTCGGCGCTGCTCGGTTACTTCGTTTTCTACGGGCGGATCTCCGATGTCTATCTCGGGGTGATCACCCTGACGGTGACCCTGATCCTGTTCAATGCCATCAACTCGACCTCGGGGGACGAATATCACATTGGCACGGCGATGCTGGGAGGCTTCAATGGCATTCCGGCTGTGCCGACCTTCAATATGCCCTTCGACCCCTCAAGCCCGCTATCGCCGGAACAGTCGTGGTGGGTGACGGGTGGGGCGCTCATTGCGGTCTACCTGCTGCTGCGCCTCATTCTGGCGAGCCCCTTCGGCCGCGTTGTGGTCGCTGTCCGGGAAAACGAGGTGCGAGCTTCTCTGCTGGGATATGACCCTCGGCTGATCAAACTGGTGACCTTCGTGATCGGCGGTGCGATCGCCGGATTGGCTGGCGCCCTCTATGTCAATTGGGGCGCTTTCGTCGGCCCGACGATCTTCAGCCTGTCGCTGTCGGCCGAGATCATCATCTGGATCACCATCGGCGGTCTCGGCACGCTGCTCGGCCCGATCATCGGCTGCATATTGATCGAATATGCGGTCGCCGCCATTGGCTCGCAGCAGACGCTGAATTCGAACCTCGTCCTGGGCGCCGTTCTCATTTTCTTCGTGCTGCTGCTACCCAAGGGATTGGTGCCGACCGTCCGCGATCTTCTGCTGCGGCTCGTGCCGAAGATCGAGCCGAGATCGGCCAATCCAGCTCAGGAACCCTCCGTCCAGCCCGTGGGAGCCAAGTGACATGCCCGAGCCCACTTTGCTTCTCGAGACGGAACATCTGACCATGCGCTTCGGCGGCGTCGTCGCCAATGACGACATCAATTTCACGCTGGAGGAGATGGAACTACGCTGCCTGATCGGCCCGAACGGCGCCGGAAAGAGCACCTTCTTCAAGTCGCTCACTGGCCAGCAGACGCCGACGTCGGGGACGATCGCCTTCCGGGGTCAGCCGATCGCGGGAAAGCTCCCGCATGAGATCGCCCGCATGGGGATCGGCATCAAGACGCAGGTCCCGAGCGTCTTCAACGGGCTGAGTGTCCGCGAAAACATCTGGATGGCCGCCCGCCGCAAAGCGACGCCGAGGGGCCTCGCGCCCATGGTGGAGAGCGTGCTTTCCCTGATCCGGTTGAGCGACTTCGCCGACAGGGTCGTCGCGACGCTGTCCCACGGCCAGCGCCAATGGGTCGAGATCGGCATGGTGCTTGCCGCCGAGCCGGACCTGATCCTGCTCGACGAGCCGGCCGCCGGCATGACTGATGAAGAGACGCTCAGAACCGCGGAGATCATCCGCGACATCAACCAGTCGCGCGCCATCATCGTCGTCGAGCACGACATGGCGTTCATTAAGCTGATCGCCAAGAAGGTCACGGTCTTTCACCAAGGCAAGGTGCTGGTGGAGGACACGATCGACCGGGTGCTTGCCGATCAGAGGGTTCGGGACATCTACCTCGGAAAGAAGGTGGTCGCATGACGCAGCTTCTGGGCGTGAAGGACCTGCGATCCGGCTATGGGCGGATTCCGATCCTCGCAGGCGTGGATATGGCGATGGAGGAGGGCGAGTATCTCGGCATCCTCGGCCATAACGGCATGGGCAAGACGACGCTGATGCGTACTCTCATGGGGCATCTGCCGGCAACGGCCGGCACGGTGGAGTTCGCCGGCCGCAACGTGACAGGGATGAAACCTTTCGAGCGGTCGAGGCTCGGCATGGGGCTGGTGCCGCAGGGGCGTGAAATCTTTCCGGAGCTTTCCGTCTACGAAAACCTGCGGATGGGGCTCGTGGCGGCCCGGAAGGAAGATCGATCGATCATCGATACTGTTCTTCAGGATTTCCCGCGTCTCGTGCGCCTGCTCGACCGTCGCGGCGGAGCGCTTTCCGGCGGCGAACAGCAGCTCTTGGCCCTTGCCCGTTGCCTGTGCACCAAGCCGAGGCTCATCCTTCTCGATGAGCCGACGGAAGGTATTCAGCCGTCGATCATCGAGGAGATCATCGAGACGCTGATTGCGCTGAAGAGCCGCTGGAAACTGTCGCTGATCGTCGTCGAGCAGAACCTCGAATTCATCACGTCGCTGTCCGACCGGATCCTGCATATCCAGAAGGGACGCATCACCGGTGAAGTGGATCGGGATGCCATCCTGTCCGGGGAGGTAGGCATGGCCCCCGTCTAGTTCACCGGAGCCGTCCCGGCTCCGTTTTCACCGAAAATCCGATCTCAAAACGCTTGTCTTCACAAGAAAGGATGACTCATGTCCATTACTCGTCCAACCGTTGCCGATGTCGTCGAGCTGGCCTCCAGCCTGCACATGAACATGTCCGCAGAGGAAGCCGCCAGCTATCAGTCGCTGATGGGCGGCATGTTCGATGCTTATGATGTCGTCGACTCGCTGCCCAATCCCCTGCCGCCAGCCAAATATCCGCGCACTCCGGGCTACAAGCCGGGCCTCGAGGAAAACAAATATGGGGCCTGGGCCTACAAGAGCGAGGTAAAGGGCGCGTCCGAGGGCAAGCTCAAGGGACGAACCGTCGCCCTCAAGGACAATGTCGCGCTTGCCGGTGTTCCGATGATGAACGGGTCCACGACGCTTGAAGGCTTCGTGCCGGCCGCCGACGCGACGATCGTCACCCGCATGCTCGATGCCGGCGCGACCATCGTCGGCAAGGCGGTCTGCGAGCACTTCTGCCTGTCTGGCGGCAGCCACACCTCCGATCCCGGCCCGGTTCATAACCCGCATCGCATGGGCTATTCGGCGGGCGGCTCCTCCTCGGGCAGCGCGGCGCTGGTTGCGGCCGGCGAAGTGGACATGGCGATCGGCGGCGACCAGGGCGGCTCGATCCGGATTCCGTCTTCCTATTGCGGCATCTACGGCATGAAGGCCACGCATGGTCTCGTTCCCTACACCGGCGTCATGCCGATCGAGTCGACCATCGACCATACCGGGCCGATGACCGCGACCGTGGCCGACAATGCTCTGCTGCTGGAAGTGCTTGCCGGTGCCGATGGTTTCGATCCGCGCCAATATGCGCCGAAGGTTTCGTCCTATACCGAGGCGCTCGGCAAGGGTGTCAGGGGCTTGAAGATCGGCCTGCTGAAGGAAGGCTTTGCCGTGTCGAACATGCAGGAGGCGGTTGCCGACAAGGTGCGGGCGGGTGCCGAGCGTTTGGCCGGCCTCGGCGTGGAGGTTTCCGAGGTCTCGATTCCGGATCATCTCAATGCGCTCGCGGCCTGGAACCCGATCACGCTGGAAGGCTTCATGGTGCAGATGATGCATGGCAACGGCATGGGCTTCAACTGGAAGGGGCTCTATGATGTCGGTCTGCTGGACGCGCATTCGTCTTGGCGTAACCGGGCCGACGATCTGTCGAAGACCCTTAAGCTTTGCATGCTGGTCGGTCAGTGGGGCCTTACTCACTATCGCGGGCGCTACTATGCTAAGTCCCGCAATATTGCCATCGCGGCGAAGGCTGCCTATGACGCGGTCTTCGGTGAATATGATCTGCTGCTGATGCCGACTCTGCCTTGCGTGGCAACGAAATTGCCCGAGAAGGATGCGCCGCTGTCCGAGATCATCGAGCGCGCCTTCGAGATGACCGCATCCACCAGCCCCTTCGACGTCACCGGCCATCCAGCCATGTCCTTGCCCTGCGGCCTCGTGGACGGGCTGCCCGTCGGCCTGATGCTGATCGCCAAGGACTACGATGAGAGCACGATCTATCGTGCGGCCAGCGCCTTTGAGGCCGACGGCGACTGGAGGTCGTTCTGATGCACACCATCAGCGCGATCATCCGGGTCAAGGCCGGGCAGGAAGCGACCATGCGGGACGCCCTGATGGCGGTCGCCGCGCATGTGAAGATGAATGAGCCGGAAACTCTCGGCTTCTTCATTTCCCAGAGCGCGGACGATCCGTGCCTGTTCACCACCTATGAACGCTTCACGGATCGCGCCGCCATGGATCGCCACAATGGTTCGGATGCGGTGGGTGTGTTTTTCGCCATCGCAAAACCGATCCTGGACGGGCCGGTGACGCTGGTGACGGCGCTCGAGGCATCGGCGAAAGCCTGATTTTGATAGTCCCACGGTGCCGGCGGCGTCGCGCTCGCCGGCACGGGGCAATGCATGGCTGTTTGCCGATTTTCCAACGAGAGAATGGGATGATGTTCGATACGATCATTATCGGTGCGGGCTCCGCCGGCTGCGTGGCGGCTCACCGCCTGAGCGCGGATGCGAAGCGAAAGGTGTTGGTGCTGGAGGCCGGGCGGGATGCGCCGGTCGCCTCCGATATTCCGTCCGACTGGGTGACGATGTTCAATACCGGCGCCGACTGGGGCTACTACACCGAGCCGCAGCCCGGCTGCCGGGGTCGGCGCATCTTCTGGCCGCGCGGCAAAATGGTCGGCGGCTCCGGCGCGCTCAATGCCATGATCTACATTCGCGGTCTGCCCTCGGACTATGACGCGTGGCAGGAGATGGGCTGCACCGGCTGGGGCTGGAAGGACGTATTTCCGGCCTTCCTCGCCGCCGAGAGCAATGCCGATTTCCGGGCCACTCCTTATCACGGCAATGAAGGGCCGCTTCATGTCGCCAACGTGCCCTATGTCGACAGGCACGAGCGCCTCTGGCTCGACGCCGCCCAGGCGGCGGGCTTCGCCTTCAACCCGGACTTCAATGGCGAGAGCCAAGAGGGAGCTGGACTCTTCCAGTTCACGATCCGCAATGGCGAACGGTGGGGGACCGGCAAGGCTTATCTTCGTCCCGTGCTCGACCGGCCGAACCTGACCCTGAAGAAGGGTGTTCTCGTTACCGGTCTGATCATCGAGAAGGGCCGGGTCGTCGGTGTGAACTACCTGGTGAACGGCATTCCGGAGACATCCCATGCGGCGAGCGAGGTCGTCATGGCGGCCGGGGCTATCGGGACATGCCAGATCATGATGCTGTCCGGCATCGGGCCGGCCACGGAGCTGGAAGCGGCAAGCGTCACGCCGGTTCACGACCTCCCCGGCGTCGGCAAGGATCTGCAAGATCATCTGAACATCCCGATATCCTTCTACACCAAGGAACCCATGGGGATCGGGGCGTGGACGGAGGAAATCCTTGACGACAGTTTTGCGGAATGGCGTGCTCATCGGAGCGGCATCCGCACTTCGCCCTGGGTAGCGGCGGGCGCTCACGTTTGCAGCCGGGAAGGCGTCGAGCCCGATCTCCAGCTTTACGGCGCCATCAGTCCGCATCGGGACTACGCCCGTTTCCTCGGCGGACGTTCCGGCATCACCGCCCATTGCGTTCTGCAGCGGCCGAACAGCCGGGGCGAGATCAGGCTGCGCTCAGCCGATCCCACGGAGCATCCGGCGATCGACCCGAAATATTTCGTGTCCGATCCTGACGGCATAGATCTTGCGACGATGGTCGCCGGGGTGAGGATCAACCGCGATATCCTGGCGCAATCGCCGATAAGAGAGCTCATCGACTACGAGCTGTCCCCGAGCGCGGAATGCGAGACGGATGCCGAGATTGCCGACTATGTCCGTGGGCACATGACGACGCTCTATCATCCCTCCAGCACCTGCCGGATGGGGATCGACAGGCTCGCCGTCACCGATCCCGTCACCATGAAAGTACATGGCCTCGAAGGCCTGCACATTGCCGATGCCTCCGCCATTCCGAAGATGGTGTCGGGCAATCTCAACGCGCCGACGATCATGCTTGCCGAGCGTACCTGCCAGAAAATACTTGCGGCTTGAGGAGAACGAAAATGACCGCTGTTTCCAACCATATGACCTGGCACCAGAAGGCCGAAAAATTGAGGCTCGAAGGAGGGCTGTTCATCGACGGCACGCTCCTGCCGGCAAGATCCGGCAAGCTGTTTGAAAGCATCAATCCGGCGAATGGCGCGGTGATTGCCGAAGTGGCTGAGGGCGATGCCGCCGATATCGATCGCGCCGTGGCATCCGGCCTGAAGGCCTTCAAATCAGGTGTCTGGTCGCGAAAGGCGCCGCGCGAGCGCATGGCCGTGATGCTGCGCTTTGCCGATCTCATCGAGGCGCATCGCGAGGAATTCGCGCTGATCGACACCATGGACATGGGCAAGCCGATCAGCGAAATGCTGAACGTGGACATTCCCCTTGCGCTTCTCTGCTTTCGTTTCACCGCCGAGTGCATCGACAAAGTGCAGGGAAGCTTGGGCGCCACGTCCCCCGACATCCTTTCCTACGTGTTGCGCCAGCCGCTCGGGGTCGTCGGGTGCATCGTGCCCTGGAATTACCCGCTGCTGATGACAGCGTGGAAGGTCGCTCCCGCGCTGTCAGCCGGCAATTCGGTGGTGCTGAAGCCGGCCGAGCAGTCGCCGCTGTCGGCCATTCTTCTCGCGCGCCTCTTTGTCGAAGCGGGAGGCCCCGAGGGCGTGCTCAACGTCGTCAACGGCTTCGGGCCGGAGGCGGGCAAGGCGCTTGCTCTTCATCGCGACGTCGAGAAGATCGCCTTCACCGGCTCGGTCGAGGTCGGCAAACTGATGATGGTCTATTCCGGCCAGTCGAACCTCAAGAAGGTCTCGACCGAATGCGGCGGCAAGTCTCCGCATGTGATCATGGCCGATGCCGCCGATCTCGAGGCGGCAGCCTCCTGGGCGGCCATGGGTGTTTTCGGGAACCAGGGCGAGGTCTGCTGCGCCGGCTCGCGTATCCTGGTGGAAAGCAAGATCCTCAAGGACTTCACCGACATCTTCCGCGAAAAGGCCGAAATGGGCTATCGGCCTGGCGATCCGCTGGACCCGAACACCAGCATGGGGCCGCTGGTGGATTTCGGCCAACAGAAGCGGGTGTTGAACTATATCGGCATCGGCAAGCAGGCCGGCGCGGAATGCGTGCTCGGCGGCGGCATTCCGGCAGGGCTGGAAAAGGGTGCCTTCGTTTCACCGACGATCTTTGCAGGCGTCAACAACCAGATGACCATCGCCCGTGAGGAGATCTTCGGTCCCGTCGCCAGCATCATCGCCTTCGATGGCTTCGAGGCGGCGGTTTCGATCGCCAACGATACCAGCTTCGGCCTCGCCGCCGGCATCTGGACCTCGGACCTCGGCAAGGCGCATCGTTTCGCGCGCGATGTGGAGGCCGGGATGGTCTACATCAACAGCTATATGACAGGCGACATGCAGCTTCCCTTCGGCGGATGGAAGGAAAGCGGCAACGGCCGCGACAAATGCATGGATGCGCTCAATTCCTACACCCAGACCAAGGGCGTCTGGGCGACGATCGGGTAGGGCGCGAGACTGTGAACAGGCAATCGACGTTTCCGCATCGCTTACATCTGAGCATCTTGCCGGATGCGGGAAGCGGAAACGTTCAGCTTTCACCGTGATACAGAGTTCACGATATTGCAAAGGCCGGTTCGAACCACGTTGTTGGACGTAAGCTGACCGGCTTGAATGTCGAAGATTGCGTCGACTCGCACTCCGGCACCCTTTTGACGCGCGACGACTCTGAGAGTCTGAACTCTGCCGGACCCTGTGGTTTCCTGATAAGCGTCGATAGCCGAAAGGTCCCGGTCGATTTTGATGCCGGAAAATCCCTCGGCTGCAACGGCTTGGGCAAGCGTTTTTAGAACCGTTGCCGCCTTTGCTTTCGGAAACTCCTGCCAGGTCTTGTAGCTCAGGGCCGTGACCATCGGCACGCCGCTCGTCTTGAAATTGCTTTCGCACGAAGCTGCGTTGACCACGCCGGCCGACATGGCGAAAGCAATCAGCATTCCAACAACTCGTTTCATATTCGCATCCCGAACGGTTTTTTGAATGCCGGGAATGTTGCAATAAATACGGTATTAGTAAAGTCGGTTCTTCGCTATCTGGTTGCGCTTATCCACTGCGAAAGATCATCGCCGGTCTAGAGCCTGGCACCAGACCCACGCCGCGCGCTATCGAGCGGCGTGGGTCTGTTTATCTCGGGCTATGCGGATACTTCTGGTTCCTTGACCGCTTCTTCTCGCGGTATCCGGAACCATGCCACGTAAAGGGCGGGCAGGAACAACAGCGTCAGGGCCGTGCCGATGACGATGCCGCCCATCATGGCGTAGGCCATCGGCCCCCAGAACACTTCTCGCGAAATGGGGATCAGGGCGAGCGTGGCGGCCGCGGCCGTCAGCATGATCGGCCGCATGCGGTGCTCGGTTGCCTCGATCACCGCATGCCATGCGCTGACCCCTGTTTCTCGCAGATGCTCGATCTGCACCACGAGGATGACCGAGTTTCGGATCAGGATGCCGATCAGCGCCAGCACGCCCAATATCGCAACGAAGCCAAGCGGTGCATTGCTCATCAACAGGGCGACGACCACGCCGATGAGAGCCGTGGGGGCGACCGCAAAGACCAGGAACAGCCGGCTGAAGCTCTGCAGCTGGATCATGAGGATCGTCGCCATGATGAAGATCATCATCGGTGCAACGGCGGCGATCGGTCCTTGTGCCTTGGCGCTTTCCTCAACGGCGCCACCTACGACGATCGAATAGCCGACCGGCAATGTCTTCTCGAACTGCTCGACCTTGGCGTCGAGCTGGCTGACGACCGTTGCCGGTTGGATCGCACCGACGACGCCGGCCTTGATCGTGATCGTCGGGATGCGCGCGCGCCGCCAGATGGTCGGCTGTTCCAGCTCGTAGCGGAAGGTCGCCACGGCCGACAGGGGAACCGCTTTTCCGTTCGAGGCCGGCAATTGCAGGTTCTGGAGCGTTTCGATGGAACCGCGCTCGGCCGTCTGAGCGCGCCCGATCACGTCGATCAGGTAGATGTCGTCGCGGATCTGGGTGGTGCTCGATCCTTCGACGATGCTGTTGAGAGCTGTGGCGATGTCTTCGGACGAAACGCCCAGCTGGCGTGCCTTGTCCTGGAGAACGTCGATCTTGACGACCCGCGCCGGCTCATTCCAGTCGAAGATGATGCCGGTCAGCGACGGATTGCTGCTCATGACGCCGGCAAAGTCCTGGGCTATGCCGCGGACCTTCTGGATGTCCGGGCCGCTGATCCGGTATTGTACAGGCTTTCCGACCGGCGGGCCGATGTCGAGCAGCTTCACGAAGGCGTCGGTACCCGGGAAGGTCTTGTTGAGGTAGTCCTGAAGCTCTGCCCGGACCTTGTCGCGCACGTCCAGGCTCTTCGTGACGATGACCGTCTGGCCGAAGGTCACGTCCGGCGTCTGCACGTCGAACGACAGGATGAAGCGCGGTGCGCCCTGTCCGACATAGGTGGTCCAGTGATCGATGCCCGGGTTGTTCGCGAGCTTCTCGCGTTCGAACTGTGCCATCTGCCGGTTCGTCTCGGTAATCGAGCTGTTGTGCGGCAGGTTCCAGTCGACGATCAGCTCCGGCCGGTCCGATGACGGGAAGAACTGCTGTTGCACGTAACCCATGCCGAAGATGGAAAAGGCAAAGGCAAGGACGGTCAGGGCAATGGTTGCCCATCGGAACCGCATCGCCGTTGTCAGCAGCCGCGAAAACAACGAAGCGAACCAGCCCTTCTTCTCGTGATGCTTCTTCATGGTCTTGGGCAGGATCGTCACGCCCAATAGCGGGGTGAAAAGAACCGCCACGATCCATGAGACGAGCAGCGACACCGCGATCACGACGAAGAGGGTGAAGGTGAACTCGCCGGCGGCGCTGTCGTTGAGGCCGATCGGAATGAAGCCGGCGACGGTGACGAGCGTGCCGGTGAGCATCGGGAACGCCGTCGAGGTATAGACATAGGTAGCCGCCTTGCGCAGGTCGTCGCCGACCTCCAGGCGAGCCACCATCATTTCAACCGCGATCATGGCGTCGTCGACCAGCAGGCCGAGCGCGATGATCAAGGCGCCGAGCGAGATCCGCTGCAACGAAATGCCCGAATAGGCCATGACCACGAATGTAATGGCAAGGACGAGCGGGATGGAGATCGCGACAACAAGACCGGCCCTGAGGCCGAGGCTGATGAAGCTGATCGCAAGCACGATGGCAATGGCTTCGAACAGGGCGCGCGTGAAGCCGGAGACGGCTTCGTCGACCACGGCCGGCTGGTCCGAGACGCGGTGAACATCGACGCCGACCGGCAGGTCGGCGACGATCTCGTCGACCTTCTTTTCCAGAGCCTTGCCGAATTCGAGCAGGTTGGAGCCCTGCTTCATGCCGATGGCAAGGCCGATCGCCGGCTCTCCGTTGACGCGGAAGAGCGAAGACGGCGGGTCGACATAGCCGCGTTTGATCGTCGCGACGTCGGTCAGGGGAAAGAAGCGGTCGTTGACCCTGAGGTTGATCGCCCGCAGGCTCTCTTCCGAGGAGAACTGCCCGCCGACCCTGAGCGCGATGCGTTCAGGCCCCGCTTCCACGAAGCCGGACTGGGTGACGGCATTTTGCGCCTGCAGCGTCGAGATGATGGCGGACCGGTCGATGCCGAGCGCCGCGATCTTGCGGGTTGAGAATTCCAGATAGACGGCTTCGTCCTGCGCACCGATGATGTCGACCTTGCCGATATTCGGAACGGTCAGGATTCGGGCGCGTGCGTCTTCGACGCGGTCGCGAAGCTGCCTCTGGGTGAGCCCGTCGCTGGTGAAGGCAAAGATGTTGCCATAGACATCGCCGAAGCGGTCGTTGAAGAACGGACCGACCACGCCCGATGGGAAATTACCCTTGATGTCCGCGACCATATTGCGGACGCGAACCCAGATGCTTTCAACATTCTTGGCTTTTGTCGTCGGAAGCAGATTGACGAAGATGGTCGTTTGCCCCGCAACGGTTTCACTGCGGGTGTAGTCGAGGGATTCGAGCTCCTCCAGCTTCTTTTCGATACGGTCGGTCACCTGCTTGGTGACTTCCTCGGCGGAGGCGCCCGGCCATTGCGCCTGGATGACCATGGTCTTGATGGTGAAGGAGGGGTCTTCTTCGCGGCCGAGCCCCATATAGGAAAACACGCCGGCGAGAATGAAGACGATCATGAAATACCAGACCATCGAACGATGTTCGAGCGCCCAGTCGGAGAGGTTGAAGGTCTTCAAAGCTGGTTCTCCTGCGTAAGTTTGACCTTCTGGCCGTCTGTCAGGTGATGAACGCCCGCAATCGCGACGCGGTCGCCGATCTTGAGCCCACCGAGGACACGCACGCGGTCAGGATCGGTAAAGGCGCTGTCCAGGGTGACCGGCTTGCGGGATACCGTTGCGTTTCCCGTGTCGATCACCCAGACATTCGGCTTGCCGTCCTGCGTCAGAATGGCGGTCGACGGCAGGGACACGATGGGCTCGGCATTGACGACGGCGTTTGCAGTGATGATCGAGCCCAGGCGGAAAGCGTCCGGCGGATTACTGAGCGTGATCTTTGTCCGTCTCGTCCGCGTGGTTGCCTCCGATTCGGGGGCGATTTCACGCACGATCCCGGTAACCCTGATGGTTGGATCGAGTTGCAGGGAAATCTCGAAGGGCGATCCCGGCTTCAGCCCATCGAGGCTAGCCTCCGGAATGTCGATGACCGCTTCGCGCACGTCGGGGCGGGCGACTGTGAGGACGGTCTGTCCCGCCGAGACGACCTGGCCGACTTCCGCCGAGGTTGCGGTGACGACGCCGTCGAATTCCGCCTTCAGCTGGGCATAGCCAAGCTGTTCCTCTGCCTTCGCCAGATTGGCTTGCGCCTTGGCGACGGATGCGACGGCCGATTTCTGCGCCTGCTCGGCGCTTTCAAGTGCTGCCTCGCTGCCCGATCTGGATTCGGCAAGCGCGCGCTGGCGTTCTTCGGAGGCCGAAGCATTGGTCAATTGCGCCTGGCTGTTCGAAAGATCGGCCCGGGCGCTGCGGACGGCAAGTTCGAGGGAAAGCGGATAGATGGCGGCGACCACTTGCCCCTTGGTGACGAGATCGCCGACATTGACGTCGCGCGCGATGACCCGCCCGAGGACGCGGAAACCAAGGTCCGTCTCGATCCTCGGCTCGATCGTGCCCGGTAGTTGCAGGCTGACGACCGGCACCGATTTGATGATGGTCGAAAGAACCGGCCGTACTTTCTGTTCGGCCTCGGCGGGTTTGCTGTCACAGGACGATAATGTCGATGCGGCCAGCAATAGCGATGCTGCAATCAAGGCGTTTCTCATTTCGCAGCCTCCTGGGAGCTGGCCACGCGCTGGCCGGCGCGCAGGAATTTGCCACCCTCGGTGACGACGACTTCCTGTGGCTTCAGTCCGCCGCTGACCGCGAATTGTCCGGTTTCGTATTCGGCGACCTGAATTTTTCGCAAGGAGACTTCGCTCGTCGTGGGGTCGACGACCCATACCGCTGGCTGGCCGCTCGCCGATGTCATGGCGCTCCAGGGCAGAAGGATGGCTTCCGCCGAAGGCTTGCTGAATGTTCCGGAGACGGCCGCTCCAAGCGGCAAGTCCGCGCCGTTATCCAGTCCGACCTTGACCTTGATGGTGCCGGTCGAGGCATCGATCGTCGGCGATATCTCCCTGATCGTCGCCGTTACCTGCTTGGGTGTGCCAGACAGGAGGGTGACCACGACCTGCTTGTCGGGCTGTTCTTTCAGAAATAGCGATTCGAAGACATTGAAAACCGCGTCGCGCGGGCCGTCATGGGCAAGCGTGAAGACGGATTGCGCCGCTTGCGCCACCTGACCGACCTCGGCGTTGCGCGCCGTGATGATCCCGTCCGCGTCAGCGCGCAGTTCCGTGTAGGAAAGCGCATCCTTGGCGGTCTCGAGCTGGGCCTTTGCGGCTTCCTCGGATCCCTGGGCAGTCAGGAGCGCTTCATTGGCGGAATCATAGGCGGCGCGGGTCGTGACCTGGTTCTTGAAGAGGCTTTCCTGGCGGGTCGCGGCGAGTTGCGCCTGGGTGAGCTGCGCTTCGGCGGCCTGAAGGCTCGCCGTCGCAACGTCGACGTCGGCTTGCTGTTCCTCGGCATCGATCTTCGCCAGAAGATCGCCCGCCTTGACCCTGGCGCCGACATCGACGCTGCGTTCGATGATTCTACCGCTGACGCGAAACGAAAGTTCCGATTCGATGCGGGCTTTCACTTCGCCGGTGACGGTTGTCTGTGCGGTGGGCTTGCTGAGCGTTGTTTCGATGGTTCGGACGTTTTGTGACGCCTGTACGGCGGGCGCGTCTTTCTGATCGCAGGACGATAGGGCCAGCGTCAGTGCGAGCAACCCCATGATGGGTGCTGATCTATTCATACATCCCCCGAGCGCGGGTTTTAACGATTGCGCTTGTCCAATATTATTGACTGACTGACTAGTCAATGAAATAATGCGTTACAATTGAGATTGTTATATCAGAATTTCCTAAGAAAACGAGGAGGTTGCATGCCGGCGGAAAAACAACTTGGGCAGCGGGCGCAGCGCAAGGCGCAGCGTCCTCAGGAAATCCTGGAAGCGGCGTTTGAGGAGTTCGTCGAGCGCGGTTACGTGGCGACACGCGTCGAGGATGTCGCCCGTCGTGTCGGCGTCACCAAAGGGACGATCTATTTCTATTTCGACACGAAGGAGAGGCTGTTCGAGGAGATGATCCGCCATATCTCCGTCCCGTTCTCTGATATCAGCGCCAATGCAAAAAACCTGAGCGGATCCTATTCCGAAAGAATCAGGATGTTTATTCGCCTGCTTTACGATCGCATCATCATGGACCGGAATACGCGGGAGTTGCTGCGCTTCGTCCTCACGGAAGGATCACGGTTTCCGCAGGTGGTGGATCGGCATCATGAAGAATTCATTGTGCCGTTCAAGGAAGCGGCACGGAGCATCCTTGAAGCAGGCGTTGCCGCCGGCGAATTTCGTAACGCATTGGCAGTCAAGATTCCGGATGCCGCCACTGGGGCGACCATGATGCTATGCATATGGCAGATGCTCTTTGCGGACCGCAAGCCGCAGGATGTAGAGGCGTTTTTCGAGGCGCATGTGGATGTCATTCTCCACGGATTGATCGCAAAGGACTGAGCCGGTTGCGAATGAGGCGGTCATCGATCGTCGGTCTTCAAGCAGGATCGCAGCCGCATTAGCCGCCGTACCACATCCGACGAAGCAGTCCGTCGTGGCGAACGAGCTGGTGGTAGAGGGCTGCGCCCGCGTGGAAAATGAGAAGCCCGACCAACAAGAAGGCGCCCAAGCCATGTGGCGCGCGTGGCGGATAGTCGGTGAAGTTTGGCAGCGCGGTACCGGCTTCGCCAAGGACCGCCGGGGCGGCACCACTCAGGACCATCATGCCAATGCCGCTGGCAATCATGCCAAGAATGACGATGTAGAAGGCGACATGGACCCAGCGAGCGATGCGCTCCTGCCATGCGGGCGATCCCTTCACCGGAAGTGGCTTCAGATCGAAGCGCCACCAGACGATGCGCAAGATGGTGAGAATCAGAACGATGATCGCCACCGGAATATGAAAACGCAGGAAACCGGCCTTGGTGACGGCGTCCATGGCATTGGCGGCCCGGAAACCGGAGCCGAGCAGAGCCAGGATCAGAATGGCGCTGATCCAGTGAATTGAGATTGCGACCGTGCCGTAGCGATCAGGTGTGCTCTTCATCTCCGGTTCCTTCCAGTTTGCTGCGCATCGCCGCCATGACCCTGCGCATCGTTTCGATATCCTCGACCTGAAGCCCGTCCGAAAGATCGTTGGCCCACGGCGCCTGCAAGCGCATGGCGGCGTCGAATGTCTGCTTGCCCTTGTCGGTCAGCACGACAAGCTGCGCCCGCCGGTGATGCGGATTGGCTTCAAAGGCGATGAGCCCTTCCTTTTCCAGATCGTTGACGATGCGCTGAACGTTCTGGCGGTTGGCTTCCATGTCGCGCGCCAGCCATGCAACCGGCTGCGGCCGGCCAGCCGAGGTGATCGCCCCAAGGATCTGCCAGCGGGCACTGGTCAGGCCAAGAGGGGCAACCAGCCTGTCGCCGGAGGCGAGCACGCGGCTGTTGAGCCTGAACAGGTCCAGGATCAGATCCGTCAAGGCAGTTGCGGCGGGGGTCAATTCGGTCTTGCTCATTTGTCACCATATAATCAATTTGACATCATGTTGTCAATTATCTATGTGTCTGTCACACCAGATTGACATCATGTAACCATATCGAACGGAGTATGCCATGTCGCACATGCGTCCAATGGATCCCTCATTTCCCATCGAACACCAGATCGCGGTCGATGCCGCCCCCGTCATCCTCGTGAACGTCTTCACGCTCGATAAGGCGGATGAGCAGATTTTTCTCAAGGCATGGCAGGACGACGCTGCATTCATGAAGCGGCAACCCGGCTTCATCTCGACCCAGCTTCACCGCGCGATCGGAGAAAGCCCGACCTATTTCAACTATGCCGTCTGGGAAACGATGGCCGATTTTCGCGCCGCGTTCACGCATCCGCAGTTCAGGGAGAAGCTCTCGACCTATCCATCCTCGGCGGTTGCCTCCCCGCATCTGTTCCAGAAGGTCGCCGTTCCGGGCATTTGCGTGGCGTAGACGCAACGTCACCCGTGGTGCCGGCGTCATCAAAAGCGAAATCAAGTACAAGAGGAGAGAGTCCGATGCGGCTCCTATTCAACATTCTCGCCATTTCCGGCTCCGCGATGTTTGCCGGCGTCATGCTGGCGATCGGCGTGACGCTTGGCGGCTACTGGAAAAGCCTCCCGGCGTCCGACTTTCTGGATTGGTTCAGCCTGAATGGCCGGTTTGTCGCGCGCGCGATTCCTCTCGTGCTCGCCCCGACCCTCATTGGTCTCATCGGCTCTCTCTGCCTTGGCTGGAGCGAGGGAGGAGCGCGCGTGTTCTGGTTGGGGGCGATCGCCTGCGTCGCGGCTATTCTGGTTCTCACCATTGCGTGGTTCGTCCCGAGCAACGCGCAATTCGCCGCCAAGTCTGTTCCTCTCGATCAGGTCTCCGCACGGCTCGACACCTGGCTCTTGATCCACAATGTACGGATCGCGCTTGCCATCGTCGCTTCGATGTTCGGCATTCTGGCGGTCGCACGCTGAGCGGCAGGCAGGCCTCAAAAGTAAAAGGATGGTGCTAGGCCGCCGAAGCTCCCTTTGTCGTCACCAGTCCAAAGCCGCTGCGATATTTGGCCGGCGTCGTGGAAAAGCGTTCTTCGAAGGCTTCGTAGAAGCGCGACAGCGAACCAAATCCGGATTCGAATGCGACCGCGGCGACCGGAAGATCGCTTGAAATCAGCAGCGACTGCGCCGTGTCGAGCCGGTGGCGGGTGATGGCCTGATTGACGGTCAGCCCCACGGTCTTCTTGAAGATCGACATGGCGTAGTTGGGATGCAGTCCGGCAGCCGATCCGACGTCGACGGCCGATATCTCGCCGAGTGCGCGTTCGGCGATGAAACGAAGCATCTTTTCCACCCTCGGCAGGCGGTCGGGATCCTGGTTGCGCGATGCTTCGATGGCGGAGCCCTGTTCCCGCAAGTCCTGCCAGCCCTCCCGGGCAATCCGGCGTATGCGGGCGACAAGTTCGTCACGGACGATCTGTTCCAGCTCCGGATCTCCCGACAGCAGTTCCTCGCGCCATTTCAGAAAAACATCGCGGTCGTGCGCCCTGACGCTCAGTGCCTCTATCAGGCCACCACGGAAGACGGCGTCGCGAAAGGCGCCCATGCTGTGCAGATTGACGAGCACCGACATGGGGACATAGAGACAGACGAAATTCGCCGGCTCGGTGACATCGACGACCTGGTGCGGGATCATTCCCCAGAAGAGGCAGAGCTGGCCTTGCGAGATCTGAAGCCTGCGGCCGTCGAACCAATATGTGATACGGCCGTCCAGGACATAGTTGAGTTCCACCTGGCTGTGCATGTGCGGACCGCTCATGCGCCGCACGTCCAACCGCTCCCCGGCACAGAAACGATGATCGCCGAAGACGACGAGAGGATGGCGCGTCGGGCCATCGTGAACTGGAACTGACTCGTCTTCGATCAGCATTGCAAGAGTCTCCATTGCGGTCGCGATCTTAGAAAACAGGAAACGAACTTTAATATGGCGGTAGAGATCTACGAATTTGAATGATGAATATCAACGCCGCACATTGGGGGCGATGTGCGCGCCGGCGCCCCGCGCCGCAACAGGTCAGTGGAGGAATATACGTGACCCTTTTGAAGAATATCGGCTCGATCGCATTGAGCTACATGCTGGTCGCCTCGGCGGCTTGTGCCGGTGAAATCGTTCTTAATTCCGACCAGTCGGATCCCGTGCCGAAAAAGGCAATGGAACAGCTGATTGCGGACTTCCAGACGAAGAACCCCGACATCAAGGTCAAGTGGAACAATTTCGATCACGAAGGCTATAAGTCCGCGATCCGTAATTTTCTGACGGCGACGCCGCCTGATGTCGTTGCCTGGTATGCCGGCAACCGCATGGAGCCTTTCGTCAAGGCAGGCCTTTTCGAAGATGTCAGCGACGTCTGGGCCGCAAACGGGCTGAACGACCAGCTGAAGTCCGCCGCGGCATCGATGACGATCGACGGCAAGAAGTGGGGCGTTCCCTACACCTACTATCAGTGGGGCATCTATTACCGCGCCGATATCTTCAAGGATAAGGGCATTACGCCGCCGAAGACCTGGGACGAACTGGTCGCCGCCTGCGCCAAGCTGAAAAGCGCCGGCATTACGCCGTTTACGATCGGCAGCAAGGCGCTGTGGCCGACGGCTGGCTGGTTCGATTATCTCGATCTGCGCGTCAATGGTTACCAGTTCCACATGGACCTGACGTCCGGCAAGGTGCCCTATACCGATCCAAAGGTGAAGGCCGTGTTCGCCAAGTGGGCGGAACTGGTCAAGCCGGGCTATTTCCTTGAGAACCATGCCGCACTCGATTGGCAGGATGCCATGCCGCAGTTCGTCCAGGGCAAAGCAGCCATGTATCTCATGGGCAACTTCGCCGTCGCTCCGATGAAGGATGGCGGGCTGAAGGAAGACCAGATCGGCTTCCTGCCGTTCCCGGAAATCACCGCTGGCCTGCCTGCCGCCGAGGAAGCGCCTCTCGACACCTTCCACATCCCGTCGGGTGCGAAGAACAAGGAAGACGCTAAGAAGTTCCTCGCTTATCTGGCATCCGCGGAAGCGCAGACGAAAATGAATGCGACCCTCGGCCAGTTGCCCGTCAACAATCAGGCGACGCCTGCGGACGACAAGTTCCTGAAGGCCGGCTTCGAGCTGGTGTCGAAGGCTCAGGCTCTCTCGCAGTTCTACGACCGCGACGCTCCGGCCGATATGGCGAAGGCCGGCATGGAAGGCTTCCAGGAATTCATGGTGAAGCCCGACAAGATCGACGCGATCCTGGCACGCCTCGATAAGGTGCGCGCCCGGGCTTACAAATAGCTCTTTTTTGATAATGACGCGCTGCCGGACGTTGATGACGCCCGGCAGCGTTCTTTGTTGCCTTTGCATAGGAGCAGACGATGGGCACGAGCAGCACCGCTCTACCGGGTTTCTGGAAACGCAATCAGCGGACATTCGCCCCCTGGCTCTTTCTCGCGCCAGGCGCCCTGATGTTCTTGGTCTATGTGATCCTGCCGGTCTTCCAGTCCGTTTGGATCAGCTTTCATGACTGGGATGGCCTGGGGCCGAAAACCTGGATCGGTCTTGGGAATTATGTCGAGCTTTTCTCCGATGACGCCTTCTATACGTCGCTGGAAAATAACATCATCTGGCTCGTTCTCTATCTGCTGGCGGTCCCGGCGGGCCTGGCCGCGGCCCTGTTCCTGAACCAGACCGTTGCCGGCATCCGCATCTATAAATCGCTGTTCTTCTTCCCCTTCGTGATCAGCCAGGTCGTCGTCGGCCTGATCTTCACCTGGTTCTATGCGCCGAATTTCGGGCTCTTCTCGGTGCTGACCGAGGCTCTGACGGGAACACAGATCGCCATCCTCGCGGATGAACGCCTGGTGACCTATGGCATCATCGCGGCCGGCCTCTGGCCGCAGATCGCCTATTGCATGATCCTCTATCTGACGGGCCTCAACAACATCAATCCGGAGCAGATCGAGGCCGGACGCATGGATGGCGCCAAGGGCTGGCACCTGTTCTGGAACATCGTTCTGCCGCAGCTGCGGCCGGCCACCTTCATCGCGGTGGTGGTGACGGTCATCGGTGCGCTTCGCTCCTTCGACCTCGTGTCCGTCATGACGGCCGGCGGCCCCTACGGATCGAGCCGCGTTCTCTCCTACTACATGTATGAGGAAGCGCTCTCCGAATATGGCTTCCGCATGGGATATGGCGCTGCCATCGCGGTCGTGCTTTTCCTGATCATGATGATTTTCATCACCTTCTTTCTCATCCGCATGCTGAGACAGGAAAGGAATTCCTGATGTTTCCAACACCTGTCCAGAAATCCGGCCCATGGGCATCCGCCGCCTACCAGATCATCCTGCCGATCGCGCTCATCATCTGGCTGCTACCGCTGATCGGCGTCGCGGTCACGTCGATCCGGCCCTCGGGGGATCTGGCGGCCGGCAATTATTTCGGCATTCCCTCCGGCTTTGCGGGCGTGGAAAATTACACCGCCGTCTTCCGGGATTCGCCGATCGGCCACTACATCCTGAACTCGTTCAAGATCACGATCCCGACCGTGATCGGCGCGGTTGGGCTGTCCTGCCTTTGCGGCTTCGCGCTCGCCGTCTACCGCTTCAAGGGAAGCTTGGCACTGTTCTTCATCTTCGTTGCCGGTAACTTCATCCCGTTCCAGATCCTGATGGTTCCGGTGCGCGACATGACGCTGAAGATGGGCCTCTATGACACGGTGACCGGGCTGGTACTGTTCCACGTCGCCTTCCAGACGGGGTTCTGCACCTTGTTCATGCGCAATTTCATCAAGGGCCTGCCCTTTGCGCTGATCGAGTCGGCACGTGTCGAGGGCGTCTCCGAATGGCGGATCTTCGTCCATATCGTGCTGCCGCTGATGCGCCCGGCGATTGCGGCACTGTCGGTACTGATCTTCACCTTCGTCTGGAATGACTATTTCTGGGCGACCGTGCTAGTTCAGGGACAGAGCGCCATGCCTGTTACCGCCGGCCTCAATTCCCTCAATGGGCAGTGGGTTGCCGCATGGCATCTGGTGTCGGCGGGGTCCATCGTCGCCGCGATGCCGCCGGTTCTGATGTTCTTCTTCATGCAGAGGCACTTTATTGCGGGCCTCACTCTCGGAGCGACCAAGGGATGAGCAAGACTGTTGTTGTCAAAGCCGGTGCGGTGTCGCTGGCACTCGGCCTGCCTGCGAGCGGCATGCCGGAGATTCTGGGCTTCGGCCGTGGGACGCTTGCGCCGGAATTCTGGCCCGAGGTGCCGCGTTCCAGCCGCGTCAACGGCATGGATATCGCCGTGCCGTCGAATGTTCTGCTGCCTGTCGGCGGGCTCGGTTTTTTCGGCTGGCCGGCAATCTCCGGGCACCGCGACGGGCGTTCGTTCATTCTGGAATTCGCAAACTGGCAGGCCGAGGAAAACGACCTTGGCGTCGTCCTGAAGGCCGAAGATCCCGTCGCGGAAATCGGCTTGCAGATACGCCTCGAAGGCAGCCCCATCGGGGTGCTGTCGGTTTCGACATCGCTGACCAATCTCGGTTCGGGCGATTACACCCTCGACCGATGCATGGCGGCGAGCTTTCTGATGCCTGCGGGCACGGCGGAACTGACCACCTTCACAGGCATGTGGGGCCGGGAATTTCAGACACGCCACACCGCGATTGCCGACGGGCTCTGGATGCAGGAAAGCCGGCGCGGGCGCACCTCGCATGACCGCTTCCCCTTTGCTTTCCTCGAATGTGGCGGCGAGCGGATGGGCTTCCATCTCGGCTGGAGCGGCAATCACCTGATGGCGATCGACACGCTCGACGATGGACGCAGGCTGGTGCATCTCGGCGAGCTGTTCGAGCCGGGCGAAATACGCCTGGCAACCGGTGAAACCTACGCCAGTCCGACGGCCTTTGCCGGCCCTGACAGCGAAGCTTTCCATGCCTTCGTGCGAGAGAGCGTGATTGCCTGGCCGGGCGGCGAGATGAAGCCCCGGCCGGTGACGCTGAATACCTGGGAAGGCAATTACTTCGATCACCGCATGGACTCCCTGAAGGCCCAGGCGGATGCGGCCGCCGCCGTCGGCATCGAGCGCTTCGTCCTAGACGACGGCTGGTTCGGCAAGCGCGACGACGATACCACCAGCCTCGGCGACTGGTTCATAGACGAGCGGAAATATCCCGACGGACTGAAGCCTCTGGTCGACCATGTGACCTCGCTGGGCATGGAGTTCGGGCTCTGGTTCGAGCCTGAAAATGTAAATCCCGAGTCCGAACTGTTTCGCGCCCATCCCGATTGGGCTCTGCAGGTCGAAGGACGTCCGTTGCTTTTGTCGAGAAACCAGCTGGTGCTGGATCTGACGCGGCCGGAGGTCAGCGATTATCTCTTCAGATGCATGGAAGCCGTACTTTCCCAGCATGCGATCTCTTACATCAAATGGGACATGAACCGCGACCTGACCCATGCCGGCGGCGTGGATGGCCGTGCCCGCACGGCGCAACAGACGCGGGCGGTCTACGCCCTGATGGACAGGATCCGGCAGGCGTTTCCGGCGGTCGAGATCGAAAGCTGTGCATCGGGCGGCGGGCGTATCGATTATGGCGTCCTCCGGCACACGCACCGCGTCTGGACCTCCGATTGCACCGATGCCTTCGAACGGCTCGAAATACAGCATGGGGCCTCGCAGTTCGTTCCGCCGGAGCTTCTGGGCGCGCACATCGCTGCATCGCCGAACCACCAGACCGGCCGCAGGCTGACGCTTTCCTTCCGCGCGCTCGTCGCGCTCGCCTATCATCTGGGCGTCGAACTCAACCCGCTGACCCTTGAGGCCGAGGAAAAGCAGGAGCTCGAAGGCTGGATCGCGCTTCACAAGAACCTGCGCCCGCTGCTGCATGCGCCCGGCAAGCAGTTCCGCCTGCCGCCGCTCGACGGTCGCTACGTCTGGGGTGCCGCGGACGAGAGCCGTATCGTGGCTTTCGTCGCGCAAGGCCCGCAAATGGTCGGCGAGCAGCCGGCACCGGTTCGCCTGCCGGTCGGTGGCGACGGCACAGGCAAATGGCGCGTGAAAGCGATCCATCCCGCCGAGCCCGAGTTCATCCGGATATCGGACGGCCAGCAACGGCTTCTGAACGGCGAACTGACGTTCAGCCTCGATACGCTCCGGCATGTCGGCTTGCCGCTGCCGATGCTTCGGCCCGAAAGCGGGCTTCTTCTTGAATTCGAACCAGTGACGGGAGACTAAGTCTCATGGGGAATGTAACGCTTAACCGCGTGACCAAGCAGTTTGGCGCTGCCAGCGTCATCAAGGGCGTCGATCTGGCGATTGAGGACGGCGAGTTCTGTGTCTTCGTCGGTCCGTCCGGCTGCGGCAAGTCCACGCTTCTGCGCATGATTGCAGGGCTCGAGGATATTTCCTCCGGGGAGCTCAAGATCGGCGGCAATGACATGACCAGGGTCGGTCCCGCCGAGCGCGGCGTCGCCATGGTGTTCCAGAGCTACGCTTTGTACCCGCACATGACGGTTGCGGAAAACATCGGTTTCGGCCTGCGCATGACCGGCCATTCCAAGGATGAGGTCGCTCGCCGCACCGATGCCGCCGCCGAGATGCTGCAATTGAAGTCCATGCTCGACCGCAAGCCGTCCCAGCTTTCGGGCGGCCAGCGTCAGCGTGTCGCCATCGGCCGCGCCATCGTGCGCAATCCGCAGGTGTTTCTCTTCGATGAGCCGCTGTCCAATCTCGATGCCTCGCTCCGGGTCCAGATGCGTACGGAGATCAGCAAGCTGCATCAGGATATCCGCACGACGATGATCTACGTCACCCACGATCAGGTCGAGGCCATGACCATGGCCGACAAGATCGTCGTGCTGCAGGGCGGACTGGTCGAGCAGGTCGGCTCGCCCCTGGAACTCTATCATCGTCCGAAGAACATCTTCGTTGCCGGTTTCATCGGATCGCCGAAGATGAATTTCCAGAAGACCAAGGCTTCGCCGGTCGATGGCGGCGTCAGGGTCGATCTTCCCGGCGGGCAGTCGATCACGCTGCAAGGCGGTTCGGTGAAGGAAGGGCAGCCGGTCACCCTCGGCATCCGCCCCGAACACCTCGATCGAAGCGAAGGCGGTGACGCGACGCTTCAGGGCAAGGTGCGTCTGGCGGAATATCTGGGATCGGAAACGATGTTCTATATCGCCCTTGCCGACGGCACCGAGATTGCGGTGAAGGCGGACGGCCTGGCGCAGGCCAAGCCGGGCGACGATTTTGCCATCCATATTCCAGCGGCTGCCTGCCATCTATTCGACGATGCCGGCAATGCCATCCTCAACGGAGATCTGACGAAATAATGCTTGGCGTTTGCTATTATCCGGAACACTGGCCCGAAAGCTGGTGGGAAAAAGACGCGCGCCGCATGCGGGCGCTTGGCATCTCCCATGTTCGCATCGGCGAGTTCGCCTGGTCGCGCCTCGAGCCGACGCGCGGCTCCTTCGATTTCGGCTGGCTCGATCGGGCGATCGACACGCTTGCGGCCGCCGGCCTGAAGGTCGTGCTCGGCACGCCGACCGCGACGCCGCCGAAGTGGCTGATGGATGAATATCCGGAGATCGCTCCGGTGGACGAGCAGGGCAGGGTGCGCGGCTTCGGCTCGCGCCGTCATTATACCTTCTCGTCGGACGTCTGGTGGAAGGAGTCGGAGCGTATCGTCGAGGTCGTCGCGAAGCGCTATGGCTCGCATCCGGCTATTGTCGGTTGGCAGACTGACAATGAATACGGATGCCACGATACGAGCCTTTCCTGGGGTGCGGAAGATCTGAAGGCGTTTCGCCGCTGGCTCCGCCTTCGCTATCAGTCGGCGCAGCAATTGAACGAGGCCTGGGGCAGCGTCTTCTGGTCGATGGAAGTCCAGAGCTTCGAGGATGTCGTACTGCCGAACCTGACGGTGACGGAGACGAACCCCGCTGTCCGGCTCGATTTCTGGCGCTTCCATTTCGACCAGATCGCCGCCTATGACCGCATGCAATGCGACATTATCCGAAAGCACTCCCCGAACCGTTGGATCACCCATAATTTCATGGGCTTCGTCAACGATTTCGATCACTGGAAGGTTGCCGAGAACCTGGACCTGGCGTCCTGGGATTCCTATCCGATTGGCTTCGTGGAGAAGTTTCCCTTCAGTGAGGAAGAACGCGTGCGCTGGGCTGAGACATCTCACCCTGATATCGCCGCCTTTCATCACGATCTCTACCGCGGCGTCGGCAATGGCCGGTTCTGGATCATGGAGCAGCAGCCGGGGCCGGTGAACTGGGCGCCATGGAACCCGGTCCCCAAGCCGGGGATGGTGCGCCTGTGGAGCTGGGAAGGTCTCGCCCACGGAGCCGAGGTCGTCAGCTATTTCCGCTGGCGTCAGGCGCCGTTTGCGCAGGAGCAGATGCATGCCGGCCTGAACCTGCCCGGTCTCGACGAACTTTCGCCGGGCGGCAAGGAAGCCGAAATCGTCGGGCGCGAGATCGAGGTCGTCGGCCCGTTGCCGGAAGCCGTTCAGGCACCTGTCGCAATCGTCTACGACTACGAAAGCTATTGGTCCGCCGTCATTCAGCCGCAGGGCAAGGATTTCCGCTATGAAGAGCTTGCCTTCCGCTGGTACGAGGCGGTCAGGAAGCTCGGGCTCGATGTCGATTTCGTCCGTCCGGGTCATTCGCTGAAAGGCTACAAGCTTGTTCTCGTTCCCTGCCTGATGCACGTCTCCGATGTGGCGCTGGCCGCGTTCGAACAGGCGGATGGGACCGTCCTTTTCGGTCCGCGCACCGGTTCGCGGGATCGCAATTTCCGCATTCCGGCCAATCTTCCGCCGGGGCCGATCGGTGACCTCACCGGTGTCAGGATCACGCAGGTCGCTTCGCTGCGGCCTGGACTCAGTGCCTCGTTGGCCGGCGCGGTCAACGGTCGGGCGACAAGATGGCGCGAACATCTCGAGACGCAGTCGGATGCGAATGTCGTGGCGACCTTCGAAGACGGCGGCCCGGCACTGGTGTCGAAGGGACGATATCTCTATCTGTCCTGCTGGGCGGACGGTGCGCTCCTCGGCAATCTGATGTCCTACCTTGCTTCCAGCCTCGACCTGCAAACCACTGACATGCCCGATTTCATCCGTCTTCGCCGCGCAGGCAAGCTGACATTCGCGTTCAATTACGGACCGGATGCGTGGACGGTTCCGGGCGAGCGGGAGTTTGTGCTCGGTGGGCGTGAAGTCGCTCCGTTCTCTCTCGCGGCCTGGAAATAGACGACTTTGCTGCACCCGGCGTCGGATCGTCGGGTGCAGCATTCCATGCTCAGTGCGTCATTCGTCTGAACGCGCAATCACAGTTGCCCAGCCCGATATTTGTTCACGACATTCCGGCAGGCGCGGATCGTCAGCGCCATGACCGTCAGCGTCGTGCCGGCAATGCCGCTGCCGGGGAAGGCGGAGGCATCCGTTACGATCAGATTGGGAACGTCCCAGCTCTGGTTATAGGCATTGAGGACGGACTCCTTTTCGGATGTCCCCATGCGCGCGCCACCCGTCTCATGGATCGCGGCGCCCATGCACATGGTCTTGCGGAACCATTTGCGGAACATGAAACGGCTGAAGGCATCGGCGTCGGGGAATGCGCCGCGGCCCATCTCCTTGAGCCCGGTGGGCGAGCCGATGAATTCCAGTTCGCCGCCAACGCCGCGTATCGTCTCGATCAGGGTTTCTTCCTGATGGCGCAATAGGCTGTGTTCTTCTTCTCCCATGGCGCAACGGATATGCGGAACTGGAATATTCCAGGCATCCTTGCGCTTGCTGTCGAGTGTGATGCGGTTGTCGGCATAGGGCAGCATCCGGCCGAAGCCGAAGAAGGCGAGCCGTGAGGGCTGGTCATCCGGCGTCGGCGCGCGGCCGACGCTGCCCTGATAATCGAAATCTCCGCGAGAGGCGTCGTTTGCCCCGAAACGCGGAATGAAGATGCCGCCCGAGGGATTGTAGAACGGGTCGGCCGGCGCGGAGGTATCGGCCGACCAGCCTTTCGCCTTCGAGAAGGATCCGAAGGCGAGACAAGGCAACTGATCCATGAAATAGCGACCGAGCGTGCCCGAGCTGTTGCCCAGTCCGTCGGGATGCCTGGGCGATGCCGAATTGAGCAGCAGCCGCACGCTTTCGATCGGGGAGGCCGAAAGCACCACCAGTGCGGTGCACGCAGTCTCGACCCTGCCCGTCACGCGGTCGATGAATTCCGCGCCGGTCGCCCGGCCGCTTTCATAATCCGTCGTGATGCGGCGAACGACGGCGTCGTGACGGACGGTAAGGCGGCCGGTCGCCAGCGCTTCGCGCAGGGGTTTCGGCGTGCGCTCGGCGTCTGGAGCGATATAGCGCCAGGAGACGACGCTCCGTTCCGGCCAGCGGCCTTCTACCTCGGTCTTGAAGGTCTCTTCGGCCGGCGTCAATTGTGCGGGATGGGCATAGACGCCGTCGGGCAGGGTCTCGACGCCGTCCTCATTGCCATAAAGCCCGAGGTAGGATTCGACCTCGGCGTAGTAAGGCGCCAGCTCGTCATAGGAAACGGGCCAGTCGACGCCTTTGCCGGTGCGCGACTGAATCTTGAAATCATCGTCGGTCCAGCGCAGCAGAACCCGGCCGAAGCTGTGCAGGCGCCCACCGCTCTGGCGCCCGCGAATCCAGAGAAACGGTGCATCCTTCGGTGTCGTGTAGGGGTTCTTGCGGTCGTTGACGAAGAAGTGGCTGAAGCGCTCGGTGAAGAAGGCGGCGCGTGCCTGAATGGGCTGGCCCTTGAGCGTGGCGCGCGCGCGTTCCCAGATGTTGATGCTGCTCGCCGGCTCCTTCTTTCGGGACGGATCGAAATCCCTATGCGAAACGGCAGGCCCTGCCTCAAGCAGCAGCACCGAAAGCCCTTGAGCGGTCAATTCCTTGGCGGCGAAGGAGCCCGCCGCGCCGGAGCCGATCACCAGCGCATCATAGATAGTCTGAGACATGAGTAATTTCCGTATGGTCTGAAAGTAATGTTACAGGCGCACGCCGTCCGCGCCGAAGAGAGAGGCCTTGGCGATATCGAGTCCGGGCGCGATCTCCGCGCCCGGATCGAGCGTCGCATCGCCCATGATCCGGTAGGAAAGGCTTTGCCCCGCCCAGTCGAACCAGATCACCGCATCAGCCCCCATCGGTTCGACGACGGAGACGACGCCCGGGATAGTGGGCCAGCCCTTCGTCCTGCCATCGGGTGCGATATGTTCCGGGCGGACGCCAAGGGTGGTCGGGCCTGCTTCGGGAGATGCGAAAAAGGGATAGTCGGAAAGGTCGATTTCGAGCCCGTTGCTTTCGAAGATGGGAACGCCTGCCTTGAAGGCGATCTCGCCTTCGATGAAGTTCATTGCGGGTGCGCCGATGAAGCCTGCGACGAAAAGATTGGCCGGGCGATGATAGATCTCGGAGGGGCTGCCGAGCTGCTGGATCACGCCGTCGCGCATGATGGCGATGCGATCGGCAAGGGTTAGCGCCTCCACCTGATCATGCGTGACATAGATCATGGTGTTGCCGAGGCTCTGGTGCAGCTTCTTGATTTCGACGCGCAGTTCGTTGCGCAGCTTGGCGTCGAGATTGGAGAGCGGTTCGTCGAACAGGAAGACGTCGACCTCGCGCACCAACGCACGGCCGATCGCCACGCGTTGGCGTTGACCGCCGGACAATGCCGATGGGCGGCGGTCGAGCAGCTTTTCCAGTTGCAGAAGCGATGCGGTGCGGGCGATGCGCGCCTCTATTTCGGCTTTGGGAAGACCGGCCACGCGCAGGCCGAAGGAAAGGTTCTTCTTCACTGTCATGTGCGGATAAAGCGCATAGGACTGGAACACCATTCCGATGCCGCGATCCTTCGGCTCCTCCCAGGTGACGTTTCTGCCGGAAATCGAGATCTCACCGCCGGTGATGTCCTGCAGTCCCGCTATGGCATTCAGAAGCGTGGATTTCCCGCAGCCTGACGGTCCCAGCAGCACGAGAAACTCGCGGGGGGCGATATCGATCGACAATTTTTCGATCACGGTATGATCGCCATAGGCGATTTTCAGATCCTTGACGGAAACAGCGGATTGCATGGAATTATCCTTTCACTGCGCCAGCGGCCACGCCGCGCACGAACCAGCGGCCGGAAAAGAAATAGATGGCGAGCGGAACAATGGCGGTCAGGATGGTGGCGGCCATGTTCACATTGTAGGCGCGCTCGCCCATGGTGGTGTTGACGATATTGTTGAGCTGCACCGTCATCGGCAGATTGTCGCGCCCGGCAAAGACCAGTCCGATCAGGAAGTCGTTCCAGATGCCGGTGAACTGGAAGATGGAGGCGACGACGATCATCGGCACCGACATGGGCAGCATGATCTCGAAGAAGATCCGCCAGAAACCGGCGCCGTCGACGCGTGCGGCCTTGCAGAGCTCTTCGGGGATCGCGACGAAATAGTTGCGGAAGAGCAGCGTGACCAGCGGCAGGCCGAAGATCACATGGACGAGGACGACGCCCGCCACCGAATTATAGAGGCTGAGATTGGCGAGCAGCCGCACCAGCGGATAGAGGAAGATCTGATAGGGGATCAGCCCGCCCGCCATCAGCAGCCCGAAGAGGAAGCCAGAACCCTTCGGCCGCCAGAAGGAGAGGGCGTAGCCGTTGATCGCGCCGATGAGGACGGAAATTGCCACTGCCGGCACGGTGATTTTCACCGAGTTCCAGAAGCCGAGGCGCACGCCGAGGCATTGCGTGCCCATGCAGGCACCAGACCAGGCGGTTTTCCAGGCGTTGAAGTCGAGAGAGCCGGGCAGGGCGAAAATGCGCCCCTGGCGGATCTCCTCCATCGTCTTCAAGGAGGTGACCAGCATCGTATAGAGCGGCAGCAGGAAGAACAGCGCCGAGAAGATCAGGAATGCGTAGAGCCCGATGCGGCCGACGGTCAGCCTAGATGGTTTGGGGCCGTTTGGGCGAAGGGCTGTCATCAGTGCGCTCCCATTCTTCTGGCGCGCATGTAGAGTGCATAGCGAAACGGGGCGGCGGCCATGACGACGGAGAGCACCAGCACGGTGGCGCCTGCGCTCGCCAGGCCAAGGTTCTGTCGCTCGAACAGGTTATCCATGATGAATTTCGCCGGTACTTCGGTGGAAAAGCCGGGCCCGCCGCCGGTGAGTGCGACGACGAGGTCATAGGTCTTGATCACGCCCATGGAGAGCAGCATGCCGGAAGCGGCAAGCGCCGGTCCAAGCTGTGGCAGGATGATCGACAGATAGATGCGCCAGACCGGAATGCCGTCGATCTGCGCGGCCTTCCATTGTTCCTCGCCGATGCCGCGCATGCCGGAGAGCGCGATGACCATGACGAGGCCCGCTCCCTGCCAGACGCCGGCGAAGACGACGGTGTAGATCGCCATGTCGCGACTGACGATCCAGTCGAATGCGAAACTCTGCCAGCCGAGCGCCCTGACGGTTGCCTGAATGCCGAGGGTCGGGTTCAGCATCCATTGCCAGATGAGGCCGGTGACCACGAAGGACATGGCGTAGGGATAGAGGAAGATGGTGCGGAACACGGCTTCGAAGCGCACCTTGCGATCAAGCGCCGCCGCCAGCACAAAGCCCAGCGCCAGACAGCCCACGACATAAAGCACGCCGAAAATCACGACGTTTTCCAGGGACGCGAGCCATCTCGACGTCCGGAACAGCTTCGCATATTGGGCAAAACCGACATAGTTGGACGAGGGGAAGATGGTCGAATCCGTAAACGACAGCCTCACGGACCAGACCATGGTGCCGATATAGATGAAAATCGCTGCGATCCATGTCGGCAGGAGCGCGATGGTCGCAGCGGGGGAACGTCTGCGCTTGGCTTGCATCAGCAAACTTTCTCAAAAGGAATGCGCTGGGCCGATCGGACGCTTTGGTCCAATCGGCCCGCCACGGCGCTATTCAAAGATCGCGAAGAACTTCTCCGCGCCGGCGGCACTATCCTCGGAAGGATTGCTCCAGAACTCATCGACAAAGTCATTGAGCGCGCCGGCCTGCTGCGGGGACAGGATCAGCGCCTGATCCGGCACGATCTTGCCGGCGCTCATCAGCTCAAGGCCCTTCTGCGCGCAAACGTCGAGCTTCGATTTGTCGACATCGGTCCGCATCGGCACGGAGCCCTTCTTCAGCGAGAATTCGACCTGTATGGCCGGATCCATGGCGACTTCGGCAAGCAGTGCCTGACCCTTCTGGGCGGCGGGGTCACTGAGCTTGGGGAAGGAGAAGGAATCGGCGACATAGACCATGCCCGGCGATTGCGGAGCGAGCATGCAGCCGTAATCCTTGCCCGCCTCCTTACCGGCGGCGACGAACTCGCCCTTCGCCCAGTCGCCCATGAACTGCACGCCGGCTTTGCCGCTGATGATCATGGCGGTGGCGTCGTTCCAGTTGCGGCCGGGTGCTCCTTCATCGACATAGGCGCGGAGCTTGCCGAGGATGTCGAGGGTCTTTTTCACGCCCGCCGTGGAGGCTTCGCCCTTGTCCTTGTCGGCATAGATCTTGAGGAAGCCATCAATGCCGACCTGGGTCAGCAGGATCATGTTGAAGACCTTGGATTCTTGCCAGGACTGGCCGCCCCAGGCGACCGGCTGTACGCCGGCGGCCTTGAGCTTGTCGAGCGCGGCGAAGAAGTCGTCCCAGCTTTTAGGTTCTTCGGTTATGCCGGCCTTGGCGAAGGTGTCCTTGGAATAGAACACCCAGCTTTCCCCGTGGGCGCCGGTCGGGGAAAGATAGACCTGGCCGTTATAGGCGATCAGATCATGGATCGATTTCGGCAGGACATCGGCCCATTTGCCGGCTTTCGCCACCTCGTCGATGGGGCTCAGAAGGCCCTGATTGACGAAATCGGCATTGGCGACACCAAGCACGCTCTGCTTGGCGGTCGGCGGGTCGCCGGCGACCAGACGGTTCTGGAAGGCAGCGTCGGCGGCGCCGAAGCCGGCGATGGAAGAATCCTTCCAGACCCCGCCGCGCTTTTCGAACTCCTGCTTGATGACGTCGAGAGCGGCCGCTTCGCCGCCGGAGGTCCAGGAGGTCATCACCTCGACCTTGGGCTTGTCTTCGGCATGGGCCGGAGCGAGGGCCGCAAAAAGCGCGGCACCCGCCAATAGCAGTTTCACTTTATTCTTCATTGTTCCACCTCTTCAAAAGGCCCTCTTGGCGGGGCCGTTGGTTCCAGGGTTATGACATTCAGCGATAGATCGGCAAGAGCGCCTGCCGGACGAGCGTCAGCCCATTGGCGATATCCCCGACCGGATCGGGGGCTGCGTCCAGTTCGAGAATGGCCCAGCCCTGATAGCCGCGGTCGCGCAGCAGCCGGATCCAGCCCGGCCAATCGACGCGGCCAAGGCCGAAGCCGCAGAAATAGGGGCGGTGGCGATCATGGATATGCTCGTCGATTATAGTGTCGGCCGGCATGGCCCCAAGCGCATCCTTCCAGTGGGCGATGATAACTCGCTCATGATGGCGGTCGACGAGCTGGATTGGATCAGATCCCGCGACGATGATATGAGCTGTATCCGGGCACATATGCACATAGGCCGGGTCGGTCAGCAGCATCAGCAGATCGACATCGCGCGCGGATGCAAAGATCGAGTGCGCCTCGGTGTGGATCGCCAGCCGAACACCCTTGGCGTAGAGAACCGCGCCGAGGCGGTTGAGAAAATCGGCGATCTTGCGTGCCTGCTCGAAATCGAAAAACCGCACCGGCTGCGCGCCGAGCGTCTGGCGCAACGGACCGCCGATCACCATGATATCGCTGCCGCAGGCCTTCAGGAATTCGGCATATTTCTCCGCCTTGTCGATAATCGCAGCCTGCGCCGTGCCTTCCGTGAAATCGCCGGCGGCCTCGAGTTCGGCGAAGAAGCCGCTCGCCAGGGTCAGTCCGCGTTTGGACAGCTCGCCGGCGAAAGCTTCGACCGAACCATAGGTCTTCGTCGCATCCTGCCAGTTGAAGGGCGAGAAGGTCAGCTCCACGCCGGTGACGCCGGAAGCCTGCACGCTGTCGAGAATCTTATCCCAAAAGGCGCGGGGCTCGTTGCGGGACAAAGCGATGATACCGTCATAATCCTCGACACCCCAGAAACCGGGGTGGAAGAAGGTGACGAGATCGACGCCAAAGCGAAGCCGTTCGGTTGAAGTCATGACGCTATCCGTTCTCCAGGCACAGGAAATCGCTTGCGGAAGCGAGATCCGCAGTAAATTATCTGAATAATTTCAATGCACTGCAAATGGCAATCGTTTGCCGTGCCCAGATAGTAGCCAAGTCGTTTTTTTATGCAAGTTATTTTTGGCAATCGTTTGCCAATTGACTGTGGTTGCCGTAATCTCCAATAGGGCAGGCGTTTGGGAGAGAGTGAAAAATTGAAAAATAACAAGGATATGCCCATAGAGGAGCAATCAGGACCCTTGATGGCCGACGTCGCGCGATTGGCGGGGGTCGCCATCTCGACGGTCAGCCGCGCGCTCGCCAATCCGGGACGGGTGAACGAGAAGACGCGGCTCAAGATCGATGCCGCCGCCAAGCAATTGGGCTATACGCCGAACGCCATGGCCCGCAACCTGAGGGTCGGCAAGTCCAATATCATCATGATCATCCTGCCGGGGTCGCTCTATTACGGCGTATCCCAGATCATTCCGCAGGTTCTGCAAAGTATCAACAAGGCCCTGATCCAGAACGGCTACCATCTGATGATCGCCAACCTCGATCGTGATGAAATGTCGGAGCGTCACATCCTGGATCTGGCATTTAGCGGCACTGTTCGCGGCGCCATCATCCTGTCGTCGAAGCTGCCGGAGGTGGATGGGCGGTCTCTTGCCAATGCCGGCCTGCCGATCGTCTCCATGCTGCTCGATATGAGCGAGGCCGGCCTGCCGAGTGTCGTCACGAATGACCGCGAAGCGGTGCGTGAGGTGACGGCGGAATTGATCCGCCTGGGTCACCGTCGCTTTCTCTACATAGCCGGTCCGGAGGGCAATTATCATGATGTGGAACGTTATGCCGGCACGCTCGAGGCTCTTCGCGCGGCGGGACTTACCGAAGAGTCAGTGACGCGTTCGGGCGGTTATCTCGGCTACCAGCAGGGTTTCGAGATCGGCGTTCAGGCGGCGGCCGACTTCGCGCGCTTGGCGGATAGGCCGACGGCGGTGATCGCAACCAGCGACGACATGGCCATTTCGTTCATCAGCCGCGTGCAGCGGATGGGCCTGAACGTTCCTGGCGATCTCTCCGTCGTTTCGTTCGATGGCTCGCCGGTTTGTGCGTTCTCCTCGCCGCCGCTATCAACGATCGAGCAGCCGGTGGACGAGATGGGGCAGGCGGCCGTCGATATGCTGATGGAACGTATCGATGCGACGGACAGAGACATGGCGACGCGCCATGTCATCCCGAGCAGGCTCCTTCGACGCGAGAGCTTCGCTCCAGCTTCATCGAATTCTGGTTGAGATCTTGCTATATCAGGAAGGCGTTGGAGTGGTTTTTGAAACCAGCTCCAACGTCCCTTGCGCCGGCGATTTAGCCGAAGGGTCGGATATTCCGGAACAGGAAATTGGGTTGCGCAGACGTATCTTCCCTTTCCGGCAAACCGATATCTCGCAGCTGGTAGTTTGAAAGCTCCGAGATATGTGTATGCGTTTGATGCCTTTTCCAGGCCACGAGCAACAGCGCACGCGCCGTCCTCTAGGCGCCGAATTTTTGGCACAGTTCGTCAACCGCCGAACTCAAGGAGTCGGCAACCAGTAATTGTGAATCTGTCATCGTCATTATCCCGGCGTCTTCCAGACGACCGAGTCCTCTTACGGGGCGACAAGGCTGATGGATGCGGACGCAAGAATGCGTACGCCCGCTCGATCAGCCGGTCACGTCAGTTTCTATGGAAAACGCCAAAAAGGCAGGGAATCTAGGCTACTAGCGCCGAAGATAGCGATGATGCAGTGGTCGGACCAAGGTCATCGCGAACATTCCGCCAGAGGCGCATGTAAATACGGGTACAGTTTGCATTTAACGCCTCCTATGTTTGATTTGCGGATGTTGGCAATGATACGCAACAATGCGGCATAGACAAGCCCGCAATTTCGAATTGCACGCATAACATGCGGTCTGTTGCTGAATGGCAACAGTGCTTTCGTTGTGCCTCAGTCGGCATTTAACACGACATCGAGATCCTGGTGGAGTGCTAGGACGCCAATTCACCGGAGGTGACATAAAGGTGTCAAACTCGGTGATGTATGGGTCGCGCCGCCGCGCTTCGCGGATGATCCGTTTGGAGACCGCCAATGACCAAGTCCGTCACGATGATACTCACCGCGGCAATCGTCGCATTCGGTGCAGCGCAGCCGACGTTGGCCACCGACCGGCTCTATGCATGCGGTGACGACCAAATTCGTGAGTACCGGATCGAAGGCGGGGCTGCCACCGAGACCTGGCGCTGGCGTGCCGCCGATGCCGCCGACCTTCCCGAGGCCTATCGCCTTAAGCTTCTCCGGCACATTGACGATTGCAAGCCGGTCGATGATGGCCGTTCGATCCTGGCGACTGCGTCGACCGGCGGGGCCGTACTGATCGACCGTGAGACCGGTCATGTCTCGTTCCATGCCAGGACGCCGATGGCGCATTCGGCCGATCTTCTGCCTGGCGGCTGGGTCGCTGTTGCGCTGTCCATCCATGCGGAGGGCGACCGGCTCGAGATTTACGGTCGTGACCGCAGCGAGACGCCACTGCTCAACCTGCCGCTCCCCTCCGGCCATGGCGCGGTATGGGATGTGACCCGCGCGCGGCTGTTCGTCCTGTCGCACGACCTGATCCAGGCCTATAAGGTCGAGGGAACGGAGGCTATGCCCACGCTGACCGAGACGGCGCGCTGGACGCTTCCTGGCCGCCATGACGGACACGACCTATCGAGCAGGCCGGGCGGCAGCTATTTCGTCACCACGGATGACGGCGTCTGGACCTTCGATCCGGATGCTGGCAGCTTCCTGCCCTTTTCGGCACTCAATCCCAAACTGCAGGTCAAGGCGGTGAGCGCCCTGGGCGATCGGTTGGCCTGGGTCCAAGCTGAGGAAAGCTGGTGGGCGAACGGCTTCACCGTCGCCGGGGCCGATGGCAGTGATCAGAAACGTATCCCGATCGAGGGCATGCATCTCTACAAGGTCCGTTGGATCCGGTAACGCCGCACCGGATCCAACGGACATTTTTATCCGTAGCGCGAGACGGAGAGGTCGGCGGTATCGATCTCGGCCTTGCGTCCGCTGACGAGGTCGCTGATCACGCGCGCCGAGCCGCAGCTCATGGTCCAGCCGAGCGTGCCATGGCCGGTGTTGAGGAAGAGGCCGCGGATTTTCGTCGCGCCGATGACCGGGGTTCCGTCTGGCGTCATCGGGCGCAGGCCGGACCAGAAGGCTGCCTTGCTGACGTCGCCGCCGGGGAACAGATCCGTGACGGAATGTTCGAGGGTGTTGCGGCGCGCAAGCCCGAGGTCGTTGGTGTAGCCGGAGATTTCCGCCATGCCGCCAACGCGAATGCGGTCTCCGAGACGAGTGATCGCGATCTTGTAGGTCTCGTCCATCACAGTCGATTCGGGCGCGCGCGACGGGTCGACGATCGGGATCGTCAAGGAATAGCCCTTCACGGGATAGACGGGCAGGCCGATACCGACCTGCTTGAGGAGGAGCGGCGAATAGCTGCCAAGCGCGACGACGACGGCATCGGATAGTATCGGTCCCTGGTCGGTCAGGACACCGCGTATCTGGCCGCTCTGGACCTGAAGCTCCTTGATCGTCCGCCCGTAGATGAACTGGACGCCGAGCTCCACGGCCTTGGCCGCTAAGGCGTTGGTGAATTTGAAGCAGTCGCCTGTCTCGTCTTTCGGGGTGAGGAGGCCGCCGACGATCTTGTCCCGCGCGTGGCTGAGTGCGGGCTCGACGCGGATACATCCGTCACGATCGAGAACCTCGTAAGGGATACCGTCGGCGGCCAGCGCCTTCACATCCTTGGCCGATGCGTCGAGCTGCTGCTGGGTTCTGAAAAGCTGCAGCGTGCCCTGCATCCGCTCGTCATAGGCAATGCCGGTTTCGGTTCTGACGTCGGCGAGCGCGATCCGGCTATAGTCGGCAAGCCGCAGCATCCGGCTCTTGTTGACCGCGTAACGCTCCGAGGTACAGTTCGACAGCATCCTGACGAGCCAAGACAGCATTGCCGCGTCGACCTTCGGGCGAAGGATAAGCGGCGCGTGCTTCATGAAGAGCCACTTCAGCGCCTTCTGCGGGATCCCTGGTGCGGCCCAGGGCGAGCAGTAGCCGAAGGAGACTTCCCCGGCATTCGCAAAGCTGGTTTCAAGCGCAGGCCCTGCCTGCCGGTCGACGACCGTGACCTGGTGTCCGGCCTTGGCAAGCTGATAGGCGGTCGTGACGCCGATGACCCCGGCGCCGAGAATGGTGACTTTCATAGTGTCCTCGATAGTGGCGGTGGGAACGTCAGAGATAGTCGCGATGGTAGCGGTGGCCGAGGCCGGTCAGTATTTCATACGAGATGGTTCCCGCCGATTTGGCAAGGTCTTGCAGAGTCTGGTGCGGTCCAATCACCTCCACCAGGCTGCCGAGGGTAAGCGCGCCCGGCGGCAGGGCGGTGATATCGATCGTAGCGCTGTCCATGGAAACGCGGCCGACGATGGGCAGCCGCACGCCGTCGTAGTAGACCGCACCATGATCGCCAAGGCAGCGCGGAAGCCCGTCCGCATAGCCGGCGGCAAGCGTGGCAAGGCGCATCTCCGACCTTGCCGCATGGGTGCCGCCATATCCGATGAGGGTGCCCGGCGGCACGGTTCTCGTCTGCACGACGGCGACCTCAAGCCGCACGACCGGCTGTAGGTTATTGGGCTTTCCCATCGTCAGCGCGCCGCCATAGACCGCGATCCCGGCCCTGGTGAGGGCGCCGTGATAATCCGATCCGAGGAATACGCCGCCGGAATTGGCGAAGCTGACACCGAACTGGGGAAATTCGGCGGCGATCTTTCGCATCTCGGCAAGCTGCCGGGTATTCTGGCCGTTGTCCGGTTCGTCAGCAGAGGCCAGATGGCTCATGATGAACAGGATCTCGACGGCGCTGGTGTGTGCAAGTTCCGTGGCGAATGCCGCCCGGTCTTCCGGCGTGATCCCGAGCCTCGACATTCCCGTGTCGAATTGCAGGGCTGCCGGCAGGACGCGACCCTGCGCAAGCGCGGTGGATTTCCACCGCTTGTACTGCTCCATCGAGTTCAGCACGGGAATGATCCCGGCCTCCGCGCCGGCGATCTCGGCACCCGGCTGCAGGCCGTTCAGCACGTAAATGCGGGTATCGGCTTCAAGGTGCGGCTTTAGGTTCTCAGCTTCCCCGAATTGGGCGACGAAAAAATCGCGGCATCCGGAGCGATACAATGCCGGCGCCACTCGATTAGCACCCAGTCCGTAGGCATCGGCCTTGACCACAGCGGCGGCCTTTACCGGCGCCACGGTGGCTGCGATTGCTTCATAATTCCCGCTTATCGCAGAAAGGTTGATCGTCAGATAGCCCGTTGCCCCGGCTTGCCTTTGCCATGCCTGAGCAGGGCTCATTCTCGCGCCGCTATCCATGGGAAGCCCCTATTTATTATTGAGTGTAGGGTATTGAAACGATCGGTGAATTTCTCTTTGATTGCTACTTGATTGTTCGATGAATGCATGATTTTCAGAATAATCGTCGATAAATTGAAAGAATATGCATGTCGGGAATCGATGCGATCGACCGGAACATTATTCGGCTGCTCCGGCTGAATGCGCGCATGAGTAATGCGAAGCTGGCGACCGAGGTGGGGCTCTCGCCCTCCGCCTGCCTGCGGCGCATCAATCTTCTTGAGAAAGGCGGCGTGATCCGTGGTTATACGGCGTTGATCGACAGCGTTTCAGGCGAGAGCGCCATCGCGGTGATCATCAACATCACGCTGGAGCGGCAGACCGAGGATCATCTCAATCGCTTCGAGGCGGCGGTTCGCAAGCACCCGGAAATTCAGGAATGCTTCCTGATGACGGGCGGGTCGCATTATCTTTTGAAGGTGGAGGTCGCCGGTGCTGGCGAGTTCGAGCGGATCCACAAGGAGATCCTGTCGACCCTGCCGGGCGTGCTGCGGATCCATTCGAGTTTTTCGATCAGAAACGTGCTCGCGACCCGGGCAAAGGGGCGCCGCTGAAGGGGCTTCGCGTCTTTCGCCAAAGACGAAGAAGCCCGGCATCCGAGACGCCGGGCGAGGTGCAGGCCAGCTGTCTGGCCTGGGGGAATCTGTATCGGAGATCGCCGGCCGCAGATTATGCCGGCAATCTTCAGAGCCGATCGAACGGCTTATGACGCGCGCTTCAGCGCGTCGCCGAGGATCGAGACGAGCTTGTCGATCTCGTCCTTCTCGATGATCAGCGGCGGCGACAGGGCGATGACGTCGCCGGTGACCCGGATCAGGAGACCCTTCTGGAAGCAATCCACAAAGATGTCGTAGGCGCGGGCGCTGGGCGCACCGTCTCGCGGGGTAAGCTCGATGGCGCCGACGATGCCCAGGTTGCGGATGTCGATGACGTTGGGCAGGCCCTTCAGCGAATGAAGCGCGTCCTGCCAGGTCTCGGCCAGCTCGGCGCCACGGGTCAGCAGGCCATCTTCCTGATAGATTTCAAGGGTCGCGATGCCGGCCGCGCAGGCGACGGGATGGCCGGAATAGGTGTAGCCGTGAAAAAGCTCGATCTGGTTTTCCGGACCGGTCATCAGGCCATCATGCACCTTGCGGCTTGCGAAAACGGCACCCATCGGGATCGCGCCGTTGGTGATGCCCTTGGCGGTGGTGACGAGATCGGGCACGACACCGAAATAGTCGGTGGCAAACGGGGTGCCCAGGCGGCCGAAACCGGTGATGACTTCATCGAAGATCAGGAGGATGCCGTGCTTGTCGGCAATGGCGCGCAGGCGCTCCAGATAGCCCTTCGGCGGCATGATGACACCGGCGGAACCGGACATCGGCTCGACGATGACGGCTGCGATCGTTTCCGCGCCGTGCAGCGCCACCAGGCGCTCGAGATCCTCGGCCAGCTCGATGCCGTGCTGCGGCAAGCCCTTGGAGAAGGCATTGCGCTCGATGTCGAGCGTGTGGCGCATATGGTCGGCGGGGATCTGCGGGAAGACGCGGCGATTGTTGACGAGGCCGCCGACGGAAATGCCGCCGAAGCCGACGCCATGATAGCCCTTTTCACGGCCGATGATGCGCGTCCGGGTGCCCTGACCGATGGCCCGCTGATAGGCGATGGCGATCTTGAGGGCGGTGTCAACGGATTCAGAGCCGGATCCAGTGAAGAACACACGGTCGAGCTTGGCAGCGGGACCGCCCGGCGCGATGGCTGCCAGCTTTTCCGCAAACTCGAATGCAATCGGATGGCCCATCTGAAAGGTCGGAGCGAAGTCGAGCGTGCGTAGCTGCCGTTCGACGGCCTGGGTGATGCGCTGGCGGCCATGGCCGACGTTGACGCACCAGAGACCGGCGGTGCCGTCAAGAACCTTGTTGCCGTCGACGTCGGTGTAATACATGCCCTCTGCCGAGGCTAGCAGGCGGGGCGCCGTCTTGAACTGGCGATTTGCGGTAAACGGCATCCAGAAGTTTTCGAGGCTGGGGCTGTTCGGCTTGCTGATCTGATCCATGGCTCTCTCCATTGAGGTAACAAATCAAATCAGGCATTTTCCATTTCCGAACAAGTCCTTTTCTCACTCTTGCTAACCCATTGAAAAATAGAATACGAGTTGCGGGATATTTCCATATATCGAACAACCGAAAACATGAGGAATCCATGTCCGTCGATATTGGCAACCGGCTGCGGCATCTGCGTCTTGCGCACAATCTCTCTCAGCGTGAACTTGCGAAGCGCGCGGGGGTAACGAACTCGACGATTTCGCTGATCGAGTCGAATTCCGCCAATCCATCGGTGGGCGCGCTGAAGCGCATCCTCGACGGCATCCCGATCGGGCTTGCGGAATTCTTCGCGTTCGAGCCCGAGAAGTCTCGCAGGGCTTTCTACGCGGCCGAGGAGCTTGTCGAAATTGGCAAAGGCCCGATCTCCTATCGCCAGATCGGCGACAATCTGTTTGGCCGCAGCCTTCAAATTCTGAAGGAATGCTATCAGCCGGGATCAGACACGGGCAAGGTGCCGCTCATCCACGAAGGCGAGGAGGGAGGGATTGTCCTGTCCGGCCGGCTGGAGGTCACGGTGGATGAGGAGCGGCGGATCCTGGGGCCTGGAGACGCCTATTATTTCGAGAGCCGGCGACCGCATCGCTTCCGGTGCGTCGGACCGGTTCCGTGCGAGGTCATCAGCGCCTGCACACCGCCAAGCTTCTGAGTCGTATAAAGAAACACATCTGGCCATAAATGGAAAAAGACCCGGCAGGGAACCGGGTCTTCCTCTTCTCTGATCGGAGGTCAATCAAATCAGATTAGAAGCTGCGCTCGAAACGGAGGATACCAGCCCACTGATCTTTGTTGATCGAATCCCAGTTGGTGTAGGAAACTTCCGGCTCGATCAGGAGGTTCTTGACCGGGTTGAACTTGAGGTTCGTGGTCGCGGCAAAAACCTTCGAGTCGGTGTAAGCAAGCTGCAGGTTCCACTTCAGCTTTTCGTTGACCGGTACGCCAACGCCGCCCCAGACGGCCCAGTCGCCCCAGCCGAGACCGGCAACGCTACCGGCGCCAGCGTACTTGTTCAGCTTGCTGCCATCGGTGTTGTAGCCACCCATCAAGAAGGCCGAGAAGACACCGAAGTCTGCGTCGACGCGAGCCTTGACGGCGCCTTCTTCGACGATGGAGTCATAGCCACCGACGACCTTGAAGGACCATGCGCCAGCCTTGTAGCCAACACCGGCGACAACGTCCGGAGCGTAATGATCAGAGCTGTCTTCGCCGTTAGCACCCGTGGCGCCAGTGCCGGAGTTGGTGTCTTCGACCGAGATCACAGCCGTGACGCCGTTGCCGGCATCGTAGTTGTAGGTGATCTGGTTGAGTTCGTACGGGCCGTCATAGACAACGTCGTCGTTGATGACGTCGCCGGCGTAGCCGGTGAAGACGTTGAACTGCGAGTCTTCCTTACCGATGGTGAAGCCACCGAGGCTGATGCTGGCATGCAGCAGGTTCGTGCTCGTCGAGCCGCCGTCCTGCCAATCCCAACGCAGTTCAGTGTTGGTCTTCAGCGGACCGTATTCGGTATCCGTAGCCGTCTGCAGCTGCAGTTCAGCACGAGAGTGCCATTTCGTGCCGAAGCGAGCATCGGGATCATACGGAGTGTACCACTGACCTTCGGTGCGAACCTTGCCGCCGATCTTGAGGCAGGTTTCGCTGCCAGGAATGAAGAAGTAGCCGGCGCCGTATGCGTCGCAGATGCGAACGTATTCCAGCGGCTCCGGCTCAGCAGCAACGATAGCGTCAGCTGCATGAGCGCCGGATACTGCTACCAAAGCAGCAGCGGAGCCGAGAAGAAGGCTCTTGATGTTCATTGTAATTCCAATCCACTAAGTCGAACTGAGAAATGGCGCACGAACGAAGTCCGCCGTGCCTCACTCCCCATTCCGAACGTTTCCCCTTTTAGAAGCCATTCGACTTCTCGAAAAAGAGCTAACAGGAACGGAGAAGAGTGAGAATGACTTCAGTTACTCTAAATGGATCCTGCGATAATCAGGCGGAGTTGTTGTTGTACAAAAGCAACAAAAAAGGCTTTGTAGAAGATATTCAGAAATATTCGGAAACAAAATACACTAAATGATTTAAGTAGAAAATACTTATTCAATTTCTAAACCTAGAATCATCTATTTGTAAGTGAAATTTACTATAAAAGCAAGTGTACATTACCATTAATTCGCTAATTATCTTCTATTGAGTCTATTTAACCTGGGATCTGCGCCGAGTGATACGAGACAGGCAGAGCTTGATGTTCCCGACGATGCGGACCGCGCGGCGCATTGATCGTCGGTCATTTTGAAGAAGCAACGATCAGCGGATAGAGGCATCGCGCTTCCAATCCAGCTAAGCCGCTCGACCGCAAGTATTGTTGCAGATGATCCGAACATTGGCCGCCTATCCTTCGGCGCCTATACTAGATATGCCTGAAAAGACGATAGCTCGACAGGCGCGCATCGATATCATGGTAGGCGGTCGAAGAGGGGGTAGGGCAGTCGTGACTTACCAAAAGGAAGGGTGTGTCATCCCGCACCGATAGGTCGTCTTTCTTCAGGCTCACATGATAATAGCGTTCGAGATAGGCATGCAGTTGCCAATCTTCCCCAACGCTGCCGCAGGCCGCAACAATCGGCTGGCAGCGACCGGCGACCGAGCAGATATGGTCCGCGATCTTTTGCGCATCCGCGATCTTGATCTTGTCCGAACCCGTTTTTCCAACAGCGAGGATCACCGAGAGGGCTGCCGCGACCATGCCGGCAAGCATCAGGAGATTCAACCGTCGAAGCCGGACCTCGTTGAGCGAGCGGATCTGGGACAGCAATACGGGGGCAGAAATCGTTGCCGCGGCGGCGGCGAAATAGGGGATTGAAGGATTGAAATAGAAACTGTTGAGGCGAGGACTGACGAGAAGCGGCAAGGAGGCTGAGAGGCCGATGGCGAAGAGGAAAGCTGCGTTGCGGTATCGTTTTTGGCGCAGTTCCGGCGAGATGCATGCCGTTGCCGGTCTGCTGTGCCTGCTGTACAGGCGGGCAGACAGGATGAGCGCCGCAAGAAGCAGCGGAAAGAAATTGACCCGGAAAAGCGACCAGAGCCCATGCCATCCACCGCTTGTCCCGCCACGCTCGCCGGCGAGGCTGGCGAAGAGCTGGTAATGCAGATAGCGATCGGCATATGCGCCTGCTTCGGGATCGAGCAAGAGCAACGCCAACATGCCGGCGGCAACTGTCACCATAATCGCTGTATCGACGGCGGCGGTCCTGACGGATGGGCGACCGAAGCAGATGCTGAAAAGGACGGGAGCTGCGAGGGGGAACAGGCCGACCGGCCCTTTCGTGATGATCGCCAGGAATGTCAGAGCGCCTGCCACGATCATATAGGGTAATCTCGAGGTAAACTTCGAAGCGCAGGGCGGGCTATAGGCCTCGACGATGAGCCAGATCGGGGTCGAGGTGAACACGATCAAGGTGTTTTCGAGCATATTGTTGGCGTATGCCCAGCTCAGGCGTCCCGCAATCAGGCTGAAGATCAGGGCGAGGATCCCGGCGCTGCGCAACGGAAGGTCTTTCTCGGTCAACCGGCGCCATATGCCGAGCATGATCAGGCCGCTGAGCAGTGCAGTGAGCAGAGAATAGCTCTTCTCGATCCAGGTGGTGTCGCCGAATGCCCGGAACGCGACAGCCTGGAGCCACATAGCTAAGGGAGGATGTTCGGCGAAAAGGGGAAACAGGGCTTGTGAAAAGGCGGGCCGCCACGGCGATCCGGTGCCGTCCGCCATGTTGCGCGCCACGCTCGCGTAGATAAGCCCGTCGAAGAACATGGTTTGTGTAACGAGCGGGCGTAAAATCTTCAGGCATAGAATGATGGCCAGGAGTTTCCACAGCAAGTCGACCTCGGACGTTTGTCTGGAGGGCGGCACGGCTCCCAGTGTCGATGAGCCCGTACTCATTTCCAAACGAGGTGCTTGACGACGACAAATTTCCAGATCGTGTCGATGGCGATGCCGGCCAGCGTCGCCAGCAGGACGATATGCACGATACGCTCATAGGTTATGGCGGCCGCCGACACGTTGGCGAGAATGCCGACCGAGGAGATGAGCAGAAATTTGAGGTACCCGTGAAATTGCGCCCGGCCCCGCAGGCGCTTGTCGCGAAACGTCAGGAAGTTATTGAGCAGGAAATTGCTGCTGGCCGCCACGAGAGCGGCAGCGACCTGTGCCGCGGTGAACGGCAGGCCAAGCGTCAAGGCGCAGAATAGGATGCTCAGATGCACAAGAACACCCGAGGCGCCGACACAGAGGAAGGAAATGAGATTTGCCGGGAGAATGCCGCCCGTCATCTTGCTCATCAGGAAGGTTGCAAACCGCCAGAGCACGCAGGCATCGAGCTTGGATTCGCCATTCATCCTGACGCCGAAGTCGAAGGGTACCTCGGCGTGCCGAAGCGATTTCTTCGAATGCAGGATATCGAGCAGCAGCTTGAAGCCGGGATCGCCGAGATGAGGTGCGATTTCCAGGAAGGCCTCACGGCGAATGACGAAAAAGCCTGTCAGGGGGTCAGTCATGCGCCGGCCGATGACGAAGCTGCTCAACGCATTGCCGCATTCGGAAATCTTGCGCCGCAGGGCCGACAGGGCGGCCGGGTTCACCCCTTCATCCAGCCGCCGCGCCGCGCTGACAACATCCAGCGGGCCGTTTTGCAGGCGTTGCACCAGCTGTGGAACGACTTCCGGGTCGTGTTGCCCGTCGCCATCCATGATGCAGAGCAGATGTCCCTTGGCCGAAAGCATTCCCTGGATGCTTGACCTGGCCAATCCGCGATCGGCCAATCGAAGGATCACGCGGATGCGCGGATCCTGTAGGGAGAGCTTGTAGGCCGCGGAAGCGGTTCCGTCGGAGGAATTGTCGTCGACGAAGATCAGCTCCCAATCGAAGCTGGAAAGCGCGCCTTTAACTCGCTCCAGAAAGGGAATGATGTTGTCGATCTCGTTGTATGTCGGAACAACGATGGAGAGAGTTTGATGCAAATCTGCACTTCCGGAAATATAATTCGAGGTTCATCGATCGACATTTCTGGAATGAAGACCATGATCTCGTTCTAGACCGTGCAGTGCGTCTGAATATTTCCGACGATGTCCGAAGTAAGAAGAATTCTGGGATTTTTGTTTCCGAAGAAATGACGTCCCAGTCTATTTCCATTGGGGCAGGGACGTCACCATTTCACCAGGGGACGGAGCGGCCGAGGTAATCGAGATATTCCAGGCCCGGTTTTCCCTGCTTGGCGAGAAGAACGCTCACCAGGCTCGGAATGCTCTCTTCGATGGTAAGCCGTGCGTCAGGGCCGCCCATCTCGGTGCGGACCCAGCCGGGAGCCATTATCACCATGGCGCGCGATACCCCGGAATGGCGGGCTGCGAAGCTCCGCATGAACATGTTGAGGGCGGCTTTGCTGCCGCGATATACCTCACGTTGGCCGGTCTCATTGTTGGAGATGCTGCCTTGCCCGGATGACATCACGCCAATCAGACCCGTCGCAGGAACATATTGCTCCAGGCTCTCGAGAACACGCATCGGGCTCAGTGAATTTGTCACCATGACCCTTATGAACTCGTCGGTCGTCACCTCCGCAATCGTTTCAGCGGGGTTGTTTGTCACGCCGGCGTTGACGAACAGCATGCCGAACATTCTGCCCGACAGACGGTCATGCAGCGCCGCGACCTGATCCGGCTCGCAGATATCGACAGTCTCGATCTCGACCCGGCCTTTGTACTCGTCCGCCAGATCATGCAGCAGTGTCCGGGTTCCGCCGCCGCGCACCGTGCCGACGACGTTCCATCCCTTTTTCAGGAACTCGGCCGCCATCGCATGGCCGAGGCCGCGTGATGCGCCAATAAGAAGGATTGTGCGGCCTGGATCGCTCGAAATGGGGGTGGACATGAGTGAGTGCCTTTCGATGGTATCTTCGGGCGTAAATATGAGGCAGCGGCAGGAAAGGCGCCAGACGCATCAAAGTCAAAATATAGTTGCGCTAAACGCTATCTCAGGTAGGGTAGGTGAGGTAGGCTCGTGTCATGAACAATGTGGATTTGAACCTTCTCGTTGCGCTGGATGTACTGCTTGCCGAGGGAAGCGTAACGGCGGCTGCTCGTCGCCTCGGCTTGAGTTCGTCGGCCATGAGCCGGACGCTGATGCGACTTCGGACGGCAACCGGCGATCCGCTGCTCGTTCGCGCCGGGCGAGGACTTGTGCCGACGCCCCGCGCTGCCGAACTGCGCGATCGCGTCCATGAGCTGACACGGGACGCGCAAGCGGTACTCCGTCCGCAGATCACTCAGGTCGATGTTGCCTCGCTTGAACGGACATTCATCATACGGGTTAGCGAAGCATTCCTGGAATTTCTGTCTGGCCCGGTCGTGGCTGCTGTCATGCAAGCAGCGCCGCGCATCTGCCTTCGTTTTGCTCCTAAACCCGATAAGGATGCGCGACCGCTGAGGGAGGGGCTCATCGATCTGGAGATCGGCGTGCTTGGAACATCCGCGCCGGAGATACGCACCCAATTGCTGTTTCATGACAGGCTTGTCGGCGTCGCTCGGCTTGGGCATCCCCTTCTTGGAAGCACAGTGGTAACGCCTCAGAGATATGCGGCCTGCGACCATATCGTCGCGTCGAAGGAAGGAGATATGATCGAGCCGATCGATATCGCCTTGGAGAAACTCGGGCTTCAACGGACAATAAGGGTTGTCGTGCCTGGATATCCGGATGCGATGCGGATCGCGCGCCAATCGGATCTGATCGCGCTCGTGCCACGTTCGTGCTTCGTCAATGGTTTGATAGCCGATCACGCCGCCATTGCGGGTCTTGCGACCTTCGAACCTCCGGTCTCCACGCCTGAGTTCAAGGTGTCGGCAATATGGCATCCCCGAATGGATGCGGACCCGGCACATCGGTGGCTGCGCGACATGGTGATGTCCGTGTGCCGGGCAGCGTATCTGCGCCGATAATATTGCGTCGAGGTCGGGAACGTCCCCCTTGTGTGGTGCGCGTTGATCTCTGGTCGCATTCACCGTCAACAACTGTATGGGGTCTATCGCGCTTATTTCGCCAAAAAGTTTGCAAACGCATACGAATAATTATTGCAATTAAGTCGCAATTGCATATCTAATGATCTGTGGGGCATGGTGAGCAATTTTGCAAATGAGTTGCATTTGCAAAATAATGACCTGGTGTTGGGAATAATTCTCAATGGGGGCGGGGCTGATCCAGTGATCGATTCCAGTTTCAGCGGCTGCGGATACCGGCAGCCGAACGGTATTGCTCGCCCTTGGAGGCTCGACAGGCAGGCCTGGCTGTCGGGATGAGGCGAATGTTCAGGTCAGAGCAAAGAAAGAAGGAGAGGCAGTTTCATGTTTGATCGCGCCCGACGCAGGATTCTCGCGGGATTGGCGGGTTTCGCGGCACTTGGCCTGATGGCAGGCGGCGTAGCCGCCGAGGAGGTAGCCAGTCAGAAATTCAAGGCCGTGACGACCTTCACTGTCATCGCCGACATGGCGAAGAATGTGGCGGGCGATGCGGCAATCGTCGAATCGATCACCAAGCCCGGCGCCGAGATTCATGAATACCAGCCGACGCCTGGCGATATCCAGCGGGCGCAGGGCGCCCAGCTTCTCTTCTCGAACGGTCTCAATCTCGAACTCTGGTTCCGGAAGTTCTATCAGCATCTGAAGGACGTTCCCGACGTCGTGGTCTCGAACGGCATTGACCCGATGGGCATCACGGAAGGCCCCTATAGTGGCAAGCCCAATCCGCATGCCTGGATGTCGCCGAAGAATGCGATCATCTATGTCGACAATATCCGCGACGCCTTCGTCAAATACGATGCGAAGAATGCGGAGATCTACAAGGCCAATGCGGAGGCCTACAAGGCGAAGATCGAGGCGACCATCGCGCCGATCCGCGAAAAGCTGGATACCATTCCTGAAGACAAGCGCTGGCTGGTTTCGAGTGAAGGCGCCTTTTCCTACCTGGCCCGCGATTTCGGCCTGAAAGAACTCTATCTCTGGCCGATCAACGCCGATCAGCAGGGCACTCCGCAACAGGTGCGCAAGGTGGTCGACGCTGTCCGCGCCAACCGGATCAGCGCGGTCTTCAGCGAGAGCACCATCTCCGACAAGCCGGCCCGGCAGGTCGCACGCGAGACCGGCACCCATTATGGCGGCGTGCTTTATGTCGACTCCTTGAGCGAGGCCGATGGTCCGGTGCCGACCTATGTCGACCTTCTGCGCGTCACCTCCGATACCGTGGCCAAAGGACTGGCCGAAGGTCTGTCGCAATGAACGCCGTTATCACCCGTATTTCCCCCGCACCTGCGGATGCGGAGGGCGGCATTCTCGTAAAGGATGCCACCGTTACCTATCGCAACGGTCATACGGCGCTGCGCGATGCCAGTTTCAAGATTCCGACAGGCACCATCACGGCACTGGTCGGCGTCAATGGCTCCGGCAAATCGACGCTCTTCAAGGCGATCATGGGTTTCGTGCGTCTGGCAAAGGGCGAGATTTCGATCCTGGGACTGCCGGTCAAACAGGCGCTGCGGCAAAATCTGGTCGCCTATGTGCCGCAAGCGGAAGAGGTCGACTGGAATTTTCCGGTGCTGGTCGAGGATGTCGTGATGATGGGCCGTTATGGCCATCTGGGCATGATGCGGATTGCGAGGGCCGCCGATCATGAAGCCGTGTCCAGGGCGCTTGCTCGCGTCGACATGAGCGAATTCCGCAAGCGCCAGATCGGCGAATTGTCCGGCGGGCAGAAGAAGCGCGTTTTCCTGGCCCGCGCTTTGGCGCAGGACAGCCGCATCATCCTGCTCGACGAGCCTTTCACCGGCGTTGACGTGAAGACCGAGGAGACCATCGTCAAGTTGCTGCGTTCGCTGCGCGACGATGGCCGAGTGATGCTGGTTTCGACCCACAATCTCGGCTCCGTGCCGGAGTTCTGCGATCGCACCGTGCTCATCAAGGGCACTGTGCTCGCCTATGGGCCGACCGACGAGACCTTCACGCAGGAAAACCTCGAAAAGACCTTCGGCGGCGTGCTTCGCCATTTCGTGCTCAACGGCCCGGCCGGCAAGCCACCGGCGCATGCTACCGTGAGCGAGCATGGAGAGCATGTCTGATGGCCTCTCTTCTCGAGCCCTTCGGCTACAACTACATGCTCAACGCCATGTGGGTTTCGGCGCTGGTGGGTGCTGTCTGTGCGTTTCTTTCCTGCTTCCTGATGCTGAAGGGTTGGTCGCTGATCGGCGATGCGCTGTCTCACTCCATCGTGCCCGGCGTTGCCGGTGCCTATATGCTCGGACTCCCCTTTTCGATCGGCGCCTTCTTTTCCGGCGGGCTCGCGGCGGCGGCCATGTTGTTCCTGAACCAGCGCACGAAACTGAAGGAAGACGCCATTATCGGGCTGATCTTCTCTTCCTTCTTCGGGCTCGGCCTGTTCATCGTTTCATTGAAACCCGCAGCGGTGAACATCCAGACCATCGTGCTCGGCAATATCCTCGCCATCACGCCGGAAGACACGCTTCAGCTCGCCATTATCGGCTTCGTCTCGCTCGCGATCCTGCTGGTGAAATGGAAGGACCTGATGGTGACCTTCTTCGATGAGACACATGCCCGTTCGATCGGCCTCAATCCGACAGCACTGAAGATCTTGTTCTTCACGCTGCTCTCCGCCTCGACGGTTGCAGCCCTCCAGACCGTCGGCGCCTTTCTGGTGATCTGCATGGTGGTGACACCCGGAGCGACGGCCTATCTGCTGACGGACCGCTTCCCGCGCCTGCTCGTCATTGCGGTTGCGATCGGCGCTGTGACCAGCTTCGTCGGTGCCTATGCGAGCTATTTCCTCGATGGCGCCACCGGCGGCATCATCATCGTGTTCCAGACGCTGATCTTCCTCATCGCCTTCTTCTTCGCGCCCAAGCACGGCATGCTTGCCGCCCGGCGCAGGGCGGCGGAAGGGCGGGAGGTGACACCATGAATGCTCTATCCACCCTGCTGGCGCCGTTCCAGTTCGACTTCATGGTCAACGCCCTGATCATCTCGGTGCTGGTCGCGGTGCCGACGGCGCTGCTATCTTGCTTTCTCGTGCTCAAGGGCTGGGCCCTGATGGGAGACGCCATGAGCCATGCGGTGTTTCCGGGCGTGGTCATCGCATATATCGTCGGCTTTCCCCTGGCGGTCGGCGCCTTTGCCGCCGGCATGGTCTGTGCGCTTGCCACAGGCTTCCTGAAAGACAATAGCCGCATCAAGCAGGATACGGTGATGGGTATCGTCTTCTCGGGCATGTTCGGCTTCGGCCTGGTCCTCTATGTGAAAATCCAGTCCGAGGTGCATCTCGACCATATCCTGTTTGGCGACATGCTCGGCATCGGATGGCAGGACATCGTCGAGACCGCAGCCATTGCGGCGCTGGCGGCGGTCGTCATCGTGGTCAAGTGGCGCGACCTGCTGCTGCATGCCTTTGATCCGGCGCAGGCAAGGGCGGTCGGCTTGAAGGTCAACCTGCTGCATTATGGTCTGCTCTGCCTGCTGTCGCTGACGATCGTGGCGACGCTGCAGTCGGTCGGCATCATTCTCGCCATATCCCTGCTGATCGCGCCGGGTGCCATCGCCTATCTGTTGGCGCGCAGGTTCAGCCTCATGCTCATCCTGTCGGTCGCAATTGCGGTGACGGCGGCATTTTCCGGCGTTTATCTGTCGTTCTTCATCGACAGCGCGCCTGCGCCAACCATCGTGCTGCTACTGGCCATCACGTTCGTTGGTGCCTTCCTCTACGTCGCTCGCAAGGCGGTGGGGACGGAAGCGCAGGAAACGGCATAGGGAGATTTTTGCAGACGTGCCCGGAGGCGGTTTGCTAGGCCGTTTCCTTGCCCTTCCTGGGCGGGCGCCTCTTGTCGATCGGCTTGACGTAGATTTCCAGCCTGTGGCTGACAATCGTGAAGCCGTGCTGGCGGGCGATCTCTTCCTGTAGCCGCTCGATCTCGTCGGAGCGGAATTCGATCAGATCGCCGGTTTCGACATTGATCAGATGGTCATGGTGCTCCTGATCGGCGCTCTCGAAGCGAGCCCGGCCATCGCCGAAGGTATGCTTTTCCAGTACACCCTTTTCCTGCAGCAAATTGACGGTGCGATAGACGGTGGCGATCGCAATGCCTGGATCGATCTCGCTGACGCGCCGATGCAGCTCCACCGCGTCGGGATGATCCGACGCATCGGACAGAACCTGCATAATGATCTTCCGCGGCCCGGTCAGCCGCAGGCCGTTTTCCTTGCAGAGTGCCGCTATGTCTTTCTTGAAGTGCATGAGTCTGTCGGCCGGATCAGGTTCGATTTGGGAATGAACCGCTCTAGCCCAGTTGTGCAGCATTTGCAAAAAGGCAATGAAGCCCGATGCCAGAACATCGGGTTTTCAAGGGGTGCAGGGGCCTTGATAGGGGAGAGTTGCGGGCGGCGGATTAAAGCTCAGGCAAGGCGCCGAGCGAAACCGCCAGGTCCTCGTAGAGCGCTTCGGCAAAGCTGCGCAGCACCGTCAGCTCGAAGCTGTCAGCACCGGTACGCGTCAGCTGCAGCGAAATATGGCCGAACAGCGTTACGGCTGAGCGTCCCTCCGGAAACGCCGAGGGATGAAGATCGACGGCGGTGCCCTTGGCAAGCAGTTCAGTCGCCTGCGGGCCGGAGAGGCCCATGCGGACGCGGCCATGGCTCTGGTCGGAGACGAAGGCGGTTCCCTGCAAGGCCGAAGAGAAGGCGGCGATACGCGACGATGGCAGCGCATCATCGCCGGCGATGAACCACTGCCGGTATCCGGCGGATCGGATCGTGCTCGCTTCAAGCCCTGCGGCAGAAAGATGGCTGGCGAGGCCATCGGCGTCTATTGCTCCCATGACATGCAGCAGATGGCCTTCCGGCAAGGGCTCCAAGCGGATGCCCGGAGCTTGCAGGGCGGCCTTGCCGGCAAGGACAGGTCTGTGTTCGGGACGGTCAGGCATGAAGCTTCTCGTTTTCGGGATCGATGAAGACCGGGCTGCAAAGCTGCCCCTCGGTGAATTCGTTTCTAAGGCCGTTCCAGATCGTGACCTTTTCGCCGATGCGTTCCGGTCCGTTCTTGACCAGCGCAAGGCCGATCGTATGGCCGAGGCTTGGCGAAAAGGCGCTTGACGTGACATAGCCCTGGTCGTTTTCGAGCGTGGCCGCCGCGCCATCGGCGAGGATATGGGCGCCGGTGCGGAAGCTTGTTGCCGGATCGATCGGCTTGACGCCGACGAGGCGGGGGCGGTCTGGCGATTGCAGGCCCTCGCGGGCGAGCATGGCCTTGCCAATGAAATCTGCCTTGGTCGCCGAGACCATGCGGCCGAAGCCAAGATCGCCTGGCGTCACCGTGCCGTTGATCTCGGCATGGGTCACATGGCCCTTCTCGATACGCATGACGCCGAGTGCCTCTGCGCCATAGGGGCAGAGGCCGTGCTTCTCGCCGGCCTGCATGACCGCATCGGCCACCCCTTCGCCGTAGCTGGCAGGCACGGCGAGTTCATAGGCGAGTTCGCCGGAAAAGGAGATGCGGAACAGCCGGCCTTCGAGCTTGCCGCCGAAAAGCGTGACCGGACGGGCACTCATGAAGGGGAAGGTTGCATCCGACAGGTCTTCATCGACGATCTCGGAAAGGATCGCCCGCGATTTCGGGCCGGCAACCGCCATCTGTGCCCATTGATCGGTCGAGGAGGCGAAATAGACGTCGAGTTCCGGCCAAAGCGTCTGGGCGCAAAATTCCAGATGGGTGAGTACGCCGGCGGCGAGCGCCGTCGTCGTCGTCATGAAAAAATGCTCTTCGCCAAGCCGGCTTGTGGTGCCGTCATCATAGATCAGGCCGTCTTCGCGCAACATGATGCCATAGCGCGCCTTGCCGATGGCAAGCTTGGCAAAGCCGTTGCAATAGATGAGGTCGAGGAAGGTTGCGGCATCTTTGCCGAAGATCTCGATCTTGCCGAGTGTCGAGACGTCGCAGATCCCGGCATTTTGGCGGATATTCAGCACTTCGCGATCGACGCTTTCGCGCCATGTCGTCTCGCCTTGGCGCGGGAACCAGGAGGAGCGATACCAGAGGCCAGTCTCGACGAAAGTGGCGCCGTTTTTCTTGGCCCAGTTGTGCAGCGGCGACTTGCGGGCCGGCTGGAAGTGCTTGCCGCGCGAGGCGCCGGTGAGTGCGCCGAAGGAGACCGGCGTATAGAAGGGGCGGAAGGTGGTGGTGCCGACTTCGCCGGGCGACACGCCGCGCGCTTCGGCGAGAATGCCGATGGCGTTGATATTGGAGAGCTTGCCCTGATCGGTTGCCATGCCGTTGGTCGTATAGCGCTTGGCGAGTTCGACATGCCCGTAGCCTTCGCGTACGGCAAGACCGAGATCTTTTAAGTTCACGTCGTTCTGATAATCGACGAAAGCCTTGCCCTTGCCGCCTTTGACATACCAGAGCGCGGTGCTGGTGGCAGAGGCTTCTTCTGCCGGGACGAAGGCCGGCGCGCTCTTGCCGAAACCGATCGCTTCCAGGGCTTCGACAGCTTTGCGCGCACCATCGCCGAGGCAGGCTTCCGCGGTGGCGAGACCGGCGGCGGAACCGGCGATCAGCAAGCCTTCCTGCCGTTCCGGCGCCAGGAAGGCGGTTTTCTCATCGGACCAGACGGGCCTTGCGCCGCGATGGCAGGCAAGGTGGATGATCGGGCTCCAGCCGCCCGACATGGCCAGCGCATCGGCCTCGATCTCCTGCATGCCGGACGCAGTTGCAATGGTCACCCGGCACAATTGTTTGCCGCCATGCGCGTCGATGATGCATCCCCCGGCGAGGACAGGTGCCTTGCCGCTCCAGCTTTCGCTGCCGGCTGTGCGGTTGTCGACGATGGCGGCAACCTCGACGCCTGCCGCTTCAAGATCGGCGGCGGTGTGGTAGCCGGATTGGTTGGTGGTGAAAATGACGGTGCGCTTGCCGGGCGCGACGGCTTGGCGGTTGAGGTAGCTGCGCATGGCGCCGGCCATCATGACACCGGGAATATCGTTGCCGCCGAAGACGAGGGGGCGTTCTTCCGCGCCGGTCGCGAGGATCGCTTGTTTGGCGATGATGCGCCAGAGGCGTTCGACCGGGCGCCGCGGATCGGGCAATGCCACATGTTTCTGCACGCGCTCGACCGCGCCGAAGACATTGTCGTCGTACCAGCCGATGACGGTGGTGCGCGGCAGGAGCTGCACATTCGGCAGCGTCGTGAGTTCGTCAAGGACGCCTTGCAGGACGGAATCGGCTTCGCAAAGGAGGCTGCCGCCGAACGCGAAGTTCTCGTCGGCAAGGAGGACGCGGGCACCGGCGCGTGCCGCCGTCAGCGCAGCGGCAAGACCCGCCGGCCCGGCGCCGATCACCAGCAGGTCGCAATGTGCCCAGCATTTCTCATAGGAATCGGGATCGGCCTCATAGGATGCCCTGCCAAGGCCCGCGGCTTTGCGGATCACCGGTTCGTAAACCTTTTCCCAGAAGGCGGCCGGCCACATGAAGGTCTTGTAATAGAAGCCGGCTCCGAGGAAGGGCGAGAGCAGGCTGTTGACGGTGCCTACGTCGAAGTCGAGCGAAGGCCAGCGGTTCTGGCTGCGCGCGATCAAGCCGTCATAGAGATCGATCATCGTGGCACGGCTGTTGGCTTCGGTCCGGCCACCGGCACCGGTGGTCACCAGCGCATTGGGTTCGGCCGCACCTGCCGTCAGGATGCCGCGCGGTCGATGATACTTGAAGCTGCGGCCGACGAGCTGGGTGCCGTTGGCAAGCAAGGCGGAGGCGAGCGTGTCGCCGGGATGGCCACTCAGCGCCTTGCCATCGAAGGTGAAGCTGATGGTTTTGGAGCGGTCGATCCGGCCGCCAGAGGGAAGGCGATAGCTCGTCATGCCTGGCCTCCGAGCTTGGCAAGCGCTGCGTCGCTGACATCATGAACGGCATGGGTGACGGTATCGCGCTCGACGACTAGCCATCGGCGGCATCCGGACGAGTGATGCCAATATTCCTTGTGGGCACCCTTCGGATTGTCGCGCAGGTAGACATAGTCGTACCACGCATCCGCGCCGGCATCGGGGGCGGGGCGCGTGAGGCCCGCATCGCCCTTGATGGTGAACTCCTCCTTGGGACGCTGGCCGCAGTGAGGGCAGGTAATCAGGCTTGCCATGTCGTCATGTCCTCAATGCAGGTTCGGCTGGGCGCCGACGCCCTTTTCGTCGAGCTGATAGCCGCGCCGGAAGCGGTCGAGGCGTAGTTCCCGCGCCGTTTCATGCGGCTCGTTGCGGGCGATCAGATGGGCGTAGCAGTAGCCGGAGGCCGGCGTTGCCTTGAAGCCGCCGTAACACCAGCCGGCGTTCAGATAGAGATTGTCGATATGGGTGCGGTCGATGATCGGCGAGCCATCCATGCTCATATCCATGACGCCGCCCCAGCTGCGCAGGTAGCGCACGCGGGTCAGCGACGGGATCAGGGCGACGCCGGCCTCGGCGACATGCTCGACGGTGGCGAGATTGCCGCGCTGGGCATAGGAGTTGTAGCCGTCGATGTCACCGTCGAAGACGAGGCCGCCCTTGTCCGACTGCGAGACATAGAAATGGCCGGCGCCGAAGGTGACGACCGTATCGATGAAGGGCTTCAGCCCCTCGGAGACGAATGCTTGCAGCACATGGCTTTCGATCGGCAGGCGCAGGCCCGCCATATCGGCGACGACGGTGGAATTGCCGGCCGCCGCCAGCGCCAGCTTGCCGCAGCCGATGAAGCCTTTTGTGGTCTCGACTCCGGTCACGCGGCCATTCTCGTTGCGAATGCCGGTCACTTCGCAGCCGGTGATGATATCGACGCCCCGGCTGTCGGCGCCACGCGCATAGCCCCAGGCGACTGCATCGTGGCGCACCGTGCCGCCGCGCGGCTGGAACAGGCCGCCCATGATCGGGAAGCGGGCATTGTCGAAATCGAGGAAGGGCAGCTTCTGGCGCACTGCCGCCTTGTCGAGGAATTCGGCATCGACGCCATGCAGCCGCATAGCATTGCCGCGACGGGTATAGGCGTCGCGCTGCGCATCCGAATGGAAGAGATTGAGCACGCCGCGCTGCGAAACCATGGCGTTGAAATTGAAATCCTGCTCCAGCCCTTCCCACAGCTTCATCGACAGCTCGTAGAAGGGATTGTTGCCGGGCAGCAGGTAGTTCGAGCGGATGATCGTCGTGTTGCGGCCGATGTTGCCGGAGCCGAGATAACCCTTTTCCAGGACGGCGACATTGGTGATGCCGAAGGTCTTGGCGAGATAATAGGCCGTCGCCAGCCCATGGCCGCCACCGCCAACGATGATGACATCATAATGCGGCTTCGGTTCGGGTTGACGCCAGGCTGGCGCCCAGCCGACATTGCCGCGAAGGCCGTTGAGGAAAATCGATAAAGCGGAATAGCGCATGAATGGCTCCGAAAGAACCGCCTTATGATGACAGAAGGGCCACTATCCACTTGCCTGTTTAGGACCTCTATGAATAGAAAAAGGACATGTCATCGTTCGATGCGAAAAACGTCCAGCACATCGGCTTCATCCTGATCCCCGGATTTGCCTTGATGTCCTACGCCTCGGCGACCGAGCCGCTGCGCGCCGCCAATCTGCTGGCGGGGCGGGATATCTATCGTCTATCGAGCTTTTCGCCGGATGGCGCGCCGGCCCTATCCTCCGGCGGCGTTCCGGTGCCGGCCGATCCGCTTCCCGGTCGCGGCTCCGGGCTTGGCACCGTCTTCGTCTGCGCCGGCGGCTCGCCGCGCGACTGGCATTATCCGGCGGTGTTCGCCTGTCTCAGGCAATTGGCGCGCGAGGGCGTGCGTATCGGCGGCATCTCCGGCGGCCCCTATCTGCTGGCCGAAGCCGGGCTGCTTGCCGAGCGCGATTTCACCATCCACTGGGAGCACGCGCCGGCGCTGCTCGAAGCCTTTCCCGCGCTTTCGCCGCGTCAGGCCCGCTTCGTCGTCGACGGCAACCGCATCACCTGCGGCGGCGGCATTGCGCCGCTCGACATGATGCATGTGCTGATTTCCGAGCGCATGGGACCGGATTTCGCCCGCCGCGTCAGTGACTGGTATCTGCACACCGAGGTTGGCGAACCCACAGCGCCGCAGCGCGGCTCGCTTGCCGAGCGTTACGGGGTTCATCATCCGGGCCTCCTCAGCGTGCTGGAGAAGATGGAGGAGACGATCGAGATGCCGCTCGGCCGCACCGCCATGGCCAGGATCGCCGGCGTTACGCCCCGCCATCTCGACCGGCTGTTTGCGGCTCATCTCGGTTCCACTTTCCTCGATCAATATCGCCGAATCAGGCTTCAGCATGCCCGACGTCTCTTGGAGCAGAGCCCACTTTCGATCTCCGAAATCGCCATCGCCACCGGTTTTTCTAGCGGCGCGCATTTCTCCCGCGTCTATCGCAGCGCTTATGGCGCGGCACCCAGTAATATTCGTAAGTCCTGACTTTCTTCATGGTTGAGGAAATTTCACTGCGACGATAGGGTGGCTGCGATGACGCGTTGCAGCAAAGGATCGTGAATGAAGACGAAGCCGGAGAAGACCTCGACTGACGAGCATCCCCACGGCGCGCGGCCGGCCTTGTTGCAGGACCCGCATGCGGTTCGCGAGCCGAAGGAAAACAATCTGGAGATGGCGATCGGCCATGAGGTGCGCGCTTATCGCAAGAAGCTCGGCATCACCGTGACCGACCTTGCGGCGTCGACCGGGATTTCGCTCGGCATGCTGTCGAAGATCGAAAACGGCAATATCTCGCCATCGCTGACGACGCTGCAATCGCTCTCCCGTGCTCTCGGCGTGCCGCTGACGGCTTTCTTCCGCCGCTACGAGGAGCCGCGCAACGCCGTTTTCGTCAAGGCCGGGGAAGGCATAGAACTGGAGCGACGCGGCACGCGCGCCGGCCACCAGTATAATTTGCTCGGCCACATCGACAATAATTCGAGCGGCGTCATCGTCGAGCCCTATCTCATCACGCTGACGGCGGATTCCGACGTCTTCCCGACCTTCCAGCACGAGGGCATGGAGTTCCTCTATATGCTCGAAGGCGAGGTGGTCTATCGCCATGGCGACCAGCTTTTCCACATGCAGCCCGGTGATAGCCTGTTCTTCGACGCCGATGCGCCGCATGGGCCGGAAGTGCTGGTGAAACTGCCCAGCCGCTATCTCTCGATCATCAGCTATCCACAGCGCGGCAAGAGCGACTGACTTGCTTTAAAAGAAAATATTATTCTTACCAGTTGAAATCCAAAATTGGACCTGCTAGTCATTTTGCAGACGCGAAATGGAGGGTCTGATCATGTGCGGAATTGTGGGTCTCTTCCTGAAGGATAAAAGCCTGGAGCCGGAACTCGGCTCGCTTCTCTCGTCCATGCTGGTGACGATGACGGACCGTGGCCCTGACAGCGCCGGCATCGCGATTTACGGCGGCGCGAACGGCAACAAGGCGAAAATCACCATCCAGTCCGCCAATCCGGCAAAGGACTTCGACGGCCTCGAACAGGATCTACGGCGGGCGCTCGATGCGCCGGTATCGATCGAGGTGAAGAGCACGCATGCTGTTATTGCGCTTGCGAAGGAAAAGCTCGACGAGGGCCGCGCGGCGATCGCGTCGCTGCGGCCGAATGTCCGGGTGATGAGCAGCGGTGACGCCATCGAAATCTATAAGGAAACCGGCCTGCCGAAGGACGTCGTCTCCCGTTTCGGCGTTGCCTCCATGTCCGGAACGCACGGCATCGGTCATACCCGCATGGCGACCGAATCCGCCGTCACGACGCTCGGCGCCCATCCTTTCTCGACCGGCTCGGATCAATGCCTGGTCCATAACGGTTCGCTGTCGAACCATAACAACCTGCGTCGCGAGCTGTTGCGCGAAGGGATGACCTTCGAGACCCAGAACGACACCGAGGTTGCCGCCGCCTATCTGACGGCCGAGATGGCCAAGGGCAAGGATCTGGGCGAGGCGCTGACCGGCGCGCTCGATGATCTCGATGGCTTCTTCACCTTCGTCGTGGGCACCAAATCCGGCTTCGGCGTCGTGCGTGACCCGATCGCCTGCAAGCCGGCAGTCATGGCAGAGACCGACCGGTATGTCGCCTTCGGCTCCGAATATCGCGCGCTCGTCAATCTGCCGGGCATCGAGGATGCCCGCATCTGGGAGCCGGAGCCGGCCACTGTCTATTTCTGGGATCACGAAAAGGCCGCCTGATCCAGGGCCGGCGCAATCGAGAGAGTTCTTTATGCCAGTTTTCGATCTTTCCGTCACACCACTGCGTGACCTCAACAGCGCTCTCCATGGCCTTGCGGCAGGCGCCAATGATACTGCCTTCGAAGTCGTCAATCCGCGTGGGCATCATGCTGTCGCCGTCGGTATCGACGCTCCCGTGACCGTCGATGTCAAAGGATCTGTCGGCTATTATTGCGCCGGCATGAACGATGGCGGCAACGTCACCGTGCATGGCTCCGCCGGCCCCGGTGTTGCCGAAAACATGATGTCGGGCACCGTTGTCATCGAAGGTGATGCGAGCCAATATGCGGGCGCGACCGGTCAGGGCGGCCTGCTGGTCATCAAGGGCAACGCGGCTTCGCGTTGCGGCATCTCGATGAAGGGCATCGATATCGTTGTGCATGGCAATATCGGCCATATGTCCGCCTTCATGGGACAGTCGGGCCATCTGGTCGTGCTCGGCGATGCCGGCGATGCGCTGGGCGACAGCCTCTACGAAGCCAAGCTTTTCGTACGCGGCGAGGTGAAGAGCCTCGGCTCGGACTGCATCGAAAAGGAGATGCGCCCGGAGCATCTCGAAAAGCTTACAGAGCTTCTCGACAAGGCCGGCGTCAGCGGCGTCAAGCCGGAAGAGTTCAAGCGCTACGGATCGGCGCGCAAGCTCTACAATTTCAACATCGACAATGCCGACGCGTACTGAGGCGAAAGGAATATTATGAGCTATCACAATCCTCTGACGCCACCGCGCAAGTCCGCCACCTTCGACGACCATACGCTGGCTGAGATCCGCCGCGCGGCGGCAACCGGCATCTATGACATTCGCGGCGCCGGCACGAAGCGCAAGGTCCCGCATTTCGATGACCTTCTATTCCTCGGCGCATCGATCTCGCGCTATCCACTCGAAGGTTATCGCGAGAAGTGCGACACGACCGTGGTTCTCGGCAGCCGCTTCGCCAAGAAGCCCATTACGCTAAAGACCCCGATTACCATCGCCGGCATGAGCTTCGGTGCTCTCTCCGGCAATGCCAAGGAAGCGCTCGGTCGCGGCGCCACGCTTGCGGGTACGTCGACCACGACCGGCGATGGTGGCATGACCAACGAGGAGCGCGGCCATTCGCAGACCCTCGTCTATCAATATCTGCCCTCGCGCTACGGCATGAATCCGAAAGACTTGCGTCGTGCGGATGCGATCGAAGTGGTGGTCGGCCAGGGCGCAAAGCCCGGCGGCGGCGGCATGCTGCTCGGCCAGAAGATCTCCGATCGTGTCGCCCATATGCGCAATCTGCCGAAGGGTATCGA
>DASVPC010000311.1:0-45681 GCA_036383055.1 Rhizobium sp. | reverse complement strand
GCGACGCCCAACAGCTTGTTGCGCGTCTCGCTGCTCAGCACGTAATTGCTCATGAGATATATCCTTTGCGATCAATAAATGTCGGGTTCGCCCGGCGTCGGGCCGAAACCGGGTTCGAGGAAATCGAAGTCACAGCCGGTATCGGCCTGCGCGACATGGCGGTTGAACATCCAGCCGTAACCGCGCCCGAATTTTTCCGCCGGCTTGACCCAGGCGTCGCGCCGCCGCTGCAACTCGTCCTCGTCGACCAGCATGTCGATGCGCCGCGCCTCGAGGTCGAGGCGGATGATGTCGCCATTCTTCAATAGCGCCAGAGGACCGCCGACATGGGATTCCGGCGAGACATGCAGGATGCAGGCGCCGTAGCTGGTGCCGCTCATCCGGGCGTCGGAAAGGCGCAGCATGTCACGATGACCCTGCTTCAGCAGCGCCTTCGGGATCGGCAGCATGCCCCATTCCGGCATGCCCGGTCCGCCTTGCGGCCCAGCGCCGCGCAGCACCATGACGTGATCGGGGGTGATATCGAGATTCTCGTCGTCCACCGCGGCCTTCATCTCCGGATAGCTGTCGAACACCAAGGCCGGTCCCTGATGCTTATGGAAGCGCGGATCGCAGGCAGCGGGTTTGATGACCGCGCCCGTCGGCGCGAGGTTGCCTTTTACGACGGCCAGCGATCCCTCGTGATAGACCGGATTGTCGAGCGAGCGGATGACGTCGTCATTGTAGCATTTCGCGCCTTCCAGCGTTTCGCCGAGGGTGACGCCCGACACGGTGAGGGCGGAGAGGTCGAGTTTCGAGGAAAGCTTCACCATCAAGGCCCGAAGGCCGCCGGCATAATAGAAATCCTCCATGAGGTAGGTCTTACCGGTTGGCCGGATATTGGCGAGCACCGGCGTCGTGCGGCCGGCCTTGTCGAGATCGTCCAGCGTCAGATCGACGCCGGCGCGGCGGGCCATCGCGATCAGGTGCACGACGGCATTGGTGGAACAGCCCGTCGCCATTGCAACCGCGACGGCATTAGCGAAGGCGGCCGCCGTGACGATCTTCGATGGAACGAGATCCTCCCAGACCATGTCGACGATGCGGCGGCCGACAGCGGATGACATGCGGATATGGTTGGCATCCGGCGCCGGGATCGAGCTTGCACCGGGAAGGGTAAGGCCCAGCGCCTCGGCGATCGCCGTCATCGTGCTCGCCGTGCCCATGGTCATGCAATGGCCATAGGAGCGGGCGATGCCGGCTTCGACATCGACCCATTCCTTCTCGGTAATCGTGCCGGCGCGACGTTCGTCCCAGAATTTCCAGCCATCCGAGCCAGACCCCAGGTATTCGCCGCGATAATTGCCGCGCAGCATCGGGCCGGCGGGCAGATAGATCATCGGCAGGCCCATGGAGAGCGCGCCCATGACGAGACCGGGCGTGGTCTTGTCGCATCCGCCCATCAGGACGGCCCCGTCGATCGGATGCGAGCGCAGCAGCTCCTCGGCCTCCATCGCCAGCATGTTGCGATAAAGCATGGTGGTCGGCTTCACATAGCTTTCCGACAGCGACAGTGCCGGCAGTTCAAGCGGGAAACCGCCAGCCTGAAAGACGCCGCGCTTCACGTCCTCGACACGGTGCTTGAAATGGGCATGACATGGGTTGGCGTCGGACCAGGTGTTGAGGATGGCGATGACCGGCTTTCCGGCCCATTCTTCCGGTGCGTAGCCCATCTGCATGGTGCGCGAGCGATGTCCGGAGCTCCTCAAGTCATCGGGGGCAAACCATCTGGCACTACGCAGTTCCGCCGGTCTCTTCAATTTACTCATGGTGTTCGCGCCTTGTATTCAAAGATTGGTCTAGGAGATGGAATCATACGCCGCATCATTCCTTCATGCCCCACTTCAGCAGGGTCCGGCGCTCGATCGTCTGGAACACCAGGTTTTCGACAATAAGCCCAATAACGATGACCGTCAGCAGGCCAGCGAAGACCGCGGGTATGTCGAGAAGATTGCGGTTTTCGAAGATGAACCATCCAAGTCCGCCCTGGCCGGAGGAGACGCCGAAGACAAGCTCGGCGGCGATCAAGGTGCGCCAGGAGAAGGCCCAGCCGATCTTCAGCCCGGTCAGGATCGACGGGAAGGCGGCGGGGATGAGGATGCGGAACACATAGGAAAGCCCGGTCAGCCCATAATTGGCGCCGACCATGCGCAGGGTGCGCGAGACACCGAGAAAGCCGGCATGGGTGTTAAGCGCAACCGCCCAGAGCACGGAATGCACCAGCACGAAGACGAGGCTCGCCGGTCCGAGGCCAAACCAGATAAGGGCAAGCGGCAGCAAGGAGATCGCCGGCAGCGGATTGAACATCGCCGTCATCGTCTCGAGAAAATCGGTGCCGATGCGGGTGTTGATGGCAACGACGGTCAGAATAGCCGCGAGCACGGTGCCGGTCACATAGCCGGTTATCAGCACTTTCAGCGTCGTCCAGATGCGCTCGGGCAGGACGCCGTCGGCGAAGCGATCGTAGAGCGCGCTCAGCGTATCGCTGAGCGTCGGGAACAGCAGTGGATTGTCGAGATGCCGTGCATAGGCTTCCCAGATGATGGCCAGAGCAACGATCAGCAGCGATTTCCGGAAGAAACTCGACTGCCAAAGGAGTTCGAGGGCGCCGAGTTTCTGTTCGACGGCGGCGATATGGCCTGCGGCATCTGCCGGCTCGGCCGCAAGGATGATTTGTGGTGCGCTCATGGCCTATTCCCTATGTCCGGCTTCGGCAAACAGCATGTGATGAATTTCCTGCTCCAGCTTGGCGGCGGCGGCCGTGTCGTTGCGGACGGATTCGACATTGCGGACCTCGGCCTTGACGCGGCCGGGATGCGGCGACAGCAGCAGGATGCGATTGGAGATCTTGATCGCCTCGGCGATCGAATGCGTGACGAAGATGACGGTGAAACGCGTGTCTTCCCAAAGCTGGAGAAGCTCGTCCTGCATCTGCCTGCGGGTTAGGGCATCCAGTGCCGCGAATGGTTCGTCCATCAGCAGGATATCAGGCTGCATGGCCATGCCGCGGGCGATGGCCACGCGCTGCTTCATGCCGCCTGAGAGCATATGCGGATAGGTATCGACGGCGCGGGTGAGTTTTACCTTGTCGATATAGTCGCGGGCGATGGCCTCGGCCTCAGCGCGAGGCAGTCGGCGGGCGGTGGTCAGTGGGAACATGACGTTTTCGAGGACGGTTTTCCAAGGCAGGAGCTGATCGAACTCCTGAAACACCATCATCCGGTCGGCGCCCGGTTTTTTGACCAACTGTCCCTTGATCTCAATACGGCCGCTCGTCGGCGTCAGGTAACCACCGATCGCCTTTAGTAGGGTCGATTTTCCGCAGCCGGACGGTCCGAGCAGCACGAAGCGATCGGAGGTCTCGACGGAAAAGCTGACATCCTCGGTGGCGGTGATCAGAAGGTTCGGCGTCTTGTAGCGAAGCGTCACCTTGTCGACGTTCAAGAGCGGTGTGGCGGCGGTAGCCGCCTCGATCGTTGTCGGATCGGCTGCGATTTTTGCCTGAAGCATGAAAGCTCCTCCAAGAATTGGATCAGGAGGCGGCATTCGCGCCGCCTTCCCGGATCAATTGCCGTTGAGATCGGCGGCTTCGGGCAGATAATAATCCGTCCAGGCCTTCGGCATGGTCTTCAGTGTTCCGACCTTATGAAGATGCGCCGCAAACTTCATGGTTCCCTGCGGATCCATGCGGAACTCCATCATGTGCGGCTGGTTCAGGATCGCCAGCAGATCGTCGACGCTGGTCTTGTCGCCGCTCACCGTCTTATAGGCTTCGACCGCGGTCTTCGGGTCCTTCTTGATCACGTCGATCGCATCGGCCGTCGCCTGGCGTACCGCCTTGATGATCGTCGGATTGGCTTCGGCGAATTGTGTCGTCGTGAAGAAGGTGCCCTGGGTCAGCTCGCCGCCGATGATGTCGCGCGAATTGACGACTTCATGAACGCCCGGCTGCTTCAGTTCCAGATACTGGAAGGGTGGTGCCGAGAAATGGCTTTTCACCTCATGGGTCTGGTTTGCAAGCGCTGCCATCGCGTCGGGATGGCCGAGCTGCACCGTGTTGGCGTCGAACTTGTGCACCTGATCGTCGCCGTACATCTGCGCGGCAGCCATTTGCAGCAGAATCGCCTGTGTTGAAACGCCGACCGTCGGCACGGCGATCCTGTCGCCCGGCTGAATGTCCTTCAGGGATTTGATGCGCGGGTCGCGCGAAACCATGATGACCGGCTGAGCGGAATTGGTGACGATGCCCTTGACCTTGCCTCTGGTGCGGTCCCAGAGCAGCAGCAGGTTGCCGGTGCCGGTATTGACGATATCGACATTGCCGGCCAGCAGCGCGTCGGTCTGCGCGCCGCCGCCGCTGAAGGTGCGCCAATCGACCTTGACGCCAGCCAGACTGTCGGCTTCGGCTCGCTTCTCGATCAGCTTCTGCGTCTCCATGACGTGGCTGACGAGATAGAGGATGCCCGGCTGGCGCGTGATCGAAATATCCGTCTTTTCGGCGGCGCCGGCGGACAAGGCGCCGGCAAGCACGAGACAGGTCGCGGTCAGGCCGCGAAGAAAAGCTCTCATCATTTCCTCCCAAAAATGATCCAAACGCATGAGATTACGTTGGCATGAACGGACTAAAGCACTAATGTATCAGTGCATCAAGTCCCAAATTGTGTTTAATGGGCTGAGAGCTTCGATTGGGAAGGTGGCCGCGTGAGAGTAAATCCGAAAGAATTCGCCCTGGACCGTTCGCGCCAGGTTGCGCCGCAGATCCTGGAAATCCTGCGGTCGCGCATTCTTTCGATGAGCCTGCCGCCGACGACGGTGCTGTCGCGAATCTCGCTGCAGAGCGAGTTCAATGTCAGCCAGACGCCGGTTCGCGACGCCCTCATACGCCTTGAGGAGGAGGGGCTGGTCGAGGTCTATCCACAATATGCAACCGTCGTCTCCAGGATCGATATCGGCAACGCCCGGGAGGCGCATTTCCTGAGATTGTCGATTGAGCTGGAGGCTATCCGGCGCCTGACGGCCGAAGAGCCGGCGGAGACAGCCGCCGCGCTGGCGCAGGTTCTGGCCCGGCAAGAGCATGTCATGTCGCCAGAGACCTACGATTTCTTCGATTCGCTCGACAAGGATTTTCACCGCGTTCTCTTCGAGAGGGTTGGCATATTGGGGCTTTGGGCAACCGTTCGCCGGCAGAGCGTCCATCTCGACCGGCTGCGCCGCCTGAACCTGCCGATGCCAGGCAAGCTGCAACAGGTCATGGCCGACCATCGCGCCGTTGTCGATGCCGTGCGGTCGGGAGATGCGGAATTGGCGGTTATGGCGCTGCGCAAACATCTTTCCGGAACGCTGTCGATCATCGATCTGATTTGCGAACAATATCCGGACTATGTCCGCCGATAGGGTCTCTCATGTTGATATCGTCCGGTGATCGGTGCTGAGCGTTTGGCTTCGGCTGCTCTTCGTGCGACAAAGTATTGGTAAGGCAAGATAAGGAGATTCCTTGACCATCGGGCTTGCGCACGCGGAACTGATTGCGGTTTTGACGGCTGTCACCGGCCACGAGCCGCGGGTTATGACAGTGCGCTCCGGCGAAGTGTTACCGTCCGGACCGTTCGAGCTCGGGCACCGGACGCTGCAAAGCGGGCTTCGCGAATGGGTGCAGGAACAGACGGCGCATCCGGTCGGCTATCTCGAGCAGCTCTATACCTTTGCCGACCGCGACCGGAACAACGAAATCCTGGGCGGGCGAACGATCTCGATCAGTTATCTCGGCCTTGTGCGCGAGCAGGCTGCTTCGGGTACTGGCCTGTCGGGTTGGCATGGCTGGTACGAATATTTCCCATGGGAAGATCACCGCAACGGCCGTCCGGCCATCATCGATGATATTGCCGCCCGACTGGGTGACTGGATCGACAGCGATGGCGGCAAATGCGATCCGCGCCGCCGCCGCGCAGATTATGCCTTCGGGCTCGATGGCGCAGCCTGGAATGAAGATCTGGTGCTGCAGCGCTACGAACTTCTTTACGAAGCTGGCCTCGTTCAGGAGGCCGGATGTGCTGAGCCGGTCCGGTTTGGCCGCCCGATGTTCGCCGATCATCGGCGCATCCTCGCAACCGGCATGGCGCGGCTGAGGGCAAAGATCAAATATCGCCCCGTCGTCTTCGAACTCATGCCCGAGAGTTTTACCCTCCTGCAACTGCAACGCACCGTCGAGGCGCTGGCGGGACTGACGTTGCACAAGCAAAATTTCCGTCGCCTCATCGAGCAGCAGGACCTGGTGGAGGAAACCGGCGGCACCGAAAGCGAGACAGGCGGTCGCCCGGCCAAGCTCTTCCGCTTCCGTCATGCCATCCGTGAAGAACGCGAACTCGCCGGAACGAAATTACCGCTCTCCCGCAATTGACATATGCTCACATCGAGAATATCTACTTGCTCATAATATGCTCAAAGTGAGTATAATAAGGAGTCGGTCATGAATTCCCCCGTATCCGCATCCTCCCTCTATGATCGCGTCAGCCGCGTCATTCCCAAAGCCGAATGGATGACGTTTCAGGACGATGTCGAGGCTATCCTCGAGCTGAAACACAGTCGCAACGCCGTCATCCTCGCCCATAACTATCAGACGCCGGAGATCTTCCACGGCGTCGCCGATATTGTCGGCGACAGCCTGGCGCTTGCCCGTAAGGCGATCGATGTGGATGCCGATATCATCGTGCTCGCTGGCGTGCATTTCATGGCCGAGACCGCCAAGCTGCTCAATCCGGAAAAGACCGTGCTGATCCCCGACATGGCTGCCGGCTGTTCGCTGGCGGATTCGATCACGCCGGCGGATATCGCACTGCTGCGCCAGGCCCATCCCGACATTCCCATTATCACCTACGTCAACACCTCCGCCGCAGTGAAGGCGGCCTCCGATATCTGCTGTACGTCGGGCAATGCCCGCCAAGTGGTGGAATCGCTCGGTGTTCCCAAGGTGCTGATGATCCCGGACGAATATCTGGCGCAGAACGTGGCGCGCGAGACCAATGTCGAGATCATCGCCTGGCATGGGCATTGCGAGGTGCACGAGCTTTTCACCGCCGATGACATCCACCAGCTTCGCGAAAACTATCCCGGCGTAACGGTGCTTGCCCATCCGGAATGCCCGCCTGATGTCGTGAGGGAAGCCGATTTCGCTGGCTCCACCGCCGTCATGTCGGACTATGTCGGCAACAAGCAGCCGGCGCGCGTGGTGCTCCTCACCGAATGTTCGATGAGCGACAATGTCGCCGTGCATCACCCGAATGTCGAGTTCATCCGGCCCTGCAATCTCTGCCCGCATATGAAGCGCATCACGCTCGGCAATATCCGCAAGGCGCTCGAGGAAAACCAGCACGAAGTCACTGTCGACCCGGCAATTGCCGTCGCTGCGCGTCGTGCCGTCGAGAGGATGTTGGCGATATGACCGAGATTCTTCACGATCTCTCAGGCCGCGTTGTCATCGTCGGTAGCGGTCTTGCCGGACTGATGGCGGCGCTGACCTTGGCGCCGCAGCCCACTGTTATTGTCACCCGCGCGGCGCTCGGTGGAGAGACATCGAGTGCCTGGGCGCAGGGTGGCATCGCCGCCGCCATGGGAGAAGACGATAGCGCGGAGCTGCATCTTGCCGACACGCTTGCCGCCGGCGACGGGCTTTGCGATCCGGCCGTCGCCGCAAGCATCATCGCCGAAGCACCGGCGGCGATTGCCTCCCTGGAACGGGCGGGCGTCCGCTTCGACCGGAATAGCGGGGGCAGCCTGTCGCTTGGCCTTGAGGCCGCGCATTCGCGCCGACGCATCGTGCATGCCGAGGGCGATGGTTCGGGTGCTGCGATTGTCCGCGCGCTGGTGCAGGCTGTCGCCCGCACGCCGTCGATCACCGTGCTGGAGGGGTGCGAAGCCCGCCGGTTGCTTCTGGACGGAGGCCAGATCAGCGGCCTGCTCTGCGCAACGCCGAAGGGGTTGGTGATCCTGCCGACATCCCGGGTGCTTCTGGCCACGGGCGGCGTCGGCGGTCTCTTCGATGCAACGACCAATCCTATGGGCAATTTTGGCCAGGGGATCGCGCTTGCCGCAAGAGCCGGGGCGCTTCTGGCCGATATGGAATTCGTGCAGTTCCACCCGACCGCACTCGATTCCCGCCGCAGGCCGCTGGCGCTGGTCAGCGAGGCCGTGCGGGGCGAGGGGGCCTTGCTTGTCAATGAAAAAGGCGAGCGCTTCATGGCGCAGGTTCCGGGTGCGGAGTTGGCGCCGCGCGATGTCGTTGCTCGCGCCATCAGTGCGGAAATCGCCCGGGGCGGACGCGTCTTCCTCGATGCCCGTGACGCGCTTGGCCACCGTTTTGTCGTCCGCTTCCCGGTGATCGATGCGCTCTGCCGGGAAGCGGGCATCGATCCATCCTGTGAGCTTATTCCCGTACGCCCGGCGGTTCACTATCACATGGGCGGTGTCGCGACGGATGGAAATGGCCGCAGTTCTGTCCCCGGCCTTTGGGTGGCAGGGGAGGCCGCATCCACGGGTCTGCATGGCGCCAATCGGCTTGCCAGCAACTCATTGCTGGAGGCCGCTGTCATGGGCATGCGCGCAGCACAGGAGATTGGCGGCGTGCCCACGCGCCCGACAGCGCCGCTGTCGGAGGAATCATGCCTTGCGGCTCCGGATGCTTCGCTTGTGCGTCCGATCGTCTCACGGCATCTCGGCGTGCTTCGCAATGCCGGCGCCATCCATGGTGCGATTGCCGCACTGCTGCCGCTTGCCGAAAGCGACAATGTGGCCGCCGATCCGGCCATTGTGGCGCTATTGATCGCCGTCTTCGCCAGTCTGCGCACGGAATCGCGCGGTGCTCATGCCCGCACGGATTTCCCTCTGAAGCAGCAACATGCGCAGCGCCGGATGATGCGCCTCACCGACGCTTTGGACATCGCCCGATCCGTCATTCCCTATTCCTTCGCCAGGAGCGCCTGACATGACTCTCGTCCCTCTTCCGCGCCTCATTGTTGAGCCGCTGGTCCGCAACGCTCTGTTGGAGGATCTGGGCCTTGCCGGAGATATTACTTCCGCGGCCGTCATTCCCGAGGATCATCGGTCCACGGTCGCCATGCTGGCCCGCCAGCCGGGCGTGGTCGCCGGTCTCGATGCCTCGGAGCTGGCCTTCCAGCTCGTCGATCCCAGCATCGTCATGACCCGCCATCTTCACGACGGCGCCAAGGTCGCGGCCGGCGACGTGATTGCAACGATCGAAGGTCCGTCTCGTGGTCTCCTGACGGCGGAGCGGACGGCGCTGAATTTCCTTGGCCATCTCTCCGGCATTGCCACGGTGACGGCCGGCATCGTCGAGGCGATCAACGGCATGAAAGCGTCGATCGTCTGCACCCGTAAGACGACACCGGGGCTGCGGGCGCTGGAGAAATACGCCGTGCGGGCCGGCGGCGGCATGAACCACCGCTTTGCGCTCCACGATGCAGTACTGATCAAGGACAATCATGTGGCGATCGCCGGCGGCGTCATCGAGGCGATCCGCCGGGCCAAGGCCGGCGTCGGCCACATGGTCAAGATCGAGGTTGAGGTGGACACGCTTGACCAGCTCCGCGAGGCGATGGCGGAGGGTGTTGACGCCGTGCTGCTCGACAATATGGCACCCGACCAGCTTCGCGATGCTGTGGGCATCGTCGCCGGCCGGGCGATTACCGAAGCGTCGGGCCGCATCACGCCATCAACTGCCGCCGCCGTTGCCGCATCCGGCGTTGATCTCATTTCCGTCGGCTGGCTGACGCATAGCGCGCCGACACTCGATATTGGGCTCGATTGGCAGTCAGCGGCATAGAAGGGCGCCCGATGCCTGCTCCGTCAGACCACCGTCGGAACCTGCGCTCCATCCATGCTGATGACGACGCCGGTGACGTAGCTCGCCTTGGATGAACTCAGGAAGGCGACAACGTTGGCGATATCGTCGGGGCTTGCCATGCGGCCGATGGGAATACGCTTGAGCGCATCGGCGAGCGCCTCTTCCTCGGTGGAGCCGGCGAGCTTCGCGGATGCTTTCAGACCTTCGGCTACCCGGTCCGTCTCGGTCAGGCCCGGATTGAGGCCAACAATGCGGACGCCCTGGCTGGCATAGGCATTGGCAAGCCCGACGCTTGCGAGCATCAGCGCAGCGTTGGCGGCTCCGCCGGCGAGATGAACAGGCGAGGCGATCTTGCCGCCATTGCCGATGATGTTGACGATGGTGCCCGAGCCGCGAGCGGCCATGCGCTTGATGACCGGATCGAGCACGTTGATATAGGAAAAATACTTTGCATCCATCGCGTCGCGCCAGGCCGCAGGCGTGAGGTCAGAAGCCGGTGTTCGTGTGGCGGCGCCGGCGCTGTTGACGAGAATGTCGATGGGGCCGATTTCGCTCTCGATCCTGTCGACGACGTCAAGGGCTTGCTTATCGGAGGTCAGGTCGGCGGCATAGCCATGGGCGCCGGGCAGGCCGGACAGCGCCTTGTCGATATTGGCTTGCGCTCGCGAGCAGATACCGACTCGTGCGCCCTCGGACAGGAACAGGCGGGCGCAGGCATAGCCGATGCCCTTCGAGCCGCCGGTAACCAGGGCGACTTTATTGCTGAGACCGAGGTCCATCTGATTCTCTCCGCATGGATTGCAATGGGAGCTGGAAGCTATGGCCTAGTGAAGGTGGAGTACAGGTCGTATCGCTCTCGTCACGGCCTGTTTACCGGATTCCAGTCGCGGCTAGGACAGGTGCTTGGCCTTTAGCACTGAGACGGCCGCTTCGCTGTTGTGGACATAGTCATGGGCGTCGGGCTGCCGTTGTATCAGCAGGATGAACAGCAGATCGGTCAGCATCAATTGCGCGTCGCGTGCCGTGATCGCCGACGAGCGGACGCGGTCTTCATCGCCGACGGTGTAAAGGCGGATAGCGGCGACGCGGGTGAGGGGATTGTCCTGGAGGCCGGTGACGGCGATGACGGTTGCATCCCGCTGGCTGGCGAGTTCGGCAATCCTCAGCGTTTCGATGCTGGCGCCGGAATAGGAGAGGGCGAAGAGCAGGTCGTCGGGGCCGAGCGTCGAGGCATTGGCCATCTGCACATGGCTGTCGCTATCATGCAGGACAATGCGCCCGAGCTTCATCAGCTTGTAGGAAAAGTCGCGCGCCACCAGCGACGATGCGCCGACGCCGGCGAGATGAATGCGCCGGGCTTCGTGCAACGCCTTCAGCGCCCGGCCGATATCCAGCTCGTTGTTGACCGCAATGGTCTGTTGCATGGCCTGCAGCTTACTGCCGAGCAATTTCTGCAGGATCGTCAGATAGCCGTCATCTACTTCGATCGTGCCATGGATCATGCCGGCCGGAGCCTGCCATTCCTGTGCCTTGGCCTCGCTGACGGCAAGCTTCAGCTCCTGATAGCCGGCATAACCGAGCTTCTGGCTGAATTTGACAACGCTCGACTGGCTGCGGCCGGTCTCGGCGGCAAGGGCGGCGGATGACAGGCGCAGCATCTGGTCGGGATTTTCGACGATGAACTGCCCGATCTGGCGGTCGGCCGGCGCCATGACCTCGAGCTTAGCGCTGATTTTCTTTAAGATAGACATCCGCCCCTTCAGGCCATGGAGGCCGGTTCATGCATCGATACGGTCGAGCCAAAAGATAGCATTCGGCCGGAAACGGACAGCCATGCTTTCGGCCAGCCGCCCGCTGAGGTTAGCATAAACAATTGGAATAAAAAATTCCAAACAACATTGACACAGTGGAATGACCGAATAGTCTTGAATGAGAGTCGGATGCACTATCGTCGGCTCCTTCGCCCCTTTCTTTGGCGGGTTTCATATCATGGACAGATTACGGATATCGGGCGGACGACGGCTGCAGGGTGCGGTGACGATTGCCGGCGCCAAGAATGCCGCCTTGCCGCAGATCGCGGCAGCGCTGCTGAGTCCACATCCGCTGGAATTGACCAACTTGCCGGCCGTGACCGACGTCGAGAACATGCTCGGCGTCATCTCGCTTCATGGGGCCGCAGTGACCCGCTCGGCACATGGCACCACGATCGATGCGAGCGCCATCGTCTCGAAGGAAACCTCTTACGACACCGTGCGGCGGATGCGGGCGACGGTGCTGGTGCTTGCGCCGCTGCTGGCGCGCTTCGGCCATGCCCGCGTGTCGCTGCCCGGCGGCTGTGCCATCGGTGCGCGACCGGTCGATATGCATATCAAGGCGCTGGCGACGATTGGTGCCGATATCGCCATCGAGAACGGTCTGATCGTCGCATCGGCCCCAAAGGGGCTGAAGGGTGCGCGGATCGTTCTGAGTTCTCCCTCGGTCGGCGCAACCGAGACCGCGATGATGGCAGCCTGTGCCGCCAAGGGCGAGACGGAGATATTGAATGCGGCGCGTGAGCCGGAAGTAGCCGATCTTGCCGCGTGCCTCGGCGTCATGGGAGCCAGGATCGAGGGCGCAGGCACGCATCGCATTCTGATCGACGGCGGCACGAGCTGGCGTCCTGCAAAGCATCACGGCATACCCGACCGGATCGAAGCCGGCACCTATGCCGTGGCGGCCGCCATCACCGGCGGACAGCTCGAACTGATCCACGCCCGGCTCGAGAACCTGGCCTCCGTCGTGCAGATGTTGGAAGCCATGGGTGTCAGCATCTGGCCGAGTGACCGCGGTCTTGTGGTTTCGAGGGATAGTCCGCTCAAGGGTGCCGACATCACCACCGAGCCCTATCCGGGCTTTCCGACGGATCTGCAGGCGCAGTTCATGGCGCTTGCCTGCTGCGCCGAGGGTGCCTCTCTGTTCCGCGAGACAGTTTTCGAAAACCGCTTCATGCATGTTCCCGAGCTGATTCGCCTTGGCGCGAACATCAAATTGCAAGGCACGACGGCGCTGGTGCGCGGAGGAACGTCTTTGCGAGGTGCGCAAGTAATGGCAACCGATCTGCGCGCCTCCGTTTCGCTAGTGCTGGCGGCACTGGTGTCGGAGGGCGAAACCATCGTCAACCGCGTTTATCATCTCGACCGCGGCTATGAGCAACTGGATCGCAAGCTCCGCCTCTGTGGCGCAGACATCGAGCGGCTGACGTCATGAGCGCCGAAACGGATACTAACTATTTCCTTGGCATCGACGGCGGCGGCACCGGCTGCCGTGCCCGTATCGAAGATGCGGACGGAAGCATCTTGGGGCAGGGCCTCTCCGGCCCCGCAACGACGCGGCTCGGCATAGAGGAGGCCTGGGCTTCGATTGCCAGGGCCTTCGGTGCCGCGATTGAGGAAGCCGGCCTGGGGTCAAATGAAGTTGGGCGGGTCCATGTGGGCGTCGGGCTTGCCGGGATCGGGCGTAAGGGCGCGCTTGAGGCATTGCGGGCGATAAAACATCCCTTTGCCAGTATCGATTTCGTCAGTGACGGCGAAGGGGCTTGCCTCGGCGCTCATTCAGGGCGTGACGGCGCGATCGTGATTGCCGGAACGGGATCGATCGGTCTCGGTTTCGCTGAGGGTCGCCGTTTGCGGGTCGGCGGTTATGGTTTTCCGATCTCCGACGAGGGCAGTGGGGCGGAGCTCGGACTGAAGGCCGTGCAGCTTGCGCTGCGCGCCCATGATGGCCGTTACGAAAAGACGGCGTTGCTGGCCGAAATCATGCAGCGGTTTCAGCAGGATCCGATGGAAGCGGTTGCCTGGATGGATCGCGCTTCCGCTACCGATTACGCCGCCTTGGCGCCCATGGTCATGCGCCACGCCGATCAGGGAGATGCCGCCGGGCGGCGCATCGTCCAAAGTGCTGCCGAGCATATCGACACGCTGATCCGAACGCTCTTCGACAAGGGCGCACCGCGCGTATCCCTGCTCGGCGGTCTCTCCAGTCCGCTTGAACCATGGCTGGCGCCGGATGTTCGCCGCCGCCTCAAGCCCATTGATGGCGATGCCGTCTCTGGCGCCATCATTCTCGCCAGGAAGGCGGCCTCCAGCCGTTGAAAGAGCGATGCATTGACGCCGGATTTCTCACGCTGAGAATGGAATATTTTATTCCTTTTGCAATTGACGAACGGAATAAATGGACATAATCTTAACGAAGGTAAACAGGGAATGGGCGGAGAACGAAGCCGAAGAGGCCGGCCGCCTGAGCTGATGTCGAGCGTTTTGTTGCGTGGAAAATTTAACGGCTGCTGCGGCTGGTCCGATCGCTATCGATCGAGCTCGCCATCTCCGATCCATTGATAGCGACGCAGAATTTCGAGAACAGGTCCATGACAGAGCAGAGGTTGATATCCGAACTGGAGCAGTTGGTTTCCGAGGGTCGTAATCCCAACACGATGCATATCGACCTGTTGCCGACCTTCGATATCCTGCGCGAAATCAATTATGAGGATCAGACCGTTCCGACGGCGGTCGAAAAGGTCATTCCGGCGATCGCCGCCGCGGTGAACCAGATCGTGGCTGCCTTCCAGAAGGGTGGGCGGCTGATCTATATGGGTGCCGGCACCAGCGGCCGGCTTGGCGTTCTCGACGCATCCGAATGCCCGCCGACCTTCAGCGTGCCGCCCGATATGGTGATTGGCCTGATCGCCGGTGGTCCCGAGGCATTGCAGAACTCGATCGAGGGCGCCGAGGACGATCCGGAGCAGGGCCGTCAGGCTTTGCAGGATATCAAGCTGACAGCCTCGGATGTCGTCGTCGGCATCGCCGTCAGCGGTCGGACGCCTTACGTGATCGGCGGGCTGAACTATGCGAAGAGCATCGGCGCCGTGACCGTCGCTCTCTCCTGCAATCCCAACTCCGTCATCGCCGGCATTGCCGATCTGGCGATTTCTCCCGTCGTCGGCCCGGAAATCCTGACGGGATCGACCCGGTTGAAGTCCGGCACGGCGCAAAAACTCATTCTCAACATGCTGACGACGGCAAGCATGATCCGCATCGGCAAGAGCTATCAGAACCTGATGGTCGACGTACATGCGAGCAACAAGAAGCTGGTTGCCCGCGCCACCAGGATCGTCATGCAGGCGACGGGCTGCACCCAGGGGGATGCGCGCCGCGTGCTCGACCAGACGGGCAATGATGTCAAACTCGCCATTCTGATGGAAATTACCGGAATGGGCATTGAAGAAGCCCGCGCGGCGTTGCAAAACGCTGGTGGCTTTCTGCGCAAGGCGATCAGTGCGAAGACTGCATGAAGTGATATCGCAAGCATAAAGAAATGGCCAAAATCGGCTGGGGTAGCAAGCTCAGGGGGCAAAAAGAATGAAAAGGTATTTTCCAGTCAGATTGATATCGTGTGTCGCATTGGCGGCCGGTCTCGGCATCGCGGCGATCTCTGCGCAGGCGCATGCGGCAACGTTGCGCATGGCATGGTCGCAGGATGCGACAGGGCTCGATCCGCACAAGCAGACGGCCTTTTCCTCGATCCGCCTGCTGGAGCTGATTTATGAGCCACTCGTCCGGCTCGATGGCAATTTGCAGATCGTACCGGCCATTGCCGATAGCTGGCAGTTTTCGCCCGACGGCAAGGAGCTGACCTTTAAGCTCAACGCGAACGCGAAGTTTCAGAACGGTGCTGCGGTCACCTCGGCCGACGTGAAAGCGTCGTTCCAGCGCATTCTCGATCAGGCAACTGCCGCTGTCGCCCGCGCAAATTTCCTGTCGATCGCCAGCATCGATACGCCTGATGCAACGACCGTTGTCTTTCACCTATCGCAGCCGGACGTTCCGATCCTGACGGCGATGACCAGCCTCAACGCCTCTATCGTTCCGGCCAGCGAAATCACCGCCGGTTCGATCGGTACGAAGGCGATCGGTTCCGGTCCGTTCAAGCTCGACAGCTGGGTTCCGAATTCCAAGGAAGTCCTGAGCGCCAACAAGGGCTGGGCCGGCGGCACGGTCGGTGTGGATGGCATCAATATCAGCGTCCTGCCGGATGAGACGGCGATCCTGGCGTCGCTGCGCACCGGCCAGATCGATTTCGCGCTGCTGAACGACCCGCTGGTGGCAACGCTCGTTCCCAAGGAGCCGAAGCTGCAACTGACCCGAACGCCCGGTCTTTCCTACAACGTCCTGCAGCTCAACCCCTCGCATAAGCCGATGGATCAACTCGCCGTACGTCAGGCGATCTCCTGCGCCATTGGCCGGCAGGATGTGATGGATACGGCGGCGCTCGGTGAGGGCAAGGTCACGGGTCCGCTGACCATGCCGCTCTACGCGACCGATCCGAGCCAGCTCTTCTGCTACAAGCGCGATGTCGAAAAAGCCAGGAAGCTGATGGCCGACGCCGGCTTTGCCAACGGCTTTTCTGCAACCGTGATCGCTGCGACCGGCGAGCCGCCGACCGCGACGGCCGAAGCGCAGGTCATCCAGTCCCAGCTTGCCGAAATCGGCATCAAGCTCGACATCAAAGTGATGGAGCTCAACGTTTATGTCGATGCCTGGCTGAAGGGCAATTTCGACATGGCGGTCGCGCTCAATGGCGGCAGCGCCGATCCCTATACGATGTATAACCGTTACTGGACGAAGACTGGCAACCTGCAGAAGGTGGCGAACTATATCGACGATACGCTTGATAGTCTGATGCAGAAGGGTCGTGTCGAGACCGATCCGGCCAAGCGCAAGGCGATCTTTGCCGATTTCGAAAAGCACATCGCCGAGGTGTCGCCCTGGATTTGGCTCTACACCGCCTATGGCTACACAGCCGAGCAGAAGAACGTTCAGGGCTTCGTGCCGACGCCGACGGGCTCGCTCTTCGGTCTCAGCAAAGTCTCCATCCAGTGATGGAAAGCCTGTTCTAGAGGACGTTTCATGGGGTATCTGGCACGCCGGCTGATGACATTCCCGCTGATCATGTTGGGGGTGTCCGTCCTCGTGTTCATCGCCATCCGGCTGGTGCCGGGCGACGCGATCACGGCGATGCTGGGAACCAATGCGGGCCTGCTGACGCCGGAGCAGCGGCAGGCACTCGCCGCCTATTTCGGCATCGACCAATCATGGTTCGTACAATATTGGCGCTGGCTGTTCGGCTTGCTGCAGGGCAATCTCGGCCTCTCCGTCACTTACGGAAAGCCGGTGCTCGATATCATTCTCGAGCGGTTTCCGCTGACCCTTGAGCTGGCGCTGCTCTCCATGGTCATTGCGCTCCTGATCGGCCTGCCGGCGGGCGTCTTTGCTGCGACACGAAACGAGAAATTGTCCGATCTCCTGGTGCGTATCGCCGCCATGGTCGGGCAGTCCACCCCGAATTTCGTGCTCGGCCTTCTCATCATCTATGCGCTCTCGGCGGGCTTTGGCGTTCTGCCGACCATGGGCGCGTTCACGCCGATCTGGCAGGACCCGCTCGGCAATCTCGGACAGATGATCCTGCCGGCGCTGACGCTTGGTTTTGCCTTTGCGGCGTCTGTCACGCGCGTCGTGCGCTCCGCCATGCTCGATGTTTTGAGCGATGACTATGTCCGCACCGCCCGCAGTCGCGGCGTGCCGGCGCGGGGTGTTATCTGGCGGCATGCGCTGCCGAATGCGCTCATTCCGGTGGTGACGTTGAGCGGTGTTGAGTTCGGTTATCTGCTTGGCGGAGCCGTTCTGGTCGAGCAGATCTATGCTCTGCCGGGCCTTGGACGCATGGTGCTCGATGCCATCCTGCAGCGTGACTACGCGCTGGTGCAGGGCAGCGTCTTGTTCATCGCCTTCAACTTCATGGTCGTCAATCTTCTCGTTGACCTCGCCTATGTCGCGCTCGATCCGCGCGTTCGTCTGGGAGAGGGTTGATGCGTATCGTCAGGGCCATTTTCGGGCACACGAGCGGCCGGATCGGCGGCGTGATCGTCCTGATCTTTTTCGTGCTTGCCGTTTTCGGCATGCTGGGGCTGACGCCACACAATCCGCTGACGCAGAACAGGATCGACCGCTTGCATTCGCCGAACGCGGTCTACTGGATGGGCACCGACCTCTTCGGCCGCGATGTCGCAAGCCGGTTGATGAACGGGATCGGCGAGTCCTTCACCGTCGCCTTCCTCTCCGTTGCGCTCGCGAGCCTGATCGGCACCGTGTTGGGCTTGACCGCCGCCTGGTTCGGAAAGCGCTGGGACGGGGTGATCATGCGGATGATGGATGTGCTCCTGGCTTTTCCGGCCATCCTTCTTGCTCTGCTGATCATCGCCATCGTCGGACCCGGTACCTGGACCAGCGTCGCAGCCATCGCGATCGTCTATACGCCGATCTTCACCCGCGTCGTGCGTGGCCCGGCGCTCTCGCTGAAAGCGCGCGATTTCGTCGATGCCGCCCGGACTTTCGGCAGCAGCAAGCGCTATATCCTGACGCGGCACCTGCTGTTGAACCTCGTCGCACCGCTGACGGTGCAGATCACGCTGGCGCTGGCGTGGTCGCTTTTGACCGAGGCCGGCTTGAGCTTCCTCGGTCTCGGCACGCAGCCGCCCGCGTCTTCGCTCGGATTAATGCTGAGCGACAGCCGCAATCTGATGGAAACCGCCCCCTGGCTGCTGATCTTCCCCGCCATCACCATCATGATCAGCATCCTCGGCTTCAATCTGCTCGGTGATGCCCTGCGCGATATCCTCGATCCGAAAATGCGGAGGGTAAATCCGTGAACCCTCTGCTTTCCGTCTCCAATCTGGACGTGGGCTTCGGGCGCAATCCGCAAGCCAACAGGATCGTCCGTGGCGTCAGCTTCGATCTTGCCGCTGGCGAGACGCTGGCGATCGTCGGCGAGAGCGGTTCGGGAAAATCGGTCACCGCACTGTCGATCAACCGCCTCGTCGATTTCGGCGGAGGTCGCATTGTCGGTGGCTCGATCAGGCTGAAGCGCGCCGACAACAGCATTCTCGACCTGACGACAGCGACGGAAGCGGAGCTGACAAAGATCCGTGGCGCCGAAATCGGCATGATCTTCCAGGAGCCGATGACCTCGCTCAATCCGGTGCTGACCATCGGCACGCAGATCGAGGAGTCTTTCCGCCTTCATCGCGGGCTGACTGGCAAGCAGGCAAGAGTAGCCGCAAAGGATGCGCTGGATCGCGTTCGTATCCCTGACGCCGGGCGGCGGCTGAAATATTGCCCGAACCAGCTCTCCGGCGGCATGCTGCAGCGGGTGATGATCGCGACCGCGCTCGCCTGCAGCCCGCGTCTCCTGATCGCCGACGAGCCGACGACGGCGCTGGACGTAACGGTGCAGGCGCAGATCATGGCGCTGCTCGCCGAACTGAAGCGCGAGACCGGCATGTCGATAATCTTCATCACCCACGATATCGGCCTCGTTGCCGGCATTGCCGACAAGATCATGGTGATGCAGGCCGGCCAGGCCGTCGAGCAGGGAGAGCTGAACCAGATCCTCGACAGACCCACCCATCCCTATACGCAGCATCTGCTTCATTCCGTCCCACACTTTTCGGCTGGCCGCGCGGCGCGGTCGGATTTTAGCCGCGACGAGATAGCTGAGCCTGCGCCAGCGTTAAAGGTGGAAGGACTGACGGTTCGCTTTCCCGTAACGGGCAGTTTCTTTCGCCGTTCGACCGGCGCTGTGCATGCGGTCGAGGGTGTCGATTTCGATCTGCTGCCCGGCGAGACGTTGGCGATCGTCGGTGAAAGTGGCTCGGGAAAATCCACCACCGCGCGAGCAATCCTTGGGCTGGTAAAATCGACGCGCGGCACATTCACGGCAAGTTCCGATGGAGATGCTAATCGGACGAGCGCCGTGCAGATGGTGTTCCAGAATCCCTACGCCTCGCTCAATCCCCGGCTTCGTGTCGACAGTATTCTGGCTGAACCCGTCATCGCTGCTGGTGGCCGCACTTCCGGCGAGACGCGCGACAGGATGGTCATGCTGCTGAAGCGTGTCGGCCTGCCCGAAAACAGTCTTGAGCGCTATCCGCATGAGTTTTCCGGCGGGCAGCGCCAGAGGCTGTGCATCGCGCGGGCGCTGATGCTGAATCCGTCCGTTCTCGTGCTGGACGAAGCCGTCTCGGCGCTGGATGTCTCGGTGCAGGCGCAGGTTCTGGACCTGTTGATCGAATTGCAGCGCGAATATCGTCTCGCCTATCTGTTCATCTCGCATGACATGGCGGTAGTGGAGCGGATTGCGCACAGGATCGCCGTGATCTATGCCGGACAGATTGTTGAAATCGGCGATGCCGCTTCGGTGCTGTCTGAGCCGAAGCATTCCTATACCAGGCGGTTGATCTCGGCCGTTCCGTCGGTCGAGCGCCGGCGGGAGAATTTTGCGCTGGATACGCGCCAGGTTCCGTCTCTGGTGCGCCCGCTGGGCTTCGAGCCGGACGCACCCGAATGGCGCCGGTTCGCCGCGGATCATATGGCCCAGGCGGAAGCGTGAGAGAGACGGCGGGGAGACGACATGACGGCAGCGGGGAAAACGGACTTGGCACTGCGCTTCGACCAGGCATTCGCCCCTGTCGAGGCCGCCGTTGCGGCCGGACGAGTTCCCGGCGGCGTGCTCGGCATTGTCGATCTTGATGGCGGCCGCATGGTCCGAGCCGTCGGCTCGGCGCAGAAGATTCCGGTCACGCGGCCGATGCTGACCGACACATGGTTCGATCTCGCCTCGCTGACAAAGGTCATCTTCACGACACCGCGCATTCTGGCTTTGGCTGAGGCAGGCACGATCGATCTCGACGCGCCGCTGACTACGCTGCTGCCGGACCTGCGCCAATATGATGCCTCGGCCTGGGAGCGGAAGGTGACTTTCCGAGAGTGCCTCGGCCACCAGACGCCTTTCCCCGCTGTCGAGCCGCTTTACACCTATGGACAGTCTCCCGATCTGCTGCGCGCTTTCATCCTGCAGCGTGAATGGCGGGCCAGGTCGCCTGTCTATTCCGACATCAACTTCATTCTGCTCGGCTTCGCACTGGAGCGCCTGACCGGGCAGACAATCCGCGATATGGACGCCGGTCCAGGCTTCGCCTTCTCGGCCAAACCCGATCAGGCGGCCGCGACGGAAGACTGCACTTGGCGTCATCGCGTGCTCTCGGGCGAGGTCCATGACGACAATTGCTCGGCGCTGGAGGGGGCCGGTCATGCCGGCCTCTTCGGAACGGCTGCTTCGATCCTCGATTTCGCTGAGGGCTTGCTGACTGGAACTGGAGCCGCCAAACATTCGATCGCCCTGATGCGGACGCCTCTGTCGGCGACGCGCACCCATGGCTGGGAGCGCCCTTATGATGACTGGTCCGGCGGCAGGCTATGCTCGCCGGGTACGATCGGTCATACCGGCTTTACTGGAACCGGCCTTTGGATCGATTTCGACAAGGGCAGGGCCTGGACCCTGCTCACCAACCGCATTCATCCGACCCGCCATTTCGACAGCGGGATCCTGACGCTTCGCCAGAGCGTCGGCGATCTTATCAATAGAGCCTAGGAGCTTGATCATGGAACCAATCTGGGCAGTCGGTCTGATGACCGGAACCGTTCTCGACGGTAATATCGATGTCGCTTTGATCAAGACGGACGGCGAGCGGATCGCAGAATTCGGCCCCTATGCGCTGGCACCCTATCCGGACTGGATCAGGCGGCTGCTGGAAGAGACCTTGGCGCAGGCAAGGGTGTGGAATTTCAATGGGCCGGAGCCGGAGATTTTCAAGGAGGCCGAGGAGGCATTGACGCGCGCGCAGTCGGCGGCGGTCAAGGAGCTTGTCGAAGGCTTTGGCCTAACCATGGCCGATATCGGCGTGGTCGGCTTCCATGGTCAGACCGTGCTGCATCGCGCGCCGCAGAAGGATCGCCTCGGCGACACGCGCCAGCTCGGCGACGGTGAGCTGATGCATTCCATCCTCGGCACAAAGGTCGCCTATGATTTTCGTTCCGCCGACGTGCGGGCGGGCGGTCAGGGTGCGCCGCTGGCCGCCGCCTATCATACCGCTTTGCTGCGCAGCGCGGGCACTGGCGATGACACGGCCATCCTCAATCTCGGTGGCGTCGCCAACATCACCTGGTCGGATGGAGAGGGCAATTTCGTTGCCTTCGACACCGGGCCGGCCAATGCGCCACTCAATGACTTCATCAAATCCCATGGCCTCGGCGAGATGGACAGGGATGGTGCGCTCGGTCAGGCGGGTACGGTGGATGAGGTAAGGCTCGGCAGGCTTTTGGAGCATCCCTATCTCAGCGCTCCCTATCCAAAATCGCTGGATCGCTTCGATTTCGGCGCCTCCATGGCCGATGGGCTCGGTATCGAGGATGGAGCAGCAACGCTTTCCGCCTTCACGGCTTCGGCTGTCGGCAAGGCGCTCGACCTGCTGCCGCGTCGTCCGAAGAAGCTGGTGGTCAGTGGCGGCGGCCGCCACAATCCGACGATCATGTCGATGCTCGAGACGCGTGCCGGCGTAACGCCGATCGGGGCCGAAATGTTTGGCTGGCGTGGCGATGCCGTCGAAGCCGAATGCTTCGCGTTCCTGGCCGTGCGCGTGCTTCGGGGCTTGCCGATCAGCTTCCCCGGTACGACAGGCGTGCCCGCACCGATGCGCGGCGGCCGGCTTGCCGGATAGATGGCATCGGCGCCGTCATTGCAGCCTTTACGGTTTTCGTCGTCGCGGATCGATGCTATCTAGAGCTCACCTAGCGATTTGATGGTTTCCAATGGGTTGCGCACGAATGGCAGGCAGACAGCTTTGGCCCGGCTTTGTCGGAAGGACCATAGGTTTCGTTGTTGCGTTCGGCGTCTTGATGTCCGTCGTTGTACCCGCAAGGGCGCAACCCGAATGGAGCGTCGCGCCGCCATCCTGCATCTCCGGACCGTTCATCACCGATACCGGCGAAACGCTTTGCATCCGCAAGGAAAACTACAATCGCGATCTCTGCAACGCGATCGACTATTTCGCCCAGGCCAACAAGCTTCCGCCGGACTACCTTGCTCGATTGATCTGGCGCGAGAGCATGTTTCGGCCCGACGCCATCAGCCCGAAGGGCGCGCAGGGCATTGCCCAGTTTATGCCGGGAACGGCGAGATTGCGCGGCGTTCGCGACAGCTACGATCTGTTGGAAGCCCTGGGCAAGGCGGCCGTCTATCTCGATGAATTGCGTGGCCGTTTCGGCAATCTGGGATTTGCGGCCGCGGCCTATAATGCCGGCGAAAACGGTCTGGCGAATTTTCTCAATTCCGGTAGCCTTCCCTATGAGACGCGCAGCTACGTGGCGGCGATCACCTCTTATACGGTCGAGCAATGGAAGGATGATCCGCCTGAGATCGCAGCACCAGAGCTCGACAAGGGCAAACCTTTTCTGGAGGCCTGCATGGCGCTCGCCGGCACGCGCCGGCTGAAGCAGGTTGCATTGCAGCAGGAGCGTCCCTGGGCGCCCTGGGGCGTGCAGCTTGCCGAGCATTTTCAGCCCGTCGCCGCCCGCCGCCTGTTCTTCGAGGATGTCAGCAAGCTTGCCGCGCCGCTCAGCAAGGAAAAACCTCTCATCGTGCGCCAGCGCAATGGCAGCTTCGGTTTTCGCGTCCGTTACGCCGCCCGCATTGGCCGGGAAACGCGCGCGGAAGCGGAACAGGTTTGCGCCCAGATCCGCCAACAGGGCGGCACCTGTCTGGTTTTCAAGAACTGAATTCCAATCGCCCGAGCCTCCTTTTTGTCGTGCCGGCGAGAGATCGATCTATTGCACTTTACTCGCTAACGTCCGAAGAATATTCGTCAATCATCCAAGCTCGGGGAGGGAGTCTTGGAAGACAGTTGAAGGAGCGAGCTATGGTGCAGAAACGTGAAGTCCCGGGTATCCGTCCTTACAGCGGCCCCGCTGGCGGCTGGGGTGCGCTTAAAGCCACCGCAAAAGCCGTCCGCGAGCAGATGGATGTGACCGAGGCGCCGCTGCTGTTGTTTCGCACCAACAAGCCTGATGGTTTCGATTGCCCCGGCTGCGCCTGGCCCGACAAGGAACATACCTCGACCTTCCAGTTCTGCGAAAACGGCGCCAAGGCCGTGACGTGGGAAGCGACGAACAAGCGCGTGACGCCCGAGTTCTTCGCCGAGCATACCGTGACCGAGCTGCTCCAGTGGAGCGATTACGATCTGGAAAATGCCGGCCGGTTGACGCATCCGCTGGTCTATGACAGCGCGACGGACACCTACAAGCCGATTGAATGGGAGGCAGCCTTTGCCCGGATTGGCGAGGTCATGCGCAGCATGCCCGATCCGGATATGGTGGAATTCTACACCTCCGGGCGGGCTTCGAACGAGGCCGCCTTCCTGTTCCAGCTCTACGCGCGCGAATACGGCACCAACAATTTCCCCGATTGTTCCAACATGTGCCACGAGGCGACGAGCACCGGCCTGCCGAATTCGATCGGCATCGGCAAGGGTACCGTGTCGCTCGACGATTTCGACCACTGCGACCTGATCATCTCCATGGGCCATAATCCCGGCACCAACCATCCACGCATGATGGGGACGCTGCATGAGTGCTCGAAGCGCGGCGTGCCGATCATCGTCTTCAATCCGCTGAAGGAGCGGGCGCTCGAGCGCTTCGCCGATCCGCAGAGCCCGATCGAGATGGGTACGCTCAGTTCGACACGGATCGCTTCCTCCTATTATCAGGTCAAGATCGGCGGCGATGCGGCAGCGCTCAAGGGCATCATGAAGGCGGTCCTGGCGCTGGCGGAGGTATCGCCGGATGCGATCGATCATGCCTTCATCGCCGAACACACCAACGGTTTCGACGCGCTGGCCGCCGATCTCAAGCAGACGGAATGGGCCGATATCGAACGCGTCTCTGGCCTGACGCGTGCCGATCTCGAGCGGGTGGCGGACGCCTACGTCAAATCCAAGGCGACGATCATTCCCTACGGCATGGGCATTACCCAGCACGCCAAGGGCACCTACAATGTGCAGCAGATCGCTAATCTGTTGCTGCTGCGCGGCAATTTCGGCAAGCCCGGCGCCGGTATCTGCCCGCTGCGTGGTCATTCCAACGTCCAGGGCGACCGGACGGTCGGGATTACTGAAAAGCCCAATGCGGCATTGCTGGCCGGTATCGAGCGCGCTTTCGGTTTCAAACCGCCGGTGCATCACGGGCATGACGCGGTTGCCGGCATGCAGGCAATGGCGGAGGGACGGTCGAAGGTGCTGCTGAGCCTCGGCGGCAATCTCGCCATCGCACTTCCCGATCCGGAGCTTTGCGCCGAAGCCATGCGCAAGCTCGATCTTGCCGTCCATATGAATACCAAGCTCAACCGCTCGAACCTGCTGATCGGCAAGGAATCGATCGTCCTGCCGGTGTTAGGCCGTACGGAAGTGGACATCCAGGCATCAGGCCCGCAATCGGTGACGATCGAGGATTCCATGTCGATGGTGCACGCCTCGCGCGGAAAGCTGAAGCCGGCCTCGGATCAGTTGCGGTCCGAGCCGGCGATCGTCGCTGCCATGGCGCAGGCGACCTTGTCCAACAGCAAGGTCGAGTGGATGCATCTGGTCGATGATTACGACCGCATCCGCGACAAGATCGAGGTCGTCTTCCCCGATTTCGAGCGCTACAACGAGCGCATTCGCGTGCCCGGCGGCTTCCGTTTGCCTATCGGACCGACTGAGCGCGTCTGGAAGACGCCGTCGGGCAAGGCGGAGTTTCTGTTGTTTCCGGGCCTCAACGAGGACAAGGAGCTTGCCGACGCGAGCGTCCTGAAGCTCGCCACCATCCGCAGTCATGACCAGTACAATACGACGATCTATGGCCTCGACGATCGCTATCGCGGTGTCTTCGGCCGGCGCGACGTGCTGTTCATGAACGATGGAGACCTCGCAGCGAACGGCCTGGAGCATGGCGACCTCGTCGAGATCTCGACGGCATTGCCCTCCGGCGGCAAGCGGCAGATGAAGTTGACGGCGATTTCCTACGATATCGCGCGGGGCTCGGTTGCCGCCTATTATCCGGAGGCGAATTGCCTGATCCCGATCGACTATCAGGACAAGCAAAGCGGCACGCCGTCTTATAAGTCGTTGCCGGTACGCATCACCAAGGCCGCCTAAGCTTTGTTCTCTTAGACCTTGCGGCCGCCGACCCAAGTGGCCGCAAGGTTTGGCTTCGATGCGGTGTAGATGATTTTCTGCAGGACGCCTTCGCCTTCGTCGCGGTCTTCGAACAGCCGGACGGTGCCCTTCTCGGCTTCGGTGTCGATGAGCACGGCATCGAACTGATAGCCGGGTGCAAACTGCCCTACAGGCAGATCGAGTGCAATGCCGCCGCCCGATGTGGCGATATAGAAAGCATCGCGGAAATCGATCTGTGCCGGGCCGAAGGTTGAGCGCGCGGCAGGCGGCAGCTTCGGGTCGACGCCGCTTTGCAGCATCCGCGAGACGAGGATCGCGCCGCGCGCGTTTTCGAGCATCGACGCGCTCGGGCCGCCGGAAATGTCTGTGCCGAGACCGACATGCAGCCCCTTTTCCAGGGCGGCGCGCAGGGGGAAGACGGCATTGGCGAAATAGGCGTTCGACAGGGGGCAATGGGCAACCGCTGCCTCACGCGCCTTGACGGTTTCCATATCCTTCGCCGTCAGGAAATTGGCATGAGCCAGAACCGTCCTGCGTCCGAGCAGCCCGAAGCGATCGAGGCTGTCCGTGTCCGTCATGCCGTGTCGGGCAAGGACATAGCCATGTGCCCAATCGCTCTCCGAACAATGGGTCTGCACATGGCAGCCGCATTCCCTGGCGATGGCGCCGAGACCTTCCAGCGTCGCATCGGTACAGGAGGGAATGAAGCGCGGCGTAACGACGGGGAGCACGCGCCCTTCGCCATTGTCGGGATGGCCGCGGACATAGTCGATCAATGCCCGCGTGCCGTCGAGCGCCTCTTCCGGCGACAGGTCGCGATAATAGTCAGGGCATTCTTCGGCATTGTCCATCGCCACCTTGCCGATCAGGGCACGTTGGCCTTTTTCGAGGCAGGTATCGACCAGTACCCGCGTCGCTTCCTGATGGATGGTGGCGAAATAGAGGGCGGTTGTGGTGCCGTTGGCAAGCAGGTCTTCGACCAGCAGGCCATAGACGCGGCGGGCAAAGGCTGCGTCCTGATAACGTGCTTCCAGCGGGAAGGTGTATTTCTGCAGCCAGACCTCAAGGGGCACGTCGAGCGCATCGCCGAGTTGCGGATATTGCGGCGCGTGCACATGCAGATCGACGAAGCCAGGTAGGATGTAAGAACCGGACGGCAGGGTCACAAGTTCGCCCGATGCTTCTCGGGCATCGCGAATGGTCCGGTAATTCGGATCGCCGTGGCGATGAACGGCGGTGATCGCGCCGCCGGCATCGATCTCGATCAGCACGTCGTCCAGAACATCGATGGTACCACGCTCTGGCGAGTGAAAACCCGATGCGCTCAGCGTCTTGCCGCGTAAATCCATTGCATTCTCTTTCAGGCGGCCATGATCGTCGTGCCGTAGGTGATGCCCTTTTCCTTCAGCCAGCGACGATAGGCAATCGAGGTGGCGTCGGCGCGTGTCGGGATTTCGGCGCGCGGTTCCAACGGTAGCAGCACGGGGCGCTGGTTCTCAAGAATGATGCGATCCTGCAGGAAAATGAGCTGCTGGAAATGAACCAGCTCCGTCGTCGTCGAGACATCGTCGATCAGGAACATCACCGGGTGGGCGCGGCAGCGGTCGGGATCTAGCGGCTGCACGAAGAGACAAATCACGTCCCAGCGGTTGGCCGCATTCGGGCAGGTCTTGTAGAGCAGGGTCGTGAACGGGGTCATGACGCGATAGATGTAATCGGTCATGATGCCCTCGTTGGCCGAGAGGGCGGCCTGCGGCTGGAAGAACTGGCAATTGGTCGCCCAGACCTCATCGACATCGCGGCGGATCTCGACATTGTACTGCGTCACCTCGGTATGCGGCTCGGCGCCGAGAATATCGGTGTGGACGAAGGGAAAATGCGCCAGATCGAGGAAATTCTCGACGATCCTCAGCCCGGAAGCGCGCACCGCGACCGTGCCGCAATTGACGACGCGTCGATCCGGCTCATCGGCTTCCGGCAGGTCGAAGAGCCCGCCGGGTGGGGTGCCAAGCGTGGTCCAGACGAGGCCGAAGCGCTTGATCAGCGGCAGCGGCTCTTCCCGGCCTTCGGCTTTGACGATCACCGCGCCGTCGCTGCTGCGAGTGACCGTAAGACTGGTGCCAAGAAGACGGTTTGTGGAGGCTCCGAACGGAATCTCCTTTTCCGTCTCAAGCGCGTACCATTGATCGAGAGCTGCCTTGTCGGAACATGGGCTCATGCGACGCTCCTTTTCCTTGTCCAATGACGCACTCTAGCGGACATCGCGATAATAGGGCAGGCCGATTGCGGCGGGTGCGGCCATGATACGGCGCATACGCTGCCAGGCAAGAACCGGCACGATGATGAAAGCCATGGTGCCGAGATAGGGCAGCATGGAGAGGAAGGCCGGCGCGATCGGCCAGCCGCGCGCCTGGCCGACGAAGCCCAGCGCTGTGATAAGGCCGAAAAGGAGGCCTGAGAGAACGGCGGGAATCGGCCGGTATCCGGCGAAGATCACCAAAGCCACCGCGATCCAGCCGCGCCCGGCAATCACGCCGTCGGACCAGGAGGGAACGAAGGCGAGCGTCAGATAGGCGCCGGCCCCGGCTGCAAGCGCCGAACCAGCGGTGACATAGGCGAAGCGGATGAGATTGACCGGAATGCCGGCGGCGTCCGCTGCGGCCGGGTTTTCGCCGACGGCGCGCAGGTTGAGGCCGTGGCGGGTGCGGAACATGATGTAGCTCAGCGCCACCGGTAGAATGATGTAGATGAGATAGACAAGGATGTTCTGCGAGAAGAACGCCTTGCCGAGAAAGGGGATATCGCTCAGCAGCGGGATCTCGATCCCAGAAAAGGTGGCGCGGGCCGGCATGCCGGAATAGGCGCGGCCGATGCTGGAGGCGATGCCGTTGCCCATCAGCGTCAGCGCGAGACCGCAGAGCACCTGATTGGCGCGCAGCAAAACGGTGGCGGCGGCAAACAGCATGCCGAAGACGGCGCCGACCGCCAGCGCGGCGATGAAGCCGATGGCCGGCGACGGGAAGGCCGCGACCGTGGCGATTGCCGTTATCGCCCCCATCGCCATCAGGCCCTCGACGCCGAGATTGACGACGCCGACGCGTTCGGCAAGCACTTCGCCGAGAGCGGCAAGCGCCAGCACCCCGCCGGCGAGGAAGGCTGTGGTGAGGAGGCCGGTCAAAAGTTCCATGGTCTCGTTTCCCTTCAAGCCTTGTCGCGGGCGATGCGGTAATGGGCGAGTTCGTCGCCGATCGCCGTCAGGAACAGGATAAGCCCGGTAATCGCCAATACCGCCGACGTCGTCAGCCCTTGGGTCTGCAGGATGATGCCGGAATTGAGGATGAAGGCCATCAGCGCGGCGGAGAAGATGACGCCGATAGCGGAGTTGCGCGCGAGAACCGCGACCATGATGCCGAGATAGCCGTAATTGTTGGATATGCCGCCCTGCAAACGGTGTACCGTGCCGGCGATTTCCAGCATGCCGGCGAGCCCCGCAATCGCACCGGAGAGCAGCATGACGGTGATGAGATGGCGCCGCGCCGGCATGCCGGCATAGTGCGCAGCCGAAGGGTTGGAGCCGACGAGGCGGACTTCATAACCCCAGCGCGAAAAGGCCAGCACGCCCGCGACGATGAAAGCGGCAAGAATGGCAATCGGAAAGCCCCAATGGACCGATCCCCACAACTCCGGGATTTCGGCCGACAATCTCCGCGTCGCGGAATTCGCCATCCGGTCGCGCCAGGCGCTTGTGGCGACGTAGAAGACCAACAGGATGGCGACGAAGTTGAGGAGCAGGGTGGTGATCAGCTCGTTGACGTTGCCATAGGCGCGAGCGAGCGTCGGGATGAGGATCCAGACAGCGCCGCCGGCAAGGCCGGCAACGAACATCAACGGGAGGATCACAACCGGCGGTCCGGGCACGAAGAGGCCGACCGTGGCGGCGCCAAAAGCGCCGGCATAGAACTGCCCTTCGGCACCGATATTCCAGACACCGATCTGCTGACCGACCGCAACCGAAAGCCCGGTCAAAATCAGCGGTATCACAAGAACACCGAGATCCTGAAGGCCGAAGCTGGAGCCGAAGCTCGCATCGATCACTTCCGAGGCAAGCTCCAGCGGGTTGGCGCCGGTGGTAGCCAGGATGAGGCCGGCGAAGACCAATGCCAGAAGAATGGCGGCGATACGCGCGCCAAAGGCAATGGCGGGCGAGGCGGAGGGCATGCGCTGGAAACGCCAGGATGCGGCCATGTCAGGCAACCTCACGCATTTGGGCGCGGCCGCCCATCATCAGGCCGATCTGGTCGATATCGGCCTTGTCATTTTCCAAAATCCCCATGACCCTGCCTTCATAGAGGACGGCGATGCGATCCGAGAGGTTCAAGAGCTCTTCCAGTTCCTCGGAAATCAGCACGATACCTGCGCCTGCGTCGCGCAATTCAACGATATAGCGCAGCATCGTATTGATGGCGCCGACATCGAGGCCGCGGCTCGGATAGGCGGCGATCAGCACCTTGTTTGCGATACGCATCTCCCGCCGAGCGACGAGGCGCTGCTGGTTTCCGCCCGAGAGGTTGCGGATGGGCATGCCGAAATCCGGAATCGCGACATCCGCAACTGTCGCAATCTCTTTGGCGAGCGCCGCCGCCGCACCCGGACGGTAAACGCCGCCGGATGAGACTGGAGGGTGCTTATATTCGCGCATCACGGCATTGGTGGTGACGCTGAGTGCTGGCGCTAGGCCGCTATGCAGGCGGTCCTCCGGAATATGGCCGATGCTGCGCTCAACGAAGGCGGCAGCGTTGCTGCGCCCGACAGGTGCTCCCTCGATCAGGATACGCCCGCCGCTGATCGACCGCATGCCCGCCAGCACCTGGCTGAGTTCGCGCTGGCCATTGCCCGCCACGCCGGCAATGCCGAGGATCTCACCTGAATGGATCTGTAGCGAAATCCCATGCAAGGCCTCGTCGCCGGCATCATTGAGGGCGGACACATTGTCGAGGCTCAGCACCGGCTGGGGCGAGATCGGCGCGGCCCCCGCCGGTCGTTGCCGCATGTCCGCGAGCACGATGTCGCGTCCCACCATCAGTTTTGCCAGCATGCGCGGATTGCAGTCGGCCGTCTTCTCCGTGGCGATCTTGCGACCGCCGCGCAGGATGCTGATGCGGTCTGAAATCTCCAGAACTTCATCGAGCTTGTGGCTGATGAAGATGACGGCGTTGCCTTGCGCCACGAAATCGCGCAGCGCCTTGAACAGTTCGCGGGCTTCCGCCGGCGTCAGCACGGCGGTTGGTTCGTCCAGTATCAGCACGCGGGCCTGCCTTGCCAGGACGCGCAGGATCTCGACGCGCTGCTGCTCGCCGGTGGAGAGATCGCTGACACGGGCGTCGGGGCGGGTTTGCAGATTGAATTTCGCAGCCAGCGCCGCCGTGCGTGCTTCCAAGATCTGCGCGGACGCGCGGCGTGGCGTTTCCGACCAGCCGAGATGAATGTTTTCGGCGACGGTGAAGGCCTGCACCAGCTTGAAATGTTGATGCACCATGCCGATACCGGTGGCGATCGCCTGAAGCGGCGTGGCGAACTGCTTGGCATAGCCGTCGATGATGATCTCGCCGGCATCGGGTTGATAGATGCCGGTCAGGATGTTCATCAGGGTCGATTTGCCGGCGCCGTTCTCTCCAAGCAGTGCGTGAATCTCGCCCGGCAGGACGTCGAGATCGACATCCTCGTTGGCGACGACACCCGGAAAATATTTGGCGATGCCCTTGAGTTGCACCAGAGGCGGTGTGCCCGGGGGCGCGGAGAAGGGTGTCGCGGTCTCAGTCATCGGAAAGGCACCAGAATGTCATGAAGAGCAACTCTGGCCGGGCATGCCGGCCAGGTTCTTGTTGGGCAAGGAAATCGGTCAGGCGCTCAGGCCCGTGACGCCTTCAACCGACCAATCCCAGTTGTAGAGATCGTTGTCGGTCATCGCCTGACCGGCGGCGACGCGAACCTTGCCAGTCGAATCCTTGATCTCGCCGGCAAACGGCGACCAGCCGCCGATGATCTTGGCGCGCACGGCGTCGGCGGCTGCGGCGACATCGGCCGGAACCTTCTCGCCCCATTTGTCGCGATCGACGCCGGCACCCATCGCAAACAGCGTGTCGCTCGGCGTCCAGGTGCCGGCAAGGCGCTTGCCGACCTGATCGACATAGAACTTGTTGAAATCGATGAGGACGGAGGAGACGTAGGAGTTCGGGCCATAGCGGCGGACGTCCATGTTCCACATCGCGGCCCAGACGCCGCGCTTTTCGGCGACCTGCAGGTAGCCGGCTTCGTCCATGATTCCGAACAGGAAGTCGCAGCCATTGTCGATCAGCGCCGTGCCGGCTTGCGTCGCGGCCTGCGGATCGAACCAGGAATTGATGGCGATGGTCTGTAGCGTCGCATTCGGATTGACGGAACGGGCGCCCATCAGGAAGGCGTTGGTGGAGGCGAAAACCGACGAGACCGGGAAGGAGGCGACATAGCCAAGCTTGCCGGTCTTCGACAGGTGGCCGGCGGCAACGCCGATGACGTAGGTCGGATACCAGTGCGCCAGGTAATACCAGCCGAGATTGTCCATGTTGACGAGGCCGCCGCATTCGAGGAATGCGACCGCCGGAGCCTGCTTGACCACGGCGTGCAGGAAGTCACCATTCGAGGAGGTGTCGAAGATGATATTGGCGCCTTGGCTGACGAACTGGCGATAGGTGCGCGTCGCATCAGCCGAATAGGGGATGTTTTCGACTTCGAGGATCTTCTTCAGCTTCGGATAAGTGGCCTTGACCGCGAGCAGGCCCTGGTGATGTGCCCAGGTCCAGCCTTCATCCGAAATCGGTCCGACATGGCCGAAGCCGACGACCGCATCCTCTTCCTTGATTGCCGGAAAGGATGCCGCCGCGAGCGCCTGGCTGGCAAAGCCGGCAGGCAGCGTCAAAGCGGCAGCGCCGGCGGCGCTCATATTCAAAAATCCGCGACGGGACAGCGAACGCAAGTCAATCATGAAATCCTCTTTTGGTTTGGCACGCCAACTGCGTCCGAAGGAAATCGACGCAACAATTATGCCAGTTGCGGCTTGCGAGATCGATGCTGCCTGTTGAGCCGGTTCGGAAGTCTCTTGAATTTTTAGGGGGAGGGCGGCTAGAATGCCCAAAAGTGAAGCATGTATATTTTTTATGCATTCTGAGTATTTTTGATGCGCAAGGTGAGGCATGGCTAGGGCGAACGGACTTTCCGCGACATGACCGACCGGGCGCGATTTATCTTTCGAGGACAAATGGTCTGCGACAGTTTCATCGAGTTTGCGCAGCATCGAGCCCAGCGGCTGGATCTGGACATCGAGATGGAATCTTGTGACGCGATGTCGGCGACGCTCGCCGTCAAAGGGCAGGAAGATTTGGTCGACGCCTTCGAAATGGCCTGCAGTCTCGGGCCTTATGACTGTATCATTCTCGATATCGAGCGGAGTGACATATGAAACTGGAAGCGGGATGGGTGCCTGTCGCCCTGTCTGGATCGATCGAGGCAGGGACCTCGGCGGGCGCCGTCGTCGAGGGCCGCGAGATCGTCGTCTGGCGCGACAATAGCGGCAAGGCGCATGTCTGGGAGGATCGCTGTCCGCATCGCGGCATGCGCCTGAGCTTCGGCTTCGTCCGCGGCGATCATATCGCCTGTCTCTATCATGGCTGGCAGTACGATACCGCCGGGCAATGTCGCTACATCCCCGCGCATCCAAGCCTCGATGTGCCGCAGACGATCAAGGTGCCGACTTACGTCGCCGAGGAAAAATATGGGATCATCTGGGCGACAACGGCTGTGGAAGCTTCCTTGCCGGACATCGACGTGGCGATGGGCGTTACCCCAGTGCGCAGCCTCTATGTCGAGCGTGGGGAGGATGATATCTTGCCGGCGCTGAAAAAGGCTGGCGTGACCAATCTCGCCAGGAATGTCGGCATATTGCAGCTCGGCGGCGACAGATTGCTGACTGCTGTTCAGGTCGTCTCTCCGGAAAAGACCGCCGTTCACATCGTCATTCTCGGCTCGCCGGCGGTCAATGCCGGGGCCAAGCAGAAGCATTATGCACAATGGGCCGAGGGACTTCGCTTCAGTCTCGAAACTATGGCGGAGGTCGCCTGATGGCGGAGATCACGCTTTATAATTACGAGATGGACGAGGGAAGCTATCGCGTTCGATTGTTGCTCTCCATGCTCGGTCTTGCGTATAAGACAATCGCCGTCGATATGTTTCCGGGTAAGGAGGAGAGGAAGCCAGCTATGCTGGCGCTTAATCCGTTAGGAACGATGCCGGTGCTCACCGACGGCGACCTCGTGCTTCACGGTACGGAAGCGATCCTTGCCTATCTCGCCAAGGTTTACGATCCGGCGCGGCGTTGGCTACCCGAGGAGGCAGCGAATTTCGCTCTGACGACGATGTGGTTGCATTTCTCCGCGACCGCGCTTGCGCCCGCTGTTGCCGTGCGCCTGCAATCGCTCTTTGATACGTCGGGCGACGAAGCGGTCCTCAGCGCCGGCGCCCGCAAGGCGTTCCGCATCATGGACGATCACATGACGCTCCGCCATTTCGACGGGTTCGAGTGGTTCGTCGGCGATCAGCCGACGCTTGCAGACCTGACACTGTTTCCATCCTTTGCGCTCAGCCGCGATTACGGCGTCAATCACGACGACTATCCGGCGCTACGCCGATGGCTGCGTCGTTTCCGCGCTATCGACGGCTTCCGCACCATGCCCGGCATTCCCGATTATCATTGATTTTGAACTGGATATCCGATGACGCTCACACGTTTTTCCGTCAAACCGCTCTCGACCTTGACCCGCACGCTCGCCGACGTCGCCTCTGCCCGCCGCGATCCCGATCTGGTCATTCAGGGCGCGCGCGTGCTCTCGACCTACTCCGAGCGCATCCTTGCCGACAAGGAAATCTGGATTGCCAGTGGCCGTATTGCCGCGGTCAAACCGGCCGGCAGCTATCGGGGCAGCGGTGCCAAGCTTTACGACGCCAGGGGAGGGATTATCGCGCCCGGCCTGATCGATCCGCATATCCATATCGAATCCAGCATGGTGACCGCCTGTGCCTATGCCGAGGCGGCGCTTCTGAATGGTACGACGACGATCTTCTGCGACAGCCACGAGATCGGCAATGTCATGGATGTCGCCGGTGTCGAGGCGATGCTGGAGGATGCCCGCCATGCGCCGCTGTCGATCTTCCTGACCGTGCCAAGCACCGTGCCGGCCACGTCGCCTGAGCTTGAGACCGCCGGCGGCGACCTGACGCCTGGAAAGATCGCAGCCCTGTTCGACAAATGGCCGGAAGCCGTGGCGCTTGGCGAGAAGATGGATTTCGTGCCCGTAGCGATGGGTGACGAGCGCAGCCATGCGATCCTGGCGGCAGCACTTGAGCGTGGACGCCCGGTTTCGGGCCATGTCTACGGTCGGGAATTTGTCGCCGCCTATGCCGCCTCCGGCGTGACCGATACGCATGAGGCGATCGACCGCGAGATTGCCGACGACCTGCTGGAGGCCGGTATCTGGCTCTTCCTGCGCGGCGGCCCACCGACGACGGCGTGGCACAGTCTGCCGCATGCGATCAAGACGATCACCGAACTCGGCGCGTCGCACAAGCGTATAGCTGTCTGTACTGACGACCGCGACGCCGACGACCTGCTGCTCTTCGGTCTCGATTGGGTCACGCGCCAGGCGGTCGTGGCCGGCATGACGCCGGAGCAGGCCTGGGCCATGGGCTCGCTGCATGGCGCGACACGCTTCGGCATGGAGAACGAAATCGGCGGCCTCGGCGGCGGGCGCCGTGCCGATCTCGTGCTCCTGACCGACGATCTGAAGCCGGTGAGCACCTGGTATGGCGGGGAACTGGTGGTCGAGAATCGCAAGATCACGCCGGTTCTCGATGCCGCGCTCTCCAATCCCTATCGTTATCCGGAAGCCGCCTACCATACGGTGAAACTGCCAAAAAACCTGAAACTGACGCCGGAATTGCCGACCGGGCCGGTCATCGCCCATACGATCAAGACCAAATTGCCGGGCATCGTGCTCGGTCATGTCACGGTCGAACTCGAACCGGCCAATGATTGGCAGACGCATTTCGACCGCCACGGCCTCTGCTTCGTCACGGTGGTCGAGCGCCACGGCAAATCATCAGGCAATGTCGCACATGGTCTTCTGAGCAACTTTGGTTTGAAGAAGGGAGCGGTCGCCTCTTCCGTCGGGCACGACAGCCACAACATCATTGTCGCCGGTACCAACCAGGCGGACATGCAGGTCGCGCTGGATGCGATCGAGGCCAAGCAGGGCGGCGCCTGCGTCGTCATGGACGGCAAGGTGACGGCCATGGTGCCATTGCCGATTGCCGGGCTGCTCTCCGACAAGCGTGCACGAGGTCGCAGAGGAGGTGAAAGCATTGAAGGTCGAATGGGAAAAGGCCGGCTGCACCATCCCCTATATGGGCTTCAATCTGATTCCGCTCTCTGTCATTCCGGAAATCCGGATCACCGATAAGGGCTTGGTGCTCGTGCCGGAGATGACGATCGCGCCGTTGTTCGAGCCGGCCTGATTATGCCATCTAGCCATGCCAGGCTTCAATAATTCTTTCCGATCATCTCGGCCGCCTTGGAGCCGATTGCCATGGCCGGGGCATTGGTATTGCCCGAGGGAATGAACGGGATGATCGAGCAATCGATGACCCTGAGGCCGTCGATGCCGCGCACGCGAAGCGTACCGTCGACCACGGACATCAGATCGCTGTCCGGCCCCATGCGCAGGCTGCCGGACGGATGATAGTTGGTCTTAACGGTCTGGCCGGCAAATTTGGCTAGAGCCTCGTCTTCCTGCAAGGCCCTGCCAGGGAGGATCTCGTCGGCAATTTTCGATCTGAAGGGTTCCGTCTCCAGCAATCGCCGCGCGACCTTCAGCGAGGCGAGCGTCAGGCGCAGATCGTCGGGATCGCCGAAGAAGTTGCAATCGATCAGGGGCTGATCCGCCGGATTGGCCGAACGTAGCTTGACGCTGCCGCGCGCCTTTGGGCGTAGCAGGCAAGACGTAAAAGTGACGCCGTGGGTCGGTTTGGCGGAGGAAACATCGCGGTCGAGATAGACGATCGGGGCGCAATAGAGCTGGATCGATGGTCGATCGCTGCCATCCGGGTCGTAGAACAGGCAGGATTCGATGCCGGTCGTGGTCACCGGGCCGGAGTTGAACAGCAGATATTGCAGCCCGTTGCGCAGCATCGGCCAGCCCTTGTCCTCGCCAAAATAGCCCGATTTTCCCTTGGTTGTGGCGATGACGGGGACTTCATGATGATCCTGCAGATTGGCGCCGACGCCGGGAAGATCAAGAGCAACGGCGATGCCGTGTTCGCGTAGATGGTCGGCCGGGCCGATGCCGGACAGCATCATCAGTTTGGCGCTGTTGTAGGTGCCCGAGGCGACAAGGATTTCACGCTCTGCCCGAACCGTGTGGCTTTCGCCATTCCGGGTGTAGGCGATACCTATCGCACGGCCATTTTCGATGACGATGCGATCGACGCGGGCGTCGGTGATGATATCCAGGCGTGGATCTCCATCAAGCGGATCGAGAAATGCTTTCTTGGCGTCGGAACGCTCGGTCTTGCCGTTCCATTGGCCATAGGTGTGCTGCATGATGCCGACGCCGTTTTGCCGGACGCCGTTGAAGTCTGGATTGTAGGGATGGCCGAGCCCTTGAGCTGCCAGCAGGAAATCCTGTGTCGTATCGCAGGTGTGCTGTGGCTCGGAGATGCGCAGATTGCCGGAGATGCCATGATAGTCGTTGTTGAAGCGGGTATTGGCCTCGATGCCCTTGAAGTGCGGCAGCATGTCCTCGTAGGACCATTCCGTCCCGTTGCCGAGATGGGCGGCCCAGCCGTCGTAATCCTCTTTCTGGCCACGCATATAGACCATGGCGTTGACGGCGCTGCCGCCGCCGAGGGCCTTGGCGACCGGAACGATGGGGCCGCGACCGCCAAGCTGCGGCTGAGAAACCGTATGGTGCATTTCGAGAAAGTCGTCACGAGCGAGATATTTCATATAGCCGGCGGGAAAGGCCATCAGCTTGGCGGTCTTGCGCGGCCCGCGCTCGATGATGAGCACGGAGAAGCCGAAATCCCGCACCAACCGCATGGCCGCGACGCTCGCCGCCGAGCCGCCGCCGGCGATAATGAAATCATACGTCTTCGCCACTAAAACTCCCCCCTTGATCCGATCTGACGGGGCGAACATCGCCATAATTTTCGTTATCGGTCAAACGATTAGGCCGCGTCACTTTGACAGGGAGACGCATCAGCGCAGCCGGTTTCCCTGTTCGTCGAAATAGCGACGTCTCTCGGGCGCACAGCGCAGATGAAGCGTGTCGCCGCGCTGAACGTCCGGACCCTCGCGATATTCGGCGATCAGGCTCTGGCCGTCCTCCATCTGGCAATAAAGATAGCGGGTGCCTCCGAGATATTCGTCGAAATCGACCTTTACCCGAACCGCATCATTGCCGTCCGATACGACAACCAGATGCTCCGGGCGCATGCCCAGCATCAGCTTTTCGCCAGCTGGGAGGCTAGCCTGCCCAATATCGGCCTTGATAGAGCCGCCGGCAGTGTTGACAAGGCCGTCGGAGCTCCATTCGGCTGCGATCATGTTCATGCGCGGCGAACCGATAAAGCCGGCAACGAAGATATTGGCGGGGTCTTCATAGACCTCGCGCGGGCTGCCGACCTGCTCGATCTTGCCGTCCTTGAGCACGACGATCTTGTCGGCAAGCGTCATCGCCTCGGTCTGATCATGCGTCACATAGATCATCGTGTTGCCGAGCTCCCGATGCAGCCGGGCAATTTCGATACGCATGGAAACGCGCAGCTCCGCGTCGAGGTTGGACAGAGGCTCGTCAAACAGGAAGACATCGGGCTTGCGCACGATCGCCCGGCCGATGGCAACGCGCTGGCGCTGGCCACCGGACAGCTGACCCGGCCGGCGGTCGAGCAGATGATCGATCTTGAGGATCGCGGAGGCCGCCTTAACGCGCGCCTCGATCTCGGCGGTCTCGGTTCGGGCCATTTTCAGCCCGAAGCCAAGATTGTCGCGCACGCTCATATGCGGATAGAGCGCATAGGACTGGAAGACCATGGCGATGCCGCGCTCGGACGGATCAAGGTCGGTCACATCCCGGCCCTTGATGGCGATCTCGCCATCCGTCACTTCCTCCAGCCCGGCGATCATCCGAAGCAAGGTCGACTTGCCGCAGCCGGAGGGACCGACGAAGACGACGAATTGACCTTCCTCGACCTCGAGATCGATGCCGTGAATGACCTCAAGGCTGCCGTAACTTTTACGGACGCCGGTCAACCTCATGCTGTTCTTCGCCATGTCAGGCTCCGTGCTGCAACTGGTCGGCACGGATCCAGACCAGCATCTCGCCCGGTTCGCGGTTGTCCCAGAGATGGTAGGGGACGAAACGCGCGGTGGTGGCGCGGCTTTGCGGCGGCGCTGTTCGATAAAGGTCGGCTCCCCAGTCTGCATCGTCACGCTTTACGGGAATGTCGAGCGCGACGGCACCTTCGAGCGCTGTGATTTCCGCCGTCTGCGCAGACGCCGGATCGCCGGCAAGCGAGATGCCGTTGAGATCCGCGCCATTGTCGGTGGTCTCGACGCAATAGACCAGCGGCCCGCGCATGAGGGCTGCGCGGCCGGCATCCTGGCGCACTTTCGGATTGGCAAACAGGGTACGCGGGATCAGCGGAATGTTGAGATCGACCTTGTCGCCGGCCTGCCAGTCGCGCTCGATGCGCGCATAGCCGTCGATGGTGACAGCGGCGAGGTCGACGGATGCTCCATTGACGGCAAGCGTTGCGCCCTCGGCCCATTCGGGAATGCGCAGTGAGAGCGCGAAGCTGGCACCGCGATCCGGATTGACCTCGAAATGGATAGCGCCGTCCCAGGGATAGCGCGTCTCCTGAGCGAGCTCGACAGTCACGCCGCTTGCGAGCGGGACACGAGCCCTGCTCTTGCCGTAGAGATGCACGGCAATTTCATTGTCTGCCGCAGCATACATGTAAGAGCCGATCGAGGCGAGCAGGCGGGCGATGTTCGGCGGGCAGCAAGGGCAATGATGCCAGGTCCAGCGGTGATGCTTGCCGCCGCTTTCCAGCGGGTTTTCGTAGAAGAAGGTCTTGCCGTCGAGCGACAGCCCAGCCATCGCGCCATTATAGAGCGCCTGTTCCATGATGTCGGCATAGCGTCGGTTCGGACCACGGCCGAGCATGCGGTTCGCCCAGAAGACCAGGCCGACAGAGGCGCAGGTTTCGGCATAGGCGCTTTCGTTCGGCAGGTCGTAGTAATCGGTGAAGCCTTCATTGGAGGCTGCCGGGCCGATGCCGCCGGTGACGTACATCTGCTTGGTGGTTAGGTCGTCCCAGAGCGTCTCCAGCGCCGAGGTCAGGCTGTCGTCGTTATATTCCGTCGCGATATCCGCCATGCCGGAATAGAGATACATGGCGCGCACCGCATGCCCCACCACCTTGGTCTGCGCGCGCACCGGCTGATGTGCCTGATTATATTCATAGGTCTTCTGTACGAATTTCGTCGGGTCGCGGCCATCGCGCAGCGCCTCGTCGGTGAAGAAATGCGGCTCCTGGCCGCGCTCGTCGACGAAATATTTGGCGAGGTCGAGATATTTCTTCTCGCCGGTGACGCGGGCGAGCTTCACCAGCGCCAGCTCCACTTCCTCGTGACCGCAATAGCCGCGTAGCTGGCCCTCATCATTGCCGAAGACGGTGATCATGTAATCGGCGAAACGGCTCATGATATCCAGCAGCTTGCGCTTTCCCGTCGCCTGGTAGTAGGCGACGGCGGCCTCGATCAGATGGCCGGCGCAATAGAGCTCGTGATGATCGCGAAGATTGGTCCAACGGCGGCCGGGCTGGACGCGCTGGAACCAGGCGTTCAGATAGCCGTCCTTTTCTTGCAGCTTCTCATACATGTCGATGATGGCATCGGCGCGGGCCTCAAGCTCCGGGTTCGGGCGGCGGTAGAGCGAATAGGCGATGGTCTCGATGGATTTGCCGAGATCGCTGTCCCAGAACATCTGCGTCGAGCCCGACCATGTCTGCAGCGGGATGACGATGCCGGGGCTCGGCTGCTTGACATCGATTGCCTGGATCATGCCGGCCTCGACACAGCGGTCGAGCAGGGTTGCCGCCGTCGAATTGCAGATCGCGTCCTGGCGGGCGCCGAAAAGCCCGTGCAGTTCGACATTCGGAACGGGCAGGGGACGGAATTGGCGATTTTGCTTGTTTGACATAGCGTTAATCCGTTTCGTTAGAGTATTTATTTCACCGCGCCGGCCATCAGCCCGCGCATGTAATAGCGTTGCAGAAGCAGGAAGACGATGGCGCAGGGGATGGTCATGACGGTGATACCGGCCTGGACCGCGCCCCAGTTGACCGCGCCCAGCCGTCCGGTCCTGACGGCGATCATCAGCACCGGCAGGGTGAATTTCTCGCTGCTGGAAAGCAGGATCAGCGCCGCCAGGAACTCGTTCCAGGCATTAAGAAAGGCGAAGATCGCAACGGTCGCCACGCCGGGCAGCACCAGAGGCAGCAGCACCCGGAAGAGCAGCTTCAGGTCCCGCGCCCCGTCGATGCGCGCGGCCTCCTCGATTTCCTTCGGTACGGCATCGAAGGCGTTGCGCATCATGAAGACCGAGAATGGCAGCTGAAGGGTGACATAGACGAGCGTCAGCCCGATGAGCGAATTGTTGAGCCCGAGCTTCGCCAGCATGATGAAAAGCGGTGTCAGGATCGACTGGAACGGGATCATCAGCGTCGCGATGATCAGGACGAAGAAGACGTTCTTGAACGGAAACTGGTAGCGCGAGAAGCCGTAGCCGGCGAGCAGGCTGACGGTGACGGTGAGAACGACCGTCGCCACCGAGACGAAGAGCGAGTTCAGCGTGTGCTGTAACACACCGGCGCCGAAGCCATCGAGGGAACGATAGGTGTCCAAGCTGAAGCCAGTTGTCGGCCACGGCGGCAATGGCGGCAGGCTTGCCTCCGTGCCATGCCGGAACGACGACAACAGCGCGATCGCAAATGGCGCAAAGAAGAAGATGACGATGATGACGCCGACGCCGTGATAGCCAACTCCGTCCCACAACTTCCGCCGTATGCGGCGTTCCTTCGCTGTGCTCATGGACGATCCTCCCCGACGCGCAGCAGCCAGAGCTGGACGATGCTGATCAGCACCAGAATGACGAGGAGAACGATCGATAGCGCCGCGCCGTAGCCGAGATTGAAGGACACGAAGGACTGGTTGAAGATGTAGTAGACCACCGAGATCATCCGGTTCTGCGGTCCGCCACTGGTCATGATGTAGAATTGGTCGAAGGCTAGCACCGAGCCGGTGACCGAGATGATCAAGGCGAGTGCGATAGTCTTGCGCATCAGCGGCAGGGTCAGGAAGCGGAAGCGCTGCCAGCGCCTGGCGCCATCGATGCGGGCCGCCTCCGTCAGTTCCGATGGGATCGCCTGCAGGCCGGTCAGCAGAATGATCATGGTGAAGCCGGCGATCTTCCAGACCACCATGACGACGATGGTGGCGAAGGCCATGTCGAAATCGGCAAGCAGGTTCGGCTTCTTGTCGACCAGGTCGAGGGCTTGCACCACTGGCGAGAAAAAGCCGCTGTCGACATTGGCAAGCCAAACCCAGAGCAGTGAAGCGGTCGCCAGACCGACCACGACGGGCAGGAAGATAATGGTGCGATAGAAGCCGACGAAAGGCCGCTGCTTTTCGACGTAGAACGCTAGCGGGAAGGCGACGGCAAAGATGGCGATGGTGACGATCACCGTATAGTAAGCGGTGAAACGCAAGGCCGCCATGAAGCGGATATCCGATAGCATCCTCGTGTAATTGCTGAAGCCGATCCAGCGCGGATTACCGAGCAATGGCCAATTGTGCAGGCTCATCCAGCCGGTGAAGAGAACGGGTACGACGAAGAAGACGATGACAAGCGCCATGGCCGGCGCGATGTAGAGAAATCCATGCCAGCCGGCACGTCGCCGTCGTGTGCGCCGCCGCACTGCTCCAATAGCTCCAGGGCTTGCCATGGAATGCTCCTGATGTTCCGATGGGAAGGACCGGGAGACCTTAAGCCTCCCGGTTGGCCGCGCGATTTTTGTTACTGGGCGTTGTCGATGATCGACTGCATTTCCGACTGCGCATTGGAAAAGGCAGTGTCGACATCGTTGCCGAAGATCGCGGCATTGGTGAAGCCGGCCCATGGCCCGTTGGCGCTGTTGATCAGATCATTGAACTGCAGCGTATAGGGCGTCTTGGCGACGGAGATGGCTTTCAAGCCCACCTGCATGCGTGGATCGAGACCCTGAAGCACCTGATCGGCAATATCGCCGCGCGTCGGCAGGCTGCCATATTTCGCCATGATCTTCTGGCCTTCCAGCGAATAGGTGTATTCGAGGAATTTCTTCACCGCATCGAGCTTCTTCGTGCCCTTGGAGATGACGAAATTATCGCCACCGGCAAAGGATGACGGGTTGCCGTCGACGCCGGGGATCAGGGTCACGCCGAAATGGATATCGGGATATTGCGTGATCAGCGTACCGATCGAAAAGGCGCCGATCGTTTGCTGACCGATCCTGCCGTTGCTGATGCTGAGGAAGTTGGCGCCGGTATCGCTGGCGGCACCTGCGGGAACCAGATCCTTCTTGACCATGCTGCGGTAGATATCGACCGCTTTGCGCATCTGTGGCGTATCCAGCGTCGCCTTCTTGCCGTCCGCCGAGAGAATATCGGCGCCGGCGCCCCAGACAAGCGGCGTGAAGGTGAAGATCATGCAGCCGCCACAGCCGCCGCCGGAAAAGTAGAAGCCGTAGGTGTCGCCGCCGAGAGCCCGGATCTTTTCGGCATTTTGCTCGATTTCGTTCCAGGTCGTCGGCGCCTTGTCGGGGTCGAGGCCGGCCTTCTTGTAGAGATCCTTGTTCCAGGCAAAGACCGAGGTCTCGACGGATAGCGGCAGGCCGTAGACATGGCCGTCATAGGTGCCGAGCTTCACATGCGATGGCGAGAGCGAGTTGAAATAGGGCAGGGCCTTCGCCCAGTCGGTCAGGTCTTCGAGCTGGCCTGCCGCGGCAAAAGCCGGTGTATAGATCAGGTCCATCGACAGTGCGTCGGGGGCCTGCCCGCCTGCGATCGCGGTCGCGTATTTCTGCACGAGCTCGGAGAAGGGTACCTCCGTGAGGGTGACCTTGTCGTCGTGACCGGCATTATACGCCTCGACGACCTTCTTGAAGGAATCGCCGATGCCGGAACGCACCCACATAGAGATGTTTTCGGCAGCAGACGCACTTGTCATCAAGCATAAGGATATGAGGCCTGTCGCGGCCAGAAGTCGCTTCATCATGTTTCTCTCCTCCCATGGGCGTTTCTCCCGCCCTTTTCCTCAACCAGTCAATTCTCGGGTTTCCCCTCACGACTGCCGCACGATGAGTTCGCACGGCAATGTCCTGATCCCCGGTTCAACGGCGCGGCCCTCCGCCAGCGCCAGAACCGTCAGCCCGGCCTCCCGCCCGAGCGCCTTGAGGTTCATGTCCACCGTCGTCAGCGGCGGTCGGGTTTGGGCGGCGACAATCTCCCAATTGTCGAAACCGACCACGGACACATCGCCCGGCACACGAACGCCGCGCTCACGCAATGTATCCACGACCGCGCGCGCGATCTGGTCGTTGCCGCAGAAGATGCCGTCCGGCTTCGATCCGGGCGTGCTCCATAGTTTGGCAATGGCCTCGTGCCCCCAGGCTTCGGACCATTCGCCATACATCACCGGCAAAGCATCGCCGGCGAGATCCCGATAGGCCCTGGCGCGCTCGCGCACCGAAACGAAACTGTCCGGCCCGGTGATGTGTGCGATCCGTTTGCGGCCGAGGTCTATCAACCGTTCGACGGCGAGCGTCGCCCCCTGAAAATCGTCGGCACAAAAGGTGACGCTATCGGGCGTCCCCTCAGTAAAGGCGTAGACGACGGGCACCGACAGGTTGGACAGATCCACCGGCAGCCGCCGGTCGATCCTCTTTCCCGAGGCGATGATGCCATCGACGTGCTTGTCGAGCATGGCGTCCACATGAACCTTTCCGAGCGCAGGATCGTCTTCGATCGTGCAGAGAAACACCGAAACACCGTGATCCACGAGCGCTTCCGTAATGCCGGCCATCACCGGGAGAGTGAAACGTCCATAGGTATCGTTGGTCAGAAGGCCGATGGTGAAGCTGCGGTTGCTGAGCAGCCCCCTGGCCAGGGCGTTCGGGCGAAACCCGATCTCGGTGGCGACCCGCTTGACCCGTTCACGGGTCTCGTCGCCCATTCGACCGGTATTGTTCAACGCCTTCGATGCCGTCGAAATGCTCACACCCGCGGCGGCGGCAACATCATGAATCGTCGTCCGCCCGCTTCTGCCACGCTGATTTTCCAGATGTCCTCTCCCGAATTATTTGCAGTGAGAAAAGCTTTTCTCATATCGAGAGTCAAGATGAGAAAAGCTTTTCTCAAGATTTTTTGATTGTGCAGTGCAATTACGGTCTGAGCTTCGGGCGC
>DASVPC010000310.1:0-3530 GCA_036383055.1 Rhizobium sp. | reverse complement strand
GGATCTGCTGGCGAGCGGCAATGTGGCGACGACGGCGCTCAAGGATTTCGTCTTCGTGCCCGATGTCGTCGAGGTGGTCGCGCCGGGTGCCCAATCGAGCCTGCAGGAGCTGCCGGGACGGCTGGGTCTCTGGCATGTCGGGGTGCCGCCAAGCGGGCCGATGGACGAGCGATCCTTCCGCCATGCCAACCGGCTGGTCGGGAACGCCGACGAGACGGCGGCGCTAGAGCTTACCGTCTCCGGCCCGATGCTGAAATTCTTCTCGGATGTGACGGTCGCCCTTGCCGGTGCGAACATGCCGATGACCCTCGACGGCACGCCGGTTCCTCACGACACGGCGGTCGTGCTCAAGGCGGGCCAGACACTTGCGATCGGGGCAATTGCGGGTGCCGGCCAGCGCGCCTATCTCGCCGTCGCCGGCGGGTTTGCGGCCCCGGAGGTGCTCGGCTCGCGCGCAACCTTCGGCCTGGGGCAATTCGGCGGCCATGCGACGGGAACGCTTCGCGCCGGCCATGTGCTGCGGCTTGCCCGCGCTCCGCAGCCGAGATCGAAACCGGCGCATGAACCGGCCTTGCTCGCCCGCAGCTGGGAGGTCGGTGTGCTCTACGGTCCACACGGCGCTCCCGATTTCTTCCTGGAGGAAGATATCGAAACGCTGTTTGCGACCGAATATGAGGTTCATTTCAACAGCGCCCGCACCGGCGTGCGCCTGATCGGCCCCGCGCCGAAATGGGCACGCACCGATGGCGGCGAGGCGGGGCTTCATCCTTCCAACCTGCACGACAATGCCTATGCCGTCGGCGCGATCGACTTCACCGGCGACATGCCGATCATTCTCGGTCCCGACGGCCCGAGCCTCGGTGGCTTCGTCTGCCCGGCGGTGATTGCCCGCGACGAACAATGGAAGATGGGCCAGTTCAAACCGGGCGACACGATCCGCTTCCATGCGGTGAAACGCACTGAAGACCCGATCGCCGGGCCGGTGGTGAAGCGTATCGGCGTTGCTGCCGGTGCCCCGATTGTCGGAAACAGTGAAGCGGGGCCGGTCCCCGTGGTCTATCGCCGCCAGGGCGACGATAATCTGCTGGTCGAATATGGTCCGATGCAGCTCGACATCGCGCTTCGCCTGCGGGTGCATCTTCTGATGCAGGCGGTCAAGGACGCGAAGCTTCCGGGGCTTGTCGATCTCACCCCCGGCATACGGTCGCTGCAGATCCATTACGACGGAACCGGCCTCACCCGCACGCGTCTTCTCGGTCTCTTGAGCGAGATCGAGGCTTCCCTGCCGCCGGCACAGGCGGTAAAGGTTCCGAGCCGGATCGTGCATCTGCCGCTTTCCTGGAACGATCCCGATGCCGAACTTGCGATGCGCAAATATCAGGAACTCGTCCGCCCGAATGCGCCCTGGTGCCCGTCGAATATCGAGTTCATCCGCCGCATCAACGGACTTGCCGACGAACAGGCGGTGCGCGACGTCGTCTTCGACGCGAGCTATCTCGTCCTCGGGCTCGGCGACGTCTATCTCGGCGCGCCGGTCGCGACCCCGATGGACCCACGCCATCGGCTGGTGACGACGAAGTACAATCCGGCCCGGACATGGACGCCGGAAAACGCCGTCGGCATCGGAGGCGCCTATATGTGCATCTACGGCATGGAAGGTCCCGGTGGCTATCAGCTCTTCGGCCGGACGATCCAGGTCTGGAACACCTGGCGCCAGACGCCGGTCTTTTCCAAGGAAAAGCCCTGGCTGCTCGACTTCTTCGACCAGATCCGCTTTTTCCCCGTCAGCCACGAAGAACTGACCGAAGCGCGCGCCGCCTTCCCGCATGGCGGCTATCCGATCCGTATCGAGGAGAGCGAATTCTCCTACGCGGCCTACGAGGCGGACCTTGCCACCAACGCGGAAGCCATCGGTACTTTCAAGACCCGCCAGCAATCGGCCTTCGAAGCCGAACGTCAGCGCTGGAAGGAACTCGGCCTCGACAGTTTCGTCGTTGACGAGGGTACAGGCCCCGGACTTGGGGGCGATATCCCCGAAGGCTGCTTCGGCGTCGAAAGCGCCGTGCCCGGCAACGTCTGGAAGATCCTCGTCGAAGAGGGCCAGCCGGTTGCGGCCGGCGAGACGCTTGCCATCATCGAATCCATGAAGATGGAAATCAATGTGACCGCCCATGCCGCTGGCCGCGTCCGCGATCTGCGCGCAGGCCCCGGCCGCAACGTCAAAGCCGGCGATGTCCTCGTCGTGCTGGAGGAAATCTGATGCTCCCTGCCATTCTTGATCTCGCTTCGCTCCAATCCGCCTATGCATCCGGCTTGTCCCCCCTCGATCTCGTCGAGGAGGTGATCATCCGCCGGAACGCTTCCGACGATCCGGCAATTTTCATCACGCCGACCCCGGACGATGATTTGCGTGCCGCCGCCAGGGAACTGATGGCCCGGGCGCCCGATCCCAACAGCCTGCCGCTCTGGGGCATCCCCTTTGCGGTCAAGGACAATATCGACGTGGCGGGCCTTCCAACCACGGCCGCCTGCCCGGCCTTTGCCTATCATCCCGACGAGGATGCAACAGTGGTGGCACGGCTCAGAGCGGCCGGCGCGCTGGTGATCGGCAAGACCAATCTCGATCAGTTTGCCACCGGCCTCAACGGCACGCGCTCGCCGCATGGCGCGCCGCGCTCGGTCTTTGACAAGGATTATGTCTCTGGCGGCTCGAGCTCCGGCTCGGCAGTCGCCACTGCCTCGGGTCTGGCGAGCTTCGCGCTTGGGACCGACACCGCCGGTTCAGGCCGCGTGCCGGCGGCCTTCAACAATCTCGTCGGCATCAAGCCGACGCCGGGGCTGGTGCCGAATGTCGGCGTCGTGCCCGCCTGCCGCAGCGTCGATGTCGTCACCATCTTTGCCGCGACCGTCGGCGACGGCGTCGCGATCCGCAAGGTGATGGAGGGCTATGACGCCGCCGATCCATTTTCACGCAAGGCTGCTCCCGCCCACCTGCCCGCCTCGGGCCTGCGGATCGGCGTGCTCGACGGGACCGAGCGGGAATTCTTCGGCAACGGGGATGTCGAAGCTCTCTACGATGCCGCGATCGAAAGGGCGCGCGCCCTCGGCGCCACCATCGTTCCCTTCGACTATGCGCCATTCCGGCAGGCGGCCGAACTGCTCTACAACGGCCCCTGGGTCGCCGAACGACTGGCGGCGGTGAAGGATTTTCTCGGCGGCAATGCCGGTGATTTCGATCCGACGGTCCGTATGATCATCGAGGGTGCAAAAGCCTATGACGCGGTCGACGCCTTCGAAGGTCGATACAAGCTCGAAGCACTGCGCCAGAAGACAAGGCAAGAATGGGAGAAGGCTGACATCCTGATGCTGCCGACCTCGCCGACCACCTATACGGTCGAGGAGATGCTGGCCGATCCCATCGTGAAGAACGGCCATTTCGGCCGGTACACCAACTTCGTCAACCTGCTCGACTGCGCGGCAATCGCCATTCCGGCCGGCTTCGACGCGGACGGCCACCTGCCGGCCGGCGT
>DASVPC010000309.1:0-15500 GCA_036383055.1 Rhizobium sp. | reverse complement strand
CAGGCCGACGAAGAGAAGGCTGCCGAACACGGTGCCCGAGATCATCCCCGCGCCGCCGCCAAGCACGATGATCAGCATCGTCGTCGAATAATACATCTGGAACGTCAGAGGACTGACGACGGTCAGATAATGCGCGTAAAGGCTTCCACCGACACCGGCAAAAGCGGCACTGATCATGAAGACGATCAGCTTGTACCGCCATGTCGGAATGCCAACCGATTCCGCCAGCGTCTCGTTTTCCCGGATGGCAATCATGTTGCGGCCGGCTGGCGAGCGAACGATTGCCCAGACAGCAAGCGTCGCGAGAGCGCCGACGGCCAGAGCCAGATAGTAGAAATTCGTCGTTCCAGAGACGGTGAAGGACAGCGGGCCGAGCGCGAAATGCGGCTTAGGTATCCCCGACAATCCCATGTCCCCGCGGGTCACGGAGATCCAGTTCTTGGCGATCGCCTGGCCGATGATGACGAAGCCCAAAGTACACATGACGAAGGATGTCGAGCGCAAGCGAAGTGCGGGAATACCAAGCGGAAGCGCTATCGCTCCGGCAACAAGCCCCGCCGCGACGGCATTCACATAGAATGGCGTCCCATAGGTGACCGCCAGAAGTCCGGCTGTGTATGCGCCGATGCCGAAGAAAGCCGCCTGGGCGAGGGACAGCAGGCCGGTATAGCCAACGAGCAGGTTCAGCCCGTGAGCCGGCAGCATGAAGATGAGCGCGATGATCAGCGCATGCGTAACATAGCGACTGCCGATAAAGGGAGCGGCTAGTGCGAGCACGAGCAAGATGGCGGCAAGCGGAACACGGAAATCGCGCCGGCGCAGCTGTTCAGTCGTTTCCGTGAGAGACATGTCGAGTCCTCAAAATTCGAGAAAATTTCGGCGGGATGCGCTTAGAAGCGCGCCTGCGTCGAGAAGAGTCCATGCGGTCGCCACATCAGCATCAGGATAAGCGTCGCAAAGCCGACCGTGTCGCGGAATTGAAGCCCCACATAGGTCGCCACCAGACTCTCGGCGATGCCGAGGATCATCGCCGCGAAGAATGTGCCACGAACGTTTCCAAGGCCGCCCATGATGATGATCGGCAAGGTCTTGAAGGTGATGAGTTCTCCCATGCCGCCGTAAACGCTGACATTGACCGGCGCGGTGAGCACGCCGGAGAGCGCGGCAAGTGCCGCCCCCAGGACGAAGGTTCGCAGCACCACCTGCGGCACGTCGATGCCGACAACCTCGCAGCACTCAACATTCTGAGAGACGGCCCGCATGGACTTGCCCATGCGGCTGTAGGTGACCATCAGCTCAAGCCCGATGAAGACCAGCAGACAGACGACCAGAATGATGATGCGCTGTTCCGCCAGGCTGAAGCCGAGGATCGAGATAGGCTCGATATATCCGCCGGAAAAGAACTTGTATCCACCGCCGAAGACGAGGATCACCGTGTTCTGCAGGACAAGCGCGATACCAAGCGTGGCAAGCACCCCCGACTCCGCCGGGGCGCCGACCATGCGCTGCATGACAAGCCTGCCAACGACATAGGCGACGACGATGGTCGAGAGGACACCGACGACGATCGAAGCCTCGTAGGACAGGCCGAGATAGTCGATCGCGAACCATGCCCCGAACGTCCCGAGCATGTAATATTCACCATGGGCGAAATTGATGGCCCTGAGCACGCCGAAGATCATCGTCATGCCGACCGCGACGATCGCATAGACCGAGCCCGTCACGATGCCGTTGATGACCTGCTCGAGGATGGTCGAGAACATGGTGATATTCCTCGCGCTCGGTTATTGGGCAGGGTACTGGATGTCCGCCGTATAGGCACCCTTGATGCTTGGCTTGCCGTTCTCGATCTGGAGAAGGATCATCGGCAGGCGTGCCTGGTTGTGATCGTCGAAGGTGACTTCACCGACGGGGCTTTTGTATTTTATTTTCGAAAGCGCCGCGCGGACCTTGTTCTGCTCGATGCTGCCTGCCTCATGGATAGCTTCGGCAAGTAGATGAACGGTGTCCCAATGAACATAGGCGTGGTTATTGGGCGCTTCTTTGTAAGTGGCGGTGAACTTCTCGACGAAAGCCTTGCTTGCCGGCGAATCCCAGGCCGGCAGCCAGGCGGCGGCTTCGACCGCACCTTCGAGCGCTGTCGGAGCGGATTTGATGGTCTTCTCGGTGTTGAACTCACCGTTGCCGATCAGGGTTACCTTGCCGGCAAGGCCAAGCTCGACCATCTGCCGCGCAATGATCGGCGTCGTATCGGCAAGACCGTAGAGGATGATCGCCTGCGCGCCATTGTCCCGGATCTTCGCCAGCACGCTGCGGAAGTCGACTTCGCCTTCCTTGTAGTAATCCTCGCTGAGGATCTCGCCCTTGAACTGCGGCAGATATTTCTTGGTGAATTCGATGGCGGAGCGGCCATAGTCGCTGTCGACGGAAAGGACTGCGAACTTGGTAAAGCCACGCTGTTCGGCCGCATATTTCGCGACGATGAGCGCGCGGTTTTCATCGGTCGGGTAGTTGCGATAGGTCCACTTGAAGCCGCCGACACCAGCTCCGTATGTGATCTTCGGATTTGACGAGGCGGCGTTCAACAGCAGGACTTCGGCGTCCTCCACGACGGGCTGCATCGCAAGCGTCACCGAGCTGGAGACATCACCGATGACGAAACCGACTTCGTCCTCGTCGATCAGGCGGCGCGTGGCCGAGACCCCCTCGACGGGTGTACCCTGGCTGTCGGCATTGTAGAGTTCGATCTTATGCCCGTCGACGCCGCCGGCATTGTTGATTTCCTTCACGGCAAGTTCCGCGCCATGCATCGAAAATGCACCGTATCGGGCGTTCGGCCCGCTCATCGGCGCGACGATCCCGAGCTTGACGGGAGCGCCTTCGGCTCTCGCCACGCCCGACATATTCGGCGCGAGCGTCACCAGTGCCAACATGGCGGTAGAAATGCAAAGTGCTCTGCGGGTAATCGTATGCGTCATGTTCCCACTCCGTTTTCGGATGCGATCGCCCGGCTTTTGCCGTGACGTGCCTGGTGCCGCTTTTGCGGTTCTTCGTCGTCAACAGTAGGTTCATAGACGCGTATCTGGCCAACACAACTCCATTCTGCCGCCATAGCGTTTCTTTATGGCGAAGTGCCATTTCCGACCGGCGGCTTTATGCGTGAAGGCTGGAACTGGGGCATTCTCCGTGTAAGATCACACCATGACGAACACCTCACATCCGCATCATGACGGTGCAGAAATCCACCTCAGCCCTGATGAGGCTGTCGTGCTCTTCGAGCTCCTGTCTCGCTGGTGCGATTCGAAGGCTATTCATGCCCATAGTCCCGACAGCAAATGCTTCGAAAGCACCGCGGAATGCGCTGTGCTCCACAACGTTCTCGCAAGCCTTGAGAAACAACTCGTCGCTCCGTTCAAGGAAGACCACCATCAGATCGTAGAAGAGGCGCGGCGTCGTCTGGCGGACCTTTGGGACCATCCGACCCTCAAAGGCTGATCTGCGGAAACGAGCGGAGACCTAGCGCTGTGGCAAAACTTTGAACGTGGTCGGCCGCCGTTTCCCGAGCAGCGGCACCTGGCATTTGAGATCGAAATCGAATGCCACATTATCTGCCCTTACATCGACACCTACACTACCTTACCTACCCGTTTGGGCGTCTATACGCGGGGTCGCGGCGGTTGTATTGATAGGGCGTTCACTACCCGGTGAACCATAATGCGCCAGGCGTTAACGCCCCCAACCGACGCCTGGCGCCCCCTTCTCCGCCAATGAATATCCCTCACTACGCCGGCATGATAACGGCGGGATTTCAGGTGTGCTTCATCGTCCAAGCACATGGGACCTGAGACGGGGAAACAATCAGTAGCGTCAGGAATACGTCTCCACCGACATCGCGCGGGGCTCCGTCAGTTCGCTCGCAAGGTCGCCTGCGCGCGCCTTGTATATTAGAAATCTTTTCTACGATCATATGGTTTATTTGGCATCGATCGGAATGGTCATCCAGATGCTCGCCGCATATAGTCTATTAAATTGGTAGATTATAACGCTGCCCACGCTGAATACACTCAGCAAGGCAGATTTTAGCGGGTGAGCGCAATGGCAAAACAGGTGATCGAATATGCCGGCGTACCGGTGGGAATCGTCGTTCCGGACAGGGACCGGCTGAAGTTCATCGCCGTCAAGTTTCATGTGCATGATCTTGATGGCCAGCACTTTGCCTCCGCCTCCGACGTGCAGCGGGCAATCCACAAGCTGATCTCGGCATCTGGCAACCGCGTCGATCGCGCCGCTTGATCGGAGGCTATCATGGGCCGGCTGCGCCACTTCTTCCGTCTCTCCGCCCAGCGCGATGATCTTGAAACGAGGCTGCTTGCTCAGGAGTATCGTTTCCTGCTTCTGGACGATCATTTCGACGACGGCATCGACAGGGAACTGCAATCGAGATGCGACGAGCTCTCCGCCGAAATCTCGTCGTGCCGCTACCGGCATCACCGTTGACAGACGATCTTCAACCTCATCATCGACACCAAAAGCGCTATGCGTTCAACCAGGAACATCACGAATGTCAGACGGATTTTTCGCCAAAAGAGCCCCCGCATTGCGAACCACATTGAGAGCGGCAATTCTCGCTGCCGTCCTTCCGTTTGCCTTCCAGAATGCGGCCCTTGCGGACCAGAAGGTGCTTCTGTCCTATGAAGCCACGCCTTCCGCCGGGTTCCATCTGCCACGACTCGCCCAGGCCAGCTATGATGACCGGGCGGCCTTCTCAGACGAAGTGCTGAAAGACATCGTACCGAAGATCATAACGGCCAATGGTATCGATCCCGCGACCCTGGAGACAGAGGTAACGCCCGGCGGGTATCTCCTGAAAACCAATGCCTCGCTTCAGACCGAGGGAACGCTTGACGATGCCGTGGCTGACCGCCTGGCCGGTTCCCTTGGCTATATTTTCCGCCAGTATAGCGTCCTCGTCTCCAACCTGGACGACACAGCGGGCAGCACTGGCTTCGTTGTCGTGCAGTTCCCCAAGGATAGCCTCAACGCCACCGTCGCGCAGAAATTCTTCGAGACGGCCGAGGCCACCAGAAAAGGCTTGGGCGGTGGCTACACGGCGTTCGGGGACGAGCAAATCTTCCTCAACGTCACGAATTCCGAAGGAAAACCCTATAGCGGCCTCGACGACACGGCCTTCCTTGACGGCCTGAAGCAAGCTGCCGCATCGTTTGGCGCGCCAGCACCGGAAGTATCCGCTTCCGGCAAGGCTACCGCACGCTTTATCGGGAATGATTGGGACAAGTCCAAGGAAGGCGAGGATTATGTCAGCCGGCTCGGCGGGTCGGATTCCGAACTGGTGAAAAAGTTGGATGAGATCGGCAAGGAGTACGCATCCCTCGTTGCCAAGACAGCCGAAAGCAAGGGCTGGAACAAGGGTGAATGAAGGCTCGCACCCGGCATGAAAGCTCGAGCCGGGTTCAGCGAAAACATGCGATCCAATAATGTAGTCAATATTCGAAGGCCCCACCCATGTCCGTTACAGCTCAGCCGCTCGCTCTTGATCACGCTGTCATTGGCGTTCTCGACCAGCTCGATTCCGCAGCGGCGATTTATCGCAAGCTTGGCTTCAAACTAACCCCTCGCGGCTATCACACGCTCGGCTCCATCAACCATCTTGCCGTCTTCGGCGAAAACTATCTCGAGCTTCTGGGATTTCCGCCGGGGGATGAGAAGAAACGGAGCGATCTCTGGTCCTATCCAGCCGGCCTGAACGGTCTTGCCCTTCGCACCACCGATGCCGCCACCTTGCAGGGCGAACTGGCCGCTGCCGGCAAACCAGTGACCGACTGGAAAGACTTCTCTCGCCCCGTTGACGTCGATGGCGTGCAGAAACCGGCCAGTTTCCGGACTTTTCAACTCGGCCAGGACGCGATTTCAAATGGTCGCTTCTTCTTTTGCCAGCACAATACGCCGGAATTGGTGTGGCGCCCGGTCGATCAGGACCACCCGAACAGCGTTTTGGATATCAGCGACGTCTTCATCGTCAGCCGTAAGCCTCAAACGATTATCGAACTCTTCGACGGGTTCCCGGCGGCGGCGGAACGGATCGACAAGGATGGTATCATCATCCAAGCCGGCGCTGTCTCGATCCACATCATATCCGAGGACAAGGCAGTCGCCCGTTTCGGATCAGCCATTCCGCAAAGCTTTGAGGGCAACGAGAGAAAGATCGCTCTCGGGCTGAAAGTCCGCTCGCTCAAGACCGCGGCGGATGCCCTCGCGCTCGGCGGTTTTTCGCCTCTCGCCTTCGAAGGCGGCTTGCTCGTCGATGCCGTCGCCGCCAATGGCGTCGCGCTTTGGTTCAGGGAATAGCAAGGGCTTACACCGACATCATGCAGCTCGAGTCACGTCCCGCCAGGACGATTGGCTCGATCTGCGGTTCGACCACTAACAGGAGCATCGCCCAGAATCGAAAAAGCCTGCCGCGGGAGGAGGTGCGGCAGGCTTTTCGAAAAGAACCGAACAGCGACTGGGAGGAGGAGTGTCGCTGTTCCTACAGACGTCCCTGGGAGGAGGAGTGGGCCGCCTGAAATTCGAAGCTCTGCGGGAGGAGGTGCATCGCTTCGATGGTTTGAACATACTCCGAATATAAATCATTGCTATGTCTTATGCTGCACTGCAGCTATGCAAGAAATACATGTCGGAAAGAATTCGCGGTGGAACACCCGCCCGACAGGCTTCAGCCATGGGCAACCGACGCAAAAACGCCCGCGTCATGCGCGGGCGTCGGGCAGTCTTGGAGGCTATAAGTCCGTGCGGTTAACGCGCGACCGATGCGCGGGCAACGCTGCGGATATCGGCGCGGTCGATGCCGAGGTCCTGCAACTCGCGGCTGGACATGCGGCCGAGTTCGTTAACGGTCTGACGGAACTTGCGCCAGTTGTTGAAAGAGCGTGCTACGTTCATGATAATCCCCTTTCCTGAGGGCTGATGACGTCAGCAACCTTGCTCGGCTCCGGCGTCGTTTCGATGATTGGAATATAGGCATTTCAATCGGTTTAAAACAGTGCCAATCCATCATCCCACCTATGCGTTCGGCGCATTGGTTCGGCAAACCCCACAAGGGATGATCGTTTTTTAGGCCATGAGAGGATCGAAACCGTCGGCGGATCGGCATCCGGTAGCCGCTTATCGCCATCAGGACGACGACACCGCCACATGCCCATGGACCTTCCGCGACGCAGGGCGATTTCATGTTGCATCGCGGCAAAAATGCGGACTATAAACGATGCACTCACCACGGACCCGGTGAAACTCCGGGTGGCTCTTCTGGCCGCCGATCCGCCAGATAACGCAAAACCTGCATGTCATCCAAACAACCGCTCCACAGAGCGTGTTCGTCATGCTTTGCGAGAATTCATCCTATGCAGCTTTCATCCATCCGTCGGGATTGGTCCGCCAATCCCATGCGCGAAATGCTCGCCGGAGCCGTCGCGACATTCGCGCTGATCCCCGAAGTCATCGCCTTTTCCTTCGTTGCGGGTGTCGATCCGCAGGTCGGCCTGTTCGCCTCATTCGTCATCGGCATCGTCATCGCCTTTACAGGCGGTCGCCCCGCGATGATTTCGGCGGCGGCCGGATCCGTCGCGCTTGTTGCCGCCCCCCTCGTCCACGCGCACGGACTGCCTTACCTCTTCGCTGCCGGATTGCTGGCGGGCCTTTTTCAGATCCTGTTCGGGCTCCTGCGTCTGGGCGTCCTCATGCGCTTCGTTTCAAAGTCGGTCCGCACCGGTTTCGTCAACGCGCTGGCGATCCTGATCTTCGCCGCCCAGCTTCCGCATATCATCGGGGGAGACTGGATCGCCTACGCCATGCTCGCCGCCGGCCTTGCCATCATCTACCTGGTTCCGAAGATCACGACGGCGATCCCGTCGCCGTTGATCTGCATTCTCATTCTGACCATCGCCTCGATAGGCTTCCAGCTTCCGGTCATGACCATCGCTGATCTCGGGAAACTCCCGGACTCTCTTCCGGTCTTTGGCTTGCCTGCGGTTCCTCTGACCTTGGAAACGCTGAGGATCATAGCAGGACCGGCGCTCGCCATCGCCATGGTCGGCCTGCTCGAATCCATGATGACGGCCAGCGTCGTCGACGATCTCACCGATACTCCGAGTTCGAAGAACAGGGAGTGTACCGGCCTTGGCATCGCCAATGCCGCCGCAAGCCTGTTCGGCGGGATCGCCGGCTGCGGCATGATCGGCCAGACCGTCAGCAATGTGAAATACGGCGGACGCGGACGTCTCTCCACCCTGTTTGCTGGCGCCTTCCTGCTGGTTCTGATGGTCCTCTTGAAGCCATGGGTGTCTCAGGTTCCCGTGGCGGCACTCGTGGCCATCATGGTGATGGTGTCGATCGACACTTTCGACTGGTCGTCATTGCGCATGGTGGTCGTTCATCCCAAGATGTCGAGCGCGGTCATGGTCGCGACCGTTCTCGTTACGGTGTTCAGCGCCAATCTGGCGCTGGGCGTGACCGTAGGCGTCCTCCTGAGCGGCGTTTTCTTCACCTTCAAAGTCGCCCGTCTAATGCGGGTGGAAACCGAGACGGATGCCTCGGCCGGTCGTCTGACGTATCGCGTCTCGGGCCAGGTCTTTTTCGCATCCGCCGATGTCTTCGTCGAGGCTTTCGACATCCAGGATGCGAGCGATAGGACGGTCCTCATCGACGTCTCGCAAGCGCACTTCTGGGACATTACCGCTGTCGCGGCGCTTGAGAAGGTGGTGCAGCGGTTCATGGCGCATGACATTCCGGTGGATGTCGTGGGTCTCAACCAAGCCAGTTCCACGCTCATCGGAAGCCTTGACGGATCGATGAAGCTGAAAGAGACCTGATTGAGATCGGCGATCACCGATGTCGAGAGCCCGAGCCGGCGCGTCACGGCATCATAGCTTGGCCGCCTTGACGAACTTCGGATCGAAAGTCTTGTCGTAGGGCACGTCGGCATCGGCCAATTCCGGGTCGAGCGTCTTCAGGACGCTCATCATCGACTTGTAGCCTTCCTCGCTGATCATGCCGTCGGGTGAATACATTTCCTTCGAGTTCTTGAAGGCCTGTATGTAGAGATCGCGGTTTCCGAGAAGGTATTCTTCGGGCACGGTATCCGCCACCTCTTCCGGCTTTGCCTGGCCGATCCATTTCAAGGCCTTCAAGAAGGCATTGGTCACCCGCTGCGTCGTCACCGGATTGGCCTCGGCGAAGCTGCGCTGGATATAGACCGTCGCAGCCGGATTCGGGCCGCCGAACAGCGCGCGCGTTCCGGCTTCCGTTCGCGTATCGATCAGGACGGAAACCTGATCCTCATATTGAAGCTGGGCGATCACCGGATCGAGATGCGACAGGCCGTCGACCTCGCCATTCTTGATTGCCGCAACGGCACTTGCGCCGCCGCCTATGCCGATCAATGCGACGTCGGTGGGAGCCAGCCCGTTCTTCTGCAAAGCATATTGCAGCATCAGCGCCGTCGACGAACCGGGCGCCGTGACGCCGATCTTGCGCCCTTTGAGATCGGCTACGGACTTGATCTCGCCCGCAAGCTCCTTGCGCACGGCAATCACGATCCCCGGGAACCGGCCCAGACCGCAGATGGCGACGATATCCTGCCCCTTGTTCTGCATGCGGATCGTATGTTCATAGGCGCCGGCGACGACATCGACCGAGCCACCGATCAGCGCCTGCAGCGATTTCGCGCCGCCGGCGAAATCATTGATGGTGACGTTCAGCCCCTCTTCCTTGAAGAAGCCCTTCTTTTCGGCAATCGTCAGCGGCAGGTAATAGAGCAGCGGCTTGCCGCCGACGGCGAGCGTCAGATCCGGCTTTTCCGGCTTCGCGTCCTCAGCAATGGCCGGCCCGCTTGCCTGAAGGAAGGCGGCAGCGCCGATGCTGGCTGTGCCGATCAAGAATGTCCTGCGTTCCATATTTTCCTCCACTGAATTGAAATCGCCTAATGCCGCCATCGCAGCATGTGCCGCTCGACCTTCGTCATCAGCCAATCGACGATGAGGACGAAGGCCATCAGCACGAACATGCCAGCAAAGACACCGGTCACGTCGAAAACGCCTTCGGCCTGCTGGATGAGATAGCCGAGGCCTGCGGCCGAGCCCAGATATTCGCCGACCACCGCGCCGACGACGGCAAAACCCACCGAGGTATGGAGGCTCGAAAACATCCAGGACAAGGCCGAGGGAATATAGACGTGGCGCAGCAGCTGCCTCTCGTTCATGCCGAGCATGCGGGCATTGGCAAGCACCGTTGGGCTCACTTCCTTGACGCCTTGATAGACGTTGAAAAACACGATGAAGAAGACCAGCGTCACACCGAGCGCCACCTTCGACCAGATACCAAGGCCGAACCACAGCGCGAAGATCGGCGCGAGCACGACGCGCGGCAAGGCATTCGCGGCCTTCACATAGGGATCGAAAACGGCAGCGACCACGGGCCGGCGCGCAAACCAGAAACCGAAGGCCACCCCACCGATTGCGCCGATGAAAAATGCCAGCAGGGATTCCGACAGCGTCACCCAGAGATGATACCAGATCGATCCGTCAGTGAACCATTTCACGATCCGCGCGGCAACCTTGACCGGATCGGCAAAGAAGAAGGCGGCGGTTCGCGGATTGCCGAAGACATGCGTTGCCGTTGCGAGATACCACGCACCGACGATGATGATCGCCACCAGCAATTGGCAAGCCAGGAGCTTCGTTCTGGTCATTGCGCGGCCACGTTGGTCTGCTGATAGGCGGTCATGACTTCCTCTCGCAGCGCGTGCCAGATGCTTTTATGCAGTTCGGTAAAGGCCGGGTCGTGGCGGATTTCCGCGATATCGCGCGGCCGGGGGATCGAGACGCGGAAATCGCCGATGATCCGGGATTTCGGCCCCGCCGACATGATGACGATGCGATCCGCAAGCGCGATCGCCTCATCGAGATCATGCGTGACGAACATCACCGCCTTCTTGTCCACGGACCAGAGGTTCAGCAGCAGGTCGCCCATGATGAGGCGGGTCTGTGCATCGAGCGGACCGAACGGCTCGTCCATCAGCAACAGCTTCGGATTGCGGATGAGCACCTGGGCCAAGCCGACCCGCTTGCGCTGACCACCGGAGAGCATGCGCGGATAACGATCGGCAAAGCCGCCGAGGCCAACGCGCTCAAGCCATTCCATCGCCGATTTGCGTGCTTCATTCGCCGAAACGCCGGACACTTCCAGGCCGATCGCGACGTTTTCAAGCACGGTCTTCCAGGGCATCAGTGAATCCTGCTGAAACAGGTAGCCGGCTTGCCTGTTCACCCCCATCAGAGGACGCCCGAAAATCTCGACCGATCCGGATGCCGGCTCCAGCAACCCCGCCGCCACGTTGAGAAGCGTGGACTTGCCGCAGCCGGTCGGCCCGACGATCGCCAGAAATTCGTCGCCCGCCACATCGAGATCGGTGCCAGCCACCGCGTCGAAGCGCTTGCCGCCGGCGATCCCGAAAGAAATCGACACATTATTCAGGCGAACAGCCCGAGGAGCCGCTATTGTCACGACTTCCGCCTTCGATTGAAATTTTTCCAACTCTCCTGAACCCATCATTCAACAAGCGACATCACGAAGAGCCTGCTTCATCGGAGACCAGGCCATCGCGATCCAACCCATTGCATTATCATTCGGAGCGCACGAACTTGAGCGGCGGAACTGTTCAATGCCACTGAACTGCGTTCATCGATGAAATGACATAAGTTGGCGCGCCTCGCTGCCTCCTCCAAGCAGCGCTCCACCCGAGCAATCTGGCATTATGTAGCGTATTTTCCATTACATTGTCATTACGAAGCAGCCAGCATGCCGTTTGTCTTTTAATCTCAAGGAACCGTGATTGCCGTGGACAAAAGCACTTCCGCTACGCTCAGTGCGACGCCGTCAGAAATACGTGTCCAATAAGCGCGCCATTGGAGCGCCGGAGACTGCAAGCCGCCGACATCGTCTCGCGGTCCATGACCGTCAGCTCCACGCTGAGCGATTCGCCGATAGCGGCATTGCCCAAGAAGAAGCTATCCCTTCGGGATATGTTGCGGAATGCGCCGTCGGGAAACCAGCTTTCGAAGGCGCGCGCGACGAAAGCCTGGAAATGAGCGAAATAGAGCAGGCCGGCGCCATTGAATTCCTGGCTTGCGGCAGGTTGAAAACGAAAGTCCCGCAGGACATCGCGACCCGTCACCGCCATGCCGAGATGGGTTTCGCAACGACCGTTGCGGATGTCCGACGCAATCCGGGCAAGAGCATTTTCCAGCCGCATCGGAAAACGATGCGCGCCGGGCAACTCGACGCGGGCGATCGACACATTGTCGTGCTCGCGCGTCCGACGGACAAAGGCCGAGAGGAGTTCGACATCGCCGATCGCCTCTCCGTCGACGAGAAGCCGGTGTCGTGAGGAGACCTGCGTTTTCGATACCGGTTCAAGCACAGACTGAATACTCAGCACCTGGTTGGGACGTGCCCGATCGAGCTGCGCATTTGTCAGCGACGTCGCGCAGATCGCCGCATAGGTTTCGGCCCCGTCGGCGGTGCGAAAGTCCGCATCGTCCATGCCCATGCGCCTCGCCAGCATCAGCCAGTGGCGATGTCCGAGTTCCTTCATCAGCCAGGTCTCGGAGAGGCCAAAGGGCGTCAGCTGCGGCATGCCGAGCAGAATATGCGGTTCGAGCGCCCTTTCCATCAGCGCGCGCCTGGAGGACTGGTGGAACACCTCGACGTTGCGGATCGCGAGGCTCATCCGTTCGCTGCCTGCCTGAGCACCGATCGGCCATTGGCCAGCCGTTCCACAAGCTGACCCACCACATATTCCGCATCCTTTCCGACGCTGAGGAAGCGGCCCGAGCCCCACGTCCAAAGCCAGGGCATACCGAGGACATAAGTCCCGTCAACGCTGGTGACGCCGCGGCGATGAACCGGATAGCCGGTGCCGTCGAAAATCGGCAAGCCGACAAAGGACCAGTCCGGCCGGAAACCCGTCGCCCAGATGACCGCACCGACGCCTTCGGCCACGAGGTCGATTTCCGCGGGTTCGATCTCCGGCTCCCACAACGGGACATAGGCCGAGCCAGCCGGCGCATCGATGTTGTTTGCAGCTATGTGCTTGTCGATCAGCGCGTTGATGCCGTTGTAGACCCGATCGGCGCCGTCGAGATTGGCCCTGAGGTTGGGCTCGAACAGCATCTTGCCGTTCGAGACGCCGGACATCCGGCCGTAAAGCGCCATGCCTTCCAGCGCGAATTTCCGCAGGTCGATATCCCGACCACCATCCCGGCCCGTCAGATAGTGGTTGGTATCATGCTTCTTCTTGCGCATGCCGTCATGCTCGACCGTTATGTCGTACTGGCCGATGTCGGAAAGCCAGTCGACCACGTCGCGACCCCGATAGAATCGCGCGCAACGCGGTGCATTGCCGGTCACCATATGCACCTTGCGGCCGGCAAGGTGCAGGTCCTCGGCAATCTGGCAGCCGGACTGTCCGGAGCCGACGACAATGACCCCGCCCTTGGGCAGTTGATCGGAATTGCGGTAATCGGCGGTATGAAGCTGCATGATGCCATCCGGCAGACGCTCGGCGGCGCGCGGTGTCGCCGGATCGCTATAGAGACTGGTGGCAAGGATCACGCTGTCGGCAGTTACCGTTCCGGCTGAGGTTTCGACCCTGTAGAGATCGCCAGCCTTTTCGAGCGCGGTCACCGCAGTATGTTCGAAGACCGGCGCGTCGACCTTGCGAATAAACCGGTCGACATAGCCGACGATCTCGTCCCTGACCATGAAGCCATGCGGGTCGTTGCCGTCATAGGGATGATCCGGCAACTGGCACTGCCAGTTTGGTGTGACCAGGCAGAAGGCATCCCAGCGCTGCTCCCGCCATTTGTGCGCCATGGTCTTCTTTTCGAACACGACATGATCGATGCCGTGCTCTTTCAGGTAATGGCTCGCCGAAAGGCCGGCCTGGCCGCCGCCGATGACGACGGCACTGTAATGGGGTTCCAAAATAGGCATGGCTTTTCCTTTTAGAAAATGAAAGTTTCACAGCGGACGCGCGCATCCGCGTCAGGCAGGTAGGCGCCCACCGCGCGCTCGATGCGCGCGAGCTGGCCGCGCGCCAAGGAACAGGGGTGGCCATATTTTGCCTCAACCCGGTCGCTGGCGATCGTCAGCGCCTTGCGGCTGCGGTCGAGAAAATCGGCAACGGGATAGCTCTCTCCCTCGGCCAGGAAGTCGCGAATGACCAGCGACGGCGAGTAACATTCCTCGCTGCGGCCGTCGGGCCAGGTAATGACAAAGCGCATCTCAGGCATGGGCAGCCTCCAGCAGACCTTGATAGACGGGAAGGTGGGCGGCGGCGACGCGGCCCCAACTGTGTCGCGCCGCGACCTCATGCCCGCGCCTGCCGAGTGCCGTGTGAACGGCGGGCATCAGCGACACGACCATGGCATCGGCAATGGACGCGGGCTTGGCCGGATCGCACCAGACGACATCGTCCTCGCCGAGATATTCGTCGAAGGGAGCGATCGACGAGACGACCACAGGCACCCCGCTTGCCATGGCTTCGAGAACGACGAGCCCGAAACCCTCCTTTAGGGACGGGAACACCAGCGTACTGGCGAGACGATAGAGCGAGGGCATATCCTCGTCCGCGACGGTACCGACCACATGAACGAAATTCGCGTCGTTGCCCATGGCGGCAAGCGCTTGCTGGAAGCGGCCGTGATAGCCGCGATGATCGAGCAGCGATGCACCGCCGGCGATGACGAGTTGCGCATCGGCATGCAAGACGCGCACCTGACGGAATGCCTCGAGAATGGCGATCGTGTTCTTACGCGCCTCTACGCCGCCCACCGCAAGAAAGATCGGCCCGTCCCGCAATCCGAGCCTCCGGCGCAACGTGTCGGTCTTCTCTGCGGACGCGTGGGCAAAACGTCCGGCGTCGACGCCGTTTCCAACATTTGTCGCAAGGATTGAACGGTCATTGCGCAGGGCCTTTTGCCATGTCGCGCTAACGCAGAAGTGCGCGTCGGCAAAATCGATCGAACGATCCTGCAACGCCATAAGGCGCGGATCGGAAAAGCTGTCGATGTGATGCACCGTGCGGGCGAAACATGGGATCAATCCGCTTGCCTTGAGGGTTGCCAGCGCATTGCCGGAGATGCCGTCATGGGCATGGTAGACATCGAAGGATCGGGCAGCCGGACTTTCGAAATGCTGCACATAGTCGGCGATCCGCTGCTCGACCATATCGGTCATGTCGGATAATGCGGCCTCGACCGGAATGCCGAGCGTCTCACAGGACGGTGTGCGGAAAAAACCTTTGCCTGTCGCATCCGGCGCATGCAGCACGACCTCGTGGCCAAGGCCGGTCAGCGCTTCGGCAAGCGACATGGAATGGACCACTCCGCCGCGCGGATTGGTGGAATGGGTCAGCATCGCGATGC
>DASVPC010000308.1:0-26591 GCA_036383055.1 Rhizobium sp. | reverse complement strand
GGCGGCGAGCCGGTTTGAGTTGCGGGCGATGCGCTCGCTGATGACGGTCGACAGGTCGTCATGCAGGATGCTGGTGCGGTCGCGGATAGCGTCGAGATATTCGATGTAACGCATCAGCTTGTCGATGACCTCGCGCATGCGTAGCTTGTCGCGTTCGGCAAGCCAGGGTGCATCGTCATGCTCGATCCGGTTCAGCGCATCGCGTTGCGGCGCCAGATAGCGGCGAAGCTGCACGGCGCGCCGGCGCAAAAGCTTCAGGCGCTCGCGCACCTGGCCGGCCTCGCCGTGAAAGATCAACTCGTCAAGCTCATCCACCTCTTCGTCCATGGCATCGAGCACGGGTTCGAGATCGCGTACCAGCTTGTCGCCGATCAAGGCGAGCAGTTCGCCCGAGCGCTGCGGCCCCTTCTTCTTTTCCAGTGACAGGCGGATATCGCGCAGCGCCGTGATGTAGTGGCCGCTGTCGCGCAGCGAAACGATGCGGTCGCCATCGACCCAGAGATGCAGGGGCACGAGGTCGATATCGGCGGGCTTCTGCGTGGCTCCATCCGGCGATGTGGCGCAGACGCCGCGCAGGATGATCAATAGCCCGTCGCCCACGGGTTCGACGCGCGGACGGGATTCCTCCTCCAGCAGCGCTTCGATGACGAAGGGGTCAAGGCCGCTCTTGTGGGCGATCCAGTCGGCGGTGGCGGGATGATCACGCTCGAAATGCAGCCAGATGACACCCTCTCCGGGCTTCCAAGCGCAGACCTGATCCATGTTGAGCTGCTGCCTGCAGCCGCCATGTCCGTCGAGCGGGGAGGCGAAGCGCAATCCCGGTTCCATGCCGTAGCTGACCGTCGAGTTGTTCGTTGCTTCCATGGCGCCTTGATCCATCCCATCCCCATGGTAGCAAAAAGCGCGAGCATCGCCGGAGTTTGTGGCGTGCTGACGGGTAGCTTACCAGTTCGGATCAAAGTGGCAAGGTGCCTGCCTTCCACCATCAATCGGGTGAATTGAAGACGGCTTCGATATGATGGCCATCCGGATCGATCACGAATGCCGCAAAATAATGTGGGCCATAGTGAGGTCGAAGGCCGGGGGAGCCGTTGTCTAATCCCCCATGCCGGAGAGCTGCCTCGTAGAAGTCGACAACGCCTTGTCGGCTTGGTGCGGCCAAGGCCAGATGAAAACCTGGACCGGGCGGCCGCTGATCTTCCGGACAGAACTTCAACGCTAGCTTATCGCCACCGCCGGCAACGCCGTAGCCAACGGCCTGACCCATCTCTCCCGGTCTGAGATCCTCCCAAACGCGAACGTATCCGAGCGGGGCAAGAGCAGCATCGTAGAATGTCGCTGCGCGTTCAATGTTGGAGACGCCGAAGGAAATATGATGAAGCATATGTCTGGAAACTCCGGTTTCGGACCCGTTCTCGCACATTGCAGAACATGCAAAGCGGGAACACAATCTCCGTATCGTCTTCGTAATGCATTTTTCAAATACAAAACCGCCCGCAGCAGGTTGCTTCGGACGGTTTCAGGTCTTTGTCGGATGTGGCAGCCACCTATGGGGCTCGCCCCGGGTCGCTGGTCGTCAACGCGCCGCCCAGTTGGCGCCGCGGCGGAAGATGGTTTTCATTTGCGGTACGCTGAATTCCTTGGCCTGGTGGCCGAGCGAGGAATAAAAGACGCGGCCCTTGCCGTATTTGCGCTTCCAGGCGACCGGCATGACGACGCCGTCGATCCAATAGGCGTGATCGCCGGTGAAGGTGGTGGTGGCCAGCACCTCGTTCGACGGGTCGACATGCATGTAATATTGCTCTGACGTGTAGGGGAAATCGGTGATCCCCTCCATGATCGGGTCGTCGGGCCGGGTAATATTGACGGTGTAGTCGATGATGTTGCCGGGATGGGCGACCCATTGGCCGCCGATGATGAACTGGTATTCGACGCTTTCGCGGAAACTGTCGCCGGCGCCGCCATGATAACCGGCAATGCCGACGCCGCTTTCGATGGCTTCGGCGAGGTTCTTCACCTCTTCCTTCTCGATCTTCGACATGGTGACGATCGGCACGATCAGGCTGAGATCGTGGATCGACGGGTCGGCGAAGGCCTCTGTGCTGTTTTCGAGATAGACCTTGAAGCCGTCCTCCTCCAGCATGTCACGGATGATATGGGCGCATTCCTGTGGTTCGTGGCCGCTCCAGCCGCCCCAGACGATAAGTGCTTCACGCATGATGTTCCTCCTGAAATTGCGCGGTTAGCGGCCGATTTTTCCGTCCACGAGAGACTCTGACAGAGGGGCCGGACGTTCCGTTTGCGTTGATATCGTGACCGTGCGGCCGGTGTCGGAGGCCGTCTGGAAGGCTTCCATGACCTCGAGCACATGCAGCGCCAGGCTGCCATTGGCGCGGTGCGGCCGGTTGGAGCGGATGGCGTGCGCGAGATCCGCGACGCCGAGCGAACGATAATTGCCATCGGCATAGGGTGCCGTGACCTGACGCGCCTCGAACTGACCGCCCTTCTTCAGATACTCGACTTCGCCGCCGAAATGGTTCGGATCGGGCACGATCAGCGTGCCCTCGGTGCCGTAGACTTCGAGCGGCACATGCTTGTGGCCGGCGACGTCGAAGCTCATGCCGATCTGCACGACGGCGCCACTGGCAAAGGCCATGACGCCGGTGACGTGGGTTGGGATATGCACGGGGATATGCTCGCCATTGCGCGGTTCGCTGGTAATGATGCGCTCCTTGCGTGGCGTCACAGCAAAGCCGGCAACCTGGGAGACCGGGCCGAGGAGATTGACGAGGTCGGTGATGTAGTAGGGACCCATGTCGAGCATCGGCCCGCCGCCGACTTCGTAATAGAAAGCCGGATTCGGATGCCAGCGTTCATGGCCGGGACACATGAAGGTGGCGGTGCCGCCGACCGGAATACCGATCGCACCCTCGTCGATGATGGCGCGCGCCGTCTGGTGCCCGCCGCCGAGAAAAGTGTCGGGAGCCGCGCCGATGCGCAGGCCCTTGGCGGCGGCTGCATCGGCGAGCTTCTTGCCCTCGGCGAAGTTGATGCCGAGCGGCTTTTCCGAATAGGTGTGTTTGCCGGCATCGAGTGCCTGCAGGCCGACAGCGACATGCGCCTTCGGAATGGTTAGGTTGACGATGATCTCGATCGAGGGATCGGCGAAGAGGGCTGCGACATCGACGGCCTTCAGGCCGAATTCGGCGGCCTTGGCTTCGGCCAGTTCGCGATTGAGGTCGGCGACGCCTTTGATGTCGAGAATGGGAAACGATTTCATCGCTTTGAGATAGGCGCCGGAAATGTTTCCGCAGCCGATAATACCAATGCCGACCTTTTCCATAAAACTTCCTCCAAATGAAATGCTTATCCGTCCTTGCGGGTCAGAGGGCCGATGCCGGCCCCGTCGTTCCCCAAGGCGATTCGTAGAGTTCGCGCAGTGCCACGACCGCCGCACCCTGCGCCCAGGTCTCGTCCGTCGACTGGTCGAAGACGAGTTCCGTCACCCCTTTGATCGAGGGTGGGATTGCCAAGGAATAGGCTTCCCGGAGGCTGTCGAGGAAAGGCTGGCCGAGCGCCAGGCTCGAACCGACGAGAATGACGCGCGGCGGCGCGAAGAGCGTGACGATATTGGCGAGCGCCATGCCGCAGGCCTCGCCGGCGCGGATGGCTGCATTGATCAGCACATTGTCCTCGGCGGCGATCAAGGTCTTCGCATGCGCCATGCCGCGGCCGAGGCGAATGGCTTCGGCAAAGCGGCCATTGGGCTGGTCGCCGAGAATAGCGCTTTCGCCGGCAAGGCTTGCAAGCCTCACGGTGCCCTGCGGTCCTATGCCAAGCACCAGATCGCCGAGATTGTGGCTCAGGCCGCCGGCGCCGCGAAACAGCTGGCCGCCATGCAGCACGCCGAGGCCGAGCGTCTGCTCCAGCGACACCAGCACCATGTCGTCCAGGTCCCGCGCCTGGCCGAACCAGTGATGCGCCAGCGTGATGGCATGGGCGTCGCTCTCGACGATGGTGGGGACACCCAAGCGCTCCGACATTTCCCTGGCAAAATCGACGCCGCTTTCGCGGAAGATCGGGCTTGAGCGCACATGGCCGGTGCGGTGCTCGATGACGCCGGGAAGACCGAGGCAGACCGAATCGATCTCGTCCAGCGCCAGGTCGGCATCGACGACGCAGCGGCGCACGCCATCCTCGATCAGGTCGGCGATGACGCTGATCGGCTGCCGGTCGACGCGAAGGGCAAGCGTCAGCGTCGACAAGACTTCGCCGCGAAAATCTGACACGACGAAGACCATACGGTTGGCAGCGATCTTCGCGCCGACGACGCGGGCGGCATCCGGATTGAGCTCCAGCATGACGCGCGGCCGGCCGCGTGCCGCAGCCTCGCGCAGGTCGCCCTCGGTGCGGGCCAGGATCAGGCCGTCATCGAGGAGCGAAGCTGTGATGGCCGAAACCGTGGTGGTGGAGAGCTGGGTGCTTTCGCTGATTTCGATACGTGCGATGGAGCCCGCCCGCCGGATCGTATCCAGCACATTGAAGCGGTTTATCGCCCGCATAAGCTCGGGATCTGCTGTTTTCATGAGAATGGTGCCGAATGACGTTTCCGCTCGGTTGCGGCCTGGTATTTTTGACGGGATACGAATTAAATAGCCTATGCTTGCAGTCCGATGTCAAGCCATCTTCCGCCGCTTCTGCCGAAAATTTGGGAATGGTGGTTGACATTTCAGCAAAGCTCCGTTGAATTAATCCGCATAAGGGAAAAATTATAGAGGCTGTTGTTCCCTTGGGAGGAGACAATCATGTTTTATGAACGTGGGGCGAAAGCCCTTCGCGGCGTGCGTATCGCCGCCGTTGTTGCTGCCACGGGACTTGCGATGCTTTCCGGCGCGACGAATGCGGCCGCCGATACGGCCGTCAAGTGGCTGCATCTGGAGACCGATCCGACCTACGTCGCCGTCTGGCGCAAGATCGCCGATCAGTATGAGGCCCAGCATCCGGGCGTGAAGATCCAGATGCAGTTCCTGGCGAACGAGGCGTTTAAGGCAAAGCTGCCGACGCTGTTGCAATCGAGCGACGCGCCGGATTTCTTCTTCAGCTGGGGCGGGGGCGTACTGAAGCAGCAGGAGCAAACCGGTACGCTGATGGACCTGACCGCGGCGATGAACGCCAAGGACGGCGCATGGCTGAAGGCCTATAATCTGGCGGCGGTCAAGGGTCTGACCTTCGACGACAAGATCAGCGCGGTACCCTACAAGCTCGGCACGGTTTCCTTCTTCTACAACAAGGCGCTCTTCGCCAAGGCCGGCGTCGATGCGACAGCCATCAAGACCTGGGACGACTATCTGGCTGCGGTCAAGAAGATCAAGGCGGCCGGTATTGCGCCGATCGCCGGCGGCGGCGGCGAGAAGTGGCCGATCCACTTCTACTGGAGCTATCTGGTGATGCGCGACGGCGGTCAGCCGGTCTTCACGGCAGCCAAGACCGGCCAGGGCAACGGCTTCAACGATCCGGCGATCATCAAGGCGGGCGAGCAGCTCGCAGCACTCGGCAAGCTCGATCCGTTCCAGCCCGGCTATCTCGGCGCCACCTGGCCGCAGGCGCTCGGCATTTTCGGCGACGGCAAGGCGGCGATGATCCTCGGCTTTGAAAACACCGTTGCTAACCAGCGCACCAATTCCGGCGACGGCAAGGGCTTGGCCGACGACAATGTCGGCCGCTTCGCCTTCCCAGCGGTCACCGGCGGCGCCGGTCTCGCGACCGATACGCTCGGCGGCCTGAACGGCTGGGCCGTGACCAAGAAGGCTCCGCCGGAAGCGCTCGATTTCCTCGCATATCTCACCAATGCGGAGAATGAGCGCGCGATGGCGCAGGCCGGCATGCTCATTCCGGCGGCGATTGGCGCGGAAGACGGCGTCAAGGGGCCGCTGATGGGCGACGCCGCCGAGCAGCTGGCGCATTCGACCTGGCACCAGAACTTCTTCGACCAGGATCTCGGCCCCTCCGTCGGTCGTGTCGTCAACGATGTCGCGGTTGGCATTGTCTCGGGCCAGATCACGCCCAAGGACGGTTCGCAGCAGGTCCAGGACGCCTTCGAGCAGGATCAGCTCTAACTTTGGCGGGCGCTGGCAAACCATCTTCGCCGGCGCCCTTTCATCCTTTGAATTGTAATTGTCGAGACCGCCTATGACCGATGTCAGCGCAACGGCCGCCATGCCGTCCATCGTCAGAGCAAAACCCATCGCGAAACGAAAATCGCCGGCCGCGCGTGGTCGCATGCCCGTCATCCTGCTGTTCCTGCCGCCGGCACTGCTGCTGTTTTCCATCTTCGTCATCCTGCCGATGGAAGAGGCCGCCTGGTACAGTCTTTATCGATGGAATGGCTACGGATTGCCGACGGAGTTCGTGGGCCTGCGTAACTTCCAGGTGCTGTTCAAGAACGCGGCGTTCCTGACCTCGCTCAAGAACAATGCGCTGATCATCGTGGTGTCGATCGCCGTGCAGGTGCCGCTTGCCATCTGGCTGGCGACCATGCTGGCGCACCGCATTCGCGGCGTCGTGCTCTTCCGGTTGATCTTCTTCCTGCCCTATGTTTTGGCGGAAGTGGCGGCCGGCCTGATCTGGCGCTTTGTCTATGATGGCGACTACGGCCTCTTTGCCGCGATCGCGCATTTTCTCGGAACTGCCACACCCTATGTCCTCGCCGACAAGGATCTGGCGATGTACGCGGTGCTCGGCGTGATCGTGTGGAAATATTTCGGCTTCCACATGATGCTGTTCATCGCTGGCCTGCAATCCCTCGACAAGAGCGTGCTGGAAGCGGCCGAAATCGACGGCGCCACCGGCTGGCAGAAGTTCCGCTATGTCACCCTGCCGTTGCTCGGCTCGACCTTGCGCCTGTCGGTGTTCTTCGCGGTCGTCGGCTCGTTGCAGCTCTTCGACATGATCATGCCGCTCACCGGCGGCGGACCATTCAACTCGACCCAGACGATGGTGACCTTCCTCTACAATTTCGGCGTCACCCGCATGCAGGTCGGTCTCGGCAGCGCCGTCGGCGTCGTGCTGTTCGTCATCTGCGTCACCCTCGCCTTCGGCTACAAACGGATATTTATGCGCAATGACTGATATCGCCTCATCCGTTCGACTGAAGATCGGCACGAAGATCTATCTGTATGCGTCGCTGACCATCATCGCCGCCATCGTGCTGATCCCACTGCTCACGACCATGCTCGGCGGCTTCAAGTCGTTGGGCGATCTCCGGGTCAATCCCTTCGGCTTACCGGCCGAGTGGCATTTCGAGAATTATACCGGCATCCTGTTCGGCGACCGCTACTGGCGGCAGATGATGAACTCGCTGATCATCGCCGTGCTGACGGTGTTTCTCACCGTGTCCGTCTCGGCTATGGCCGCCTTTGCCTTCGCGCATATAAAATTCTTCGGTTCGAACTTCCTGCTCAATTATTTCCTGATCGGCCTGATGTTTCCGGCGGCGACCGCGATCCTGCCGCTGTTCATCCGCATCCGCGATCTCGGCCTGCTCAATACCTATTGGGGCGTGGTGCTGCCGCAGGTGGCCTTTGGCCTGGGCATGAGCATTCTTCTCTTCCGAAACTATTTTCGAAACCTTCCGGAAGAATTGTTCCAGGCGGCCTTTGTCGACGGTTGCGGCTATATCCGCTTCTTCTGGCACATCTCGCTGCCACTCTCCCGGCCGATCATCGCCACCGTCAGCATCATCTCCTTCGTCGGCAGCTGGAACAGCTATATCCTGCCGCTGATCATGCTGAACTCGGATTCGATCTATCCGTGGCCGCTCGGCATGATGGTCTATAGCGGTGAATTCGGCACGGAATGGGAACTGGTGCTGGCCTTCATCACGCTCACCATCCTGCCCACCATCATCGTCTTCTTCCTGGCGCAGAAGCATATCATCGCCGGCCTCACCGCCGGTGCGGTGAAATCCTGAGCCTTACTGGAGCAAAAAGCATGGCATCCGTTGAACTGCACAACATCCACAAGGCCTATGGCGCACTGGCGGTCATCCACGATATCTCGCTGGCGATCGACGACGGCGAGTTCATCGCGCTCGTCGGGCCTTCCGGTTGCGGGAAATCGACCCTTCTGCGCATGATCGCCGGCCTTGAGGAAATCACCGACGGCGATGTCTCGATCGGCGGGCAGGTGGTCAACGCCATGACGCCGCGCGAGCGCAACATCGCCATGGTCTTCCAGTCCTATGCGCTTTATCCGCACATGACCGTCGCCGAGAACATGGGTTTCAACCTGAAGCTCTCGGGCGAGACCAAGCCGGTGATCGAGCAGCGGGTCAACGAAGCCGCGCGCATGCTCGACCTTACCAAGTTGCTCGACCGCAAGCCGGCGCAGCTGTCCGGCGGCCAGCGCCAGCGCGTCGCCATGGGCCGCGCCATCGTGCGCAACCCCGCCGTCTTCCTGTTCGACGAACCGCTGTCGAACCTCGATGCGAAATTGCGCGTGCAGATGCGCTCCGAGATCAAGGCGCTGCATCAGAAGGTGCAGACGACGTCGATCTACGTTACCCACGACCAGATTGAAGCCATGACGCTCGCCGACCGTATCGTCGTTCTGAACCAGGGGAAGATCGAGCAGCAGGGCACGCCGATCGAGCTTTATCGCCAGCCGGCCAATCTTTTCGTTGCCGGTTTCATCGGCTCTCCGGCGATGAATTTCCTCGATGGCGTGGTGGAGGGCGTCAACGGTTCGGCTTCCGTGCGGCTGACGGATGGTACGCCGCTGCGCATCGCCAGCGAACGCAGGGTACAGCCCGGCCAGAGCGTGAAGATCGGTCTGCGGCCCGAGCATCTCAGCCTGTCCGGCAACGGTTCGCCGCTGACCGGCCAGACGCTGCTGGTGGAGCCGACCGGCGCGCAGACGCATGTGCTGTTCGATCTCGCCGGCGAGCAGGTAACCGCCGTCGTCGACGGCGAGGCGCCGGTTCGCTATGGCGAGCAATTGAAGGTCACGGTCAATCCAGATCAGGTCTACGTCTTCGACGCGACCAGCGGACTGACGCTTTAGGTCTCCGCCCTGATCGCGTCGACGCGATCGGAGTAGAAAGCCATGTATTCCTTGATCCGGCCGACGGACGGATAAGGGGTCTCATAGGTCCAGACCGCGTTCACCGAGCGCTCGCCGCCGGCGGGAATGCTGTAATAGGCGCAGTCGCCCTTATAGGGGCAGTAGGTCGCGTGATCGGTTCTTTCGAGGGCCGACATGTCGATATCCTTGCGGGGGATGTAAAGGACCGCCGGATAGGAGGCTTCCTTCAGCGACAGCGCTTCCCGCGTATCGGCGACGACCTTGCCGGCAACCGAAACGGTGACATGGGCATGCGCGTCCTCGATCGTGATGGGATGATCCGGGCCGGGGATTTTGACCGGTTTTTCGGACATGATGGGCTCCTTGGTTGGGTGAGGGGCCAGGCACAAAGTTGTGATCCGGAAGAGGCCGGCCTGACCATCCGCGTTCCAAAAGGATATAGGAACACTTCCGCGGATTATCAGGCCTTCGGCGCACCCCAGCGTAGGCCGTCCATCAACAATCCGACCAGGCGGCGGGAGCGGTCGTGCCATTCGGGGGAGTTGGGCATGGAATAGGTGCCCGAGAGCGCATGCAGCACGTCCGTGCTGTCGACGTCGGCGCGGATCGAGCCGTCGGCCACTGCCCGTGCGATCAGCCCAGCAAGCACGATCGGGACCTTGCCGTAGCTGTCGGCGAAGAGTTCGGAGTTGCTGTTGAGCAGGATGCGCAGGCTGTCGCCCATGCCGCGCTTGGTGGCGATGTAGCCGACGAAGCGGTGCATCCATTCCTCCAAAGTCCGATCGGATGTAAGCTCGCGCGCAAGCTCCTCGGCGGCGTCGCAGAGCGCTTCGACCTCATGGCGGTAGACTGCCTCGACCAGATGCTCGCGGGTCGGGAAATGGCGATAGAGCGTGCCGACGCCGACACTTGCGCGCCGCGCAATGTCTTCGAGCGAGGCGGCGGTGCCGTGATCGGCGAAGGCTTGCGCCGCGGTCTCGATGAGCTTGTCACGATTGCGCCGCGCATCCGCGCGCAGGCTTTTGCCGGCTGGCGGTATCTGGTCCTTCGGCTCTGTCGATGGCTTGGACGCCAATTCTCGCTCCATGCGGATTGCGACTTGACGATATCGGACAAGTCTCTAGGATAATAAACGGAGGCGCCTCCGTTTAATCTGGAGTAGCAGAGGATTGTTATCGCATAAAGGGCCAAGACGCCATTGCCGTCCGATGAGAGGATCTGGGACGATGAAAACGCGGCTTCACCCGAGGCGTTTTACCGCAAGCCGCACGCGCCGGCCAAAGCGCGTAGTCTGATGATCTGGAGCCCGGCCCGGCTGACGTCAAGAGCGGATGCCACGACCGGTCAATGCCGGCGACTGCCAATTGCAAGATGAAGACCCGAACAGGGAGTGACCTGATGACCACCGTCCATCTCGATATCAATGGGCGCGAGCACGAGCTTTCGCTCGATCCGCGCGTGACGCTTCTCGATGCCCTTCGCGAACATCTCTGTCTGACCGGCACGAAGAAAGGCTGCGACCAGGGCCAGTGCGGCGCCTGCACCGTCCATGTCGACGGCGAGCGTGTGCTTTCCTGCCTGACGCTGGCCGCCCAGGCCGAGGGCCGCAAGGTGACGACGATCGAAGGATTGGCCGCTGAAAACGGCGACCTGCATCCGGTCCAGGCCGCCTTCCTCGAACATGATGCCTTCCAGTGCGGCTATTGCACGCCGGGGCAGATCATGTCGGCGGTTGCCTGCATCCACGAGGGCCATGCCGGCACCGACGACGAGATCCGCGAATATATGGCCGGCAATCTCTGTCGGTGCGGCGCCTATCCGCATATCGTCGCCGCCGTGCGTGAAGCCGCGGAGGCCACCCGATGAAAGAGTTTTCCTATCTCCGCGCCGGCTCCATCGATGAAGCCCGGCAAGCCTCAGCCTCTTCCGCCGTCGCATTGCTTGCCGGCGGCACCACGCTGCTCGACCTTGCCAAATGCGGCATTGCAGAGCCCGGGACGGTGGTGGATATCACCCATCTCTCCGGTCTCGATGCCATTGCCTTCGACGATCAGGGCGTTACGATCGGCGCGCTGGCGAAGATGAGCCGCGTTGCCGACGACGCCAATATCGAGGCGCAGTTCCCGGCCGTGTCCGAGGCGCTGTCGCTCGCCGCCTCGGCGCAGATCCGCAACATGGCGACGATCGGCGGCAATCTGATGCAGCGCACGCGCTGTCCCTATTTCCGCGATCCCGCGACCTTTGCCGCCTGTAACAAGCGTGCGCCCGGCTCCGGCTGTTCGGCGATAGGCGGCGTCACCCGCAACCATGCCGTTCTCGGCACGAGTGACGCCTGCATTGCCACCAATCCCGGCGACCTCGCTGTCGCCTTGGTCGCCTTCGACGCCATCGTGCATCTGGGCAGCCGTCAGGTGGCGATCGACGATTTCTTCCTTCTGCCGGGCACGACGCCCGAGCGGGAACATGCGATTTCGCCCGGCGAGATGATCACCGCGGTGACAATTCCGGCATCCGCTGCCGCGCGTCGCTCGACCTATCTCAAGATCCGCGACCGCCAGTCCTATGAGTTCGCGGCGGCGAGCGCCGCTGTTGGCCTTGAGCTGGAGGCGGATGGCAGAACCATCCGCGATATCAGGGTGGCGCTTGGCGGCGTGGCGACCAAGCCGTGGCGTGCCCGCGCCGTCGAGGCGGCTTTGAAGGGCAAGGTGCTGGAGGTCGATACGATCAAGCGCGCCAGCCTGCTTGCCGTCGAAGGTGCCATCGATCACGGCGCCAACCGTTACAAGATCGCGCTTGCGCCGCGCGTCGTCGAGCGCGCCATCCTGACGATGGGAGACTTGGTATGACCATCATGGAAACCCGAAAGCACGGCGCGGCTGACGGCGCCCTCGGCGGACGTCTGTCGCGCCTCGATGGCACCGCAAAGATCAAGGGCGAGGCCGACTATGCCGTCGAGCGTGATCTCGAAGGGCTCGCCCATGCAGTGATGGTGCAGAGCACGATCGCTGCCGGCCGTGTCGTCGACATCGATATTTCAGCGGCGGAAAAAGCGTTGGGCGTGCTGCTCATTCTGACGCCCGACACCATGCCGGACCTGAACTCGCCGACCACCTGGCTCGATATGCCCGGCCCGGAAGGCCCGTACCGGGCGCTGACCAATGAGATCACCTATAGCGGCCAGCATGTCGCCATCGTCGTCGCCGAAACCTTCGAGCAGGCGACGGCGGCGGCGGCGTTGGTGAAGGTGACCTATGAGGAAACTCCGGCCGTCTATAGCCTTGAGGATCCGAAGGGTGGTGAAGGTTTTCCGCTCGACCCGATGACCAAGCAATGGGGCGATGCCGTTGCGGCACTCGCGGCCGCGCCCGTCAGGATCGAGGCGGAATACAAGACGCCGCGCGAATATAACGTGCCGATCGAGCCGCATGGGCTGATCGCCAAGTGGGATGGCGACAGATTGACCCTCTGGGAGGCCAGCCAATGGATCGACGGCATGGCGCGTACCTATGCCGAATGGTTCGGCGTGCCCTTCGAAAATGTACGGATGATCTCGCCCTATATCGGTGGTGGCTTCGGCTCCAAGGCACTTGCCTTGCCGCATGGCGCGGTCGGCGTCATGGCGGCGAAGCTGCTTGGCCGTCCGGTAAAGCTGGTCATCACCCGGCCGCAGACTTTCACGTCTTTCGGTGGCCGGCCGGGCACGCGCCAGACGATTGCGCTCGGCGCCACGAAGGACGGCAAGCTCACCTCCATCGTCCAGACCGGCGCCAACGAGACGTCGATGGGCGATGTGGCGGTCGAGCCCTTGGGTGTGGTCACCGCGATCATGTATGCGACGCCCAATCTTTCGTCGCGGCAGAACATCGTAAGGGTGAATACGGTCAAGCCCGGCGCCCTGCGCGCGCCCGGCGAAAACCCGAGTGCCTTCGGCATCGAAAGCGCCATGGACGAGCTTGCCCATGAACTCGGCATGGATCCGCTGGAAATCCGGCTGCTGAACTATGCCGAGCGGGATCAGGAAGCGGACAAGCCCTGGTCGACGCGGCAATTGCGCGAGGCTTTCGAGGCCGGTGCGAAGGCGTTCGGCTGGGCGAAGCGGTCGCATGCGCCGCGCTCGATGCGCGACGGCAAGCAGCTGATCGGCTGGGGCGTCGGTGCCGGCACCTATCCGGTGCGCCGCACGCCGGGCGAGGCGCTGGTGCGGATTCTCGCCGACGGATCGGCGGAGGTGGCGAGCAGCGGCATCGACATGGGGCAGGGGACCTATACGATCCTGGCGCAGACGGCAGCCGAAACGCTCGGCATTCCGATCGAGCAGATCCGGGTCAAGCTCGGCGATTCCGCGTTGCCGCGCGCGCCCGTCGCCGGCGGTTCGCAGCTCGCCAACTTGATGACTGGGGCTGTCTACAAGGCGGCGGTTGCCGCCCGCGACGAGCTGGTGGGCTTGGCGATCAACGATCCCAACTCGCCGTTGCGCGACCTGCAGGCCAATACGTTGACCGTTTCGGAAGGCCGCATCCTGCCGCCGCGCGATGGCGGTAATGGCATCGCCATTGCCGACCTGTTGCGGCAGATCGGCCGCGACAAGATCGAGGTGCTGCGCAACACGCTGCCGGACGACAAGCAGAGCAAGGCGGATATCTATCGCAACTTCTCGACCATCGCGACCATGCGGTCACCGACGGAGGGTGAGTATTCGCTGCATAGCTGGTGCGCGCATTTCATCGAAGTGCGGATCGACGAGGATTTCGGCACTGTCCGCGTCTCGCGCGTCGTCTCGGCGCTCGATTCCGGAAGGCTCTACAATCCGAAGCTCGCCGAAAGCCAGTGGAAGGGCGGCATCATTATGGGCATCGGCCAGGCGCTGCTCGAGGAGGGCATTGTCGACGAGCGCTATGCGCGCGTCATCAACAACAATCTCGGCGACTACCTCGTGCCGACCAATGCCGATATCCCGGATATCGAGGTGATCAATGTCGGCATTCCCGACCCTCATGCCTCCGTTCTCGGCGGCAAGGCGGTCGGGGAGCTCGCGATCGTCGGCGTCGCGCCTGCCATCGCCAACGCCGTCTTCCACGCGACCGGCAAGCGCATCCGCGAACTGCCGATCACGCTGGAGAAGCTTTTATAAGTCGAGGGGCCAGGGGTGGTCAGGTGCGTGCGATGTTCTGCGCCTGATCATCCCTTTGGAGGTGGATTACCACCGCCGAGGATATTCTCATCGCTATTGACGATGGGGCGCCGGCAAGTTCCGCTCAAGGGCTACCGAAATTTCCGCCGGGACCTGGTCCGGGGCCGTGCCCGAAGCCGAAGAAGGGCGGGGGTGGCGGAGGATTGCGTTCGGCGGGGACGTCGAGGTAGCTCATGATGTTGTCGACGTGGCTGACCTGCGAACGCAGATTGTCGAGCGACTTGCCGGTGAGATTGGTGCCGGCCGGGAGCTGGGTGGTCAGCGGGTTTTCGTAGCGACCGTTGACGCGTAGTTCGTAATAGAGGTGCGGGCCGGTCGAATAGCCAGTCGAGCCGACATAGGCGATGACTTGGCCTTGGGTGACGCGCTCACCGACACGCAGGTCCGATGGCGTTGCGGAAATATGAGCATAGGTGGTCTCGTAGCCACCGTCGTGGCGGATGCGGACATATTTGCCGTAGCCCGTTTCCCAGGAAATCTTTTCGACGACGCCATCGCCGCCCGCCATGATCGGGCTGCCCATCGGCGCGCGAAAATCGACGCCGTTATGGAACTTCTTGACGCCCAGGATAGGATGGATGCGCCAGGCGAAACCATCGCCGAGCTTGCCGTTGGGCACGGGACGGTGGTTCAGCACCTTGGCGACGGAATGGCCGCCCTCGTCGTAGAATTCCGAGGGGCCTTCGCCGCTTCCCTTGTGCAGATAGTAGCGGTGCGTGTCGCCATCGGTGTGGAACTCGATGAACATCAGCTCGCTTTTGCCATTGTCCGCCTTGCGGGACAAAAGGTCGACGCTGTCTGGCGCGTTGTCGCCGCCGGTCAGCGAAATGCCGTTGGCCTTGGCGAGCTTCATCAGCTGGGCGGCACTTGCCTCGGAAAGGCCGGCCTTCTCCAGCTTGGCGTCGATTGTCGACTCATTGTCATCTTCGACGCCCTTGAGATCGACGGCGGCGACTTCCGAAGACGACGGCGCGTCGGCCTGGCTCTCGCTATAGAGCGTGGAAAACAGCCGGTCGTCGCTCATCGGCACGAAGCCGTCGGCGTCGTCGCGGGCGACGATGCGCTCCGGCGTCTTGCCGCCGCTGAGACGGGCCATGATCAGTTTCGGCCGCGCGTCGGCGGTCTTTTTCTCCAGAAGCAGTTCCACTCTGTCGCCGGGCGAAACCGCATCGGTTTCCAGCGCCCGCTGCAGCTCGTCGCCTGCATCCGCGTCGAGACCGGCGGAGGCGAGGATATCCTGCAGGTCCTGCCGGTCCTTGGGCATCGAAACCAGCCTCTTGAACTCGCGGCCGGATTCGCCCGCAGTCGCCCTCGAGACGCTGACATTCAGCGGCACGCCCCGGATCGGGAAGCGCGAGCGCCGGACCGAGTCGTAGTGGTTGGTCTGCGGATAGATGCCGTGGCGGATCTCGGTGAGCGCCGGTGGCGAGAACAAGGCGGTCTCGGCGCGCATATCGCCGCCATAGGCCACATTGATCGCCCTGGCATCGGCGGTGGAGGGCTCGACATTCTCGGCTTTGAAGACCAGCGTGGTGCGATGATAGGTGAAGATGCGGGTTTCGCCGCTCGAAAGCTTTTCCGCCACCTGCGCAAAGCGGGCGCCGTCGAAACGCTGTTTCGTGGCAAGTCGGTTGGCTTTGGGCGTTGCCGGCTGCGACTGGACGAGCTGGGCCGTTCGCATCGGCACGGCCTGCTCGATCGTGTGGCGGGCCAGCAGCGGATAGAGAACAGTGGCGAGAAGGCCGAAGGAGGCCGTGCCGGCAATACCGATGGCAATCAGATGGCGAAGATGGGCAGAGCGCGGCAGAAACGGAACGTGAAATTCGTGATGAGGCCGCGCCTGAATCGCAGCCTCTGCAGGAAATTGGACGCGCAATGGACTTTCGGCCATGAAGTGAGGAACCCTGCAGACTGCGGTGGGCCCAAACTAGGGCAAATCATGGCGAAATCTAGGCAAATATTACGAGTCTGTTAATTGCCGTGATCGTCCACAGGGTCAGATTCGCGCTTTAACTGCGATTCGTCAACCAAAGATGGTGTCGTAAAGCAGCTTGAAGTTCAGTGCCAGGATGATGGCGGCGACCAGCCAGGAGAGGATGGCAACGCTCCTGGGGACGACGAATTTGCCCATTTTCCTGGGATCCGTGACGAATTGGACCAGCGGGATGACTGCGAAGGGTAGCTGCATGGACAGCACGACCTGGCTCAGCACCAGCAAATCCGCAGTGCCTTTTTCACCATAAAACGCGGTAACAAAAATAACTGGAATAATTGCGAGGCCGCGGGTCAAAAGCCGCCTTGCCCAGTGCGGAATACGCAGGCGGAGGAACCCCTCCATGACGATCTGGCCGGCAAGCGTCGCCGTCACGGTGGAATTGAGGCCGGAGGCAAGCAGGGCGACGGCAAACAGGGTGGAGGCAATGCCGAGGCCGAGGAGTGGCGACAGCAGCTCATAGGCCTGGCCGATTTCGGCGACATCGGCATGTCCGCTGTCGTGGAAGGCGGCGGCGGCAACGATCAGGATTGCCGCATTGACGAAGAGCGCCAGCATCAGGGCGATGGTGCTGTCGGTGGTTGCCCATTTAATGGCGTCGCGGCGGCCTTCGTCATCGCGCTTATAGGCGCGGGTCTGAACGATCGAGGAGTGCAGATAGAGATTATGCGGCATGACGGTGGCGCCGATGATGCCCATGGCGATGTAAAGCATCTCGTGATTGGTGACGATCTCGGTCGATGGGATGAAGCCGTGCAGGATGGCAGCGACCGGCGGTGCGGCGGCGGCGATCTGCACCGCAAAGCAAACCGAGATAACGATCAGCAGCGCGATGACGAAAGCTTCGAGGAAGCGGAAGCCCTTGTTCATCAGGAGCAGCAGCAGGAAGGCGTCGAGCGCGGTGATCAGTGCACCGCCGATCAGCGGAATGCCGAAGAGGAGCTGCAGCGCAATCGCCGTGCCGATGACCTCGGCGAGGTCGCAGGCGATGATGGCGAGTTCGCAGGCGAACCACAGGGCCAGATTGACCGGCCTCGGATAATGATCGCGACAGGCCTGCGCCAGATCACGGCCGGTGGCGATGCCGAGCCGGGCGGAGAGCGCCTGTAGCAGGATCGCCATCAGGTTCGAGAGCATGATGACGGAGAGCAGCGTGTAGCCGAATTGCGCGCCGCCGGCGAGATCGGTCGCCCAGTTGCCGGGGTCCATATAGCCGACGGAGACCATGTAGCCCGGTCCCATGAAGGCCAGCAGCCGGCGGATCCAGGTGCCTGTATGTGGGACGTGAACAGTGGCGTTGACTTCGGGAAGGCTTGGACGTGCGTCTTCGTCCGGGCTGGCGAATTTCCATGCGCGCGGCGCGGCAGTGTCTTGAATCTGCGTCATACGGGAGTGCTCCGGGGGATTGAGCTATGATCTGCCTAAAGAAATATGCTGGATCTCAACATTATGCAATAGGCTATATTTCATAGATTCGGCATTATCATGGAGCAGATTCTCCACCGGTGGATTCAGCAAAATCGACTCGGCGGTTGCAGCGAAGATGGCAAGCGGGTAACTGGGCGCACGAAATTCAAGCGAAGCGGAGACATATCTCGAGCCGCAGGGCGATGAGTAGAGTCCGCTTATGCCGCCACTTTCAAGATTGAAGCCGGTGCTATAAAGATGAAAGCGAGTTTGCCAGAACTCGCGAGGAGCAGACCTATTGCCGACGAGAAGACCGCCGATCCAACGAGACGAGCCATTGCTGGATGCGGAGACGCATTCGGAGGGGTTCCGGCATACGCGGGAGGCCACGCGCGGCGCGCTCGTGGAGGATTATGTCGAGCTGATCGCCGATCTCATCGATGACGGCAACGAGGCGCGGCAGGTGGATATCGCGGCAAGGCTCGGCGTGTCGCAGCCGACCGTCGCCAAGATGCTGGCGCGGCTCTGCGAGGACGGGCTTGTGTCGCGGCGACCCTATCGCGGCGTTTTCCTGACGGATGCGGGCAACCGGATCGCCCAGGACATCCGTGCCCGCCATCAGACGGTCGAAGCCTTCCTGCGCTGGCTCGGCGTCAGCGCCGAAACAGCGCGGATCGACGCCGAGGGCATCGAGCATCATGTCAGCGCCGAGACGCTGGAAGCCTTCCGCCGCGCGATGCAGCAGGACGGCTGATCGCGGGCGACTGACCCCTATCCGGCGGCATATGCAGCAGGAGCTTGAAGCCTGGTGAATCCTGGCCGCGGCCATCGCCGAGTTGCAGGCGGATCTGCTGATATTCCCCAGGCGACATGGTTTCGAGCAGATCAAGCTGCGCCGTCATCATCCGCATCAGGCGATAGATATGGCGGCTCCGGACCGTCTGCTGCGTCAGGAGTTGAACCAGCCACCCGGCGTGCGCCATACCGTGACGTCGATGTCGACGAGGGAGATCAAGTCGGAGATTCCGCTGGCGGAGGCGGCGCGGCATGTGGGCGAGTGAGGGCCTTTCTTCAGCTCTTCAGCCCTCTCCCAACCGTTCGATAAGGCCTGGCCGGCAGACCTCGTTCGCCATCATGCGGGCGGCAGGCCGGGATCGATGCCCGTCATGGCGATAGACGCATCCCAGAGCCGCCGCGCGATCTCCGGATTCCGCGCATCGGCGGATCGGGAGGCTTCGCCGGAAACGCCTCTTATCTCGCGAAATCCCCTTGGCCCATAATAGTTACCGGGCATCACCGGTGCGGTGGACGCCTGCAGCGTAGGCCAGGCTCCCATCGCGGCGGTGTTGAGGAGCAACCTTGTCAGCGGCAGCAGGAGTTGAAGTGGCCCCAAATAGCGTCCCAGCTCGGTCGCGGCTGCACCTGGATGGCAACCGACTGCCGTAACGGGTGAGCCGGCCGCGCGAAGGCGGCGGTCCAGCTCGAAAAAGAACAGGGCGTTGGCAAGCTTGCTCGCGGAATAGCGTCGTAATCTGGAGTAGCTTTTTTCCGCGTTCAGATCGTCCCAGTCGATCTTCCCGCCCCTGTGCGCGAGGCTGGAGGTCACGACAATCCGGGACCCCTGTGTTTGCGCCAGTTTGGGCAAGAGCAAAGAGGTCAGCGCGAAGGTGCCGAGGTGATTGACGCCGAACTGAAGCTCGAAGCCTTGCTTGGTTCGGGTGAGCGGTGGGGTCATTACCCCGGCATTGTTGATGAGCGCGTCGATGCGCGGCTCCCTGGCCGCCAGTTCGACGGCGGCTCTGACGCTTGCAAGATCAGCCTGATCGAGCGGCAGGAAGGACAGGTTGGCGCCGGGCGCCTTCTGTCGGATCGCGGCCATCGCGGCTTCGGCCTTTGCCTGGTCACGGCAGGCGAGCAATACCCGCGCACCGCGCGTGGCCAGCACGCGTGAAACCTCGAAGCCGATGCCGGTATTGGCGCCCGTTACGATGAAGCATTTGCCCGACTGGTCGGGAACGTCGATTTCGGTAAATCCGCTCGGTCTTGACATGGTGATACCTTTCTATTGAGTGAGTACATGCTCATTTTTTGATGAAAAATTCAGGCTGTGGTGCCTTTCCAGAACAAATCGAAGCCGGTCTGGCTGAAGTGTTCGTGGTTTTCGGGGCTTGCTTCGATGGCCTCGATCGCGATCTCGGCCAGCCCAAACAGGACTGTGTCGATGTAGAAAGCGATGCGCTCGGGATCTGAATGCCCGGAAAGGCTCTGCTCGACCATCGCGCGTGCATCATGGAACATGGCATTGCAGCGACGCTGGCTTTCGATGGCGACGCGATCCGACACTTTGAGCTGGCGTATTGCCTTGCGCCATACCGGGTTTGCCAATCCCCAGCCGATCAGCCGGTTCCAGACATGCCGGATACGTTCGCGCGGCCCGGCATCCTCGGGATAGGCAGCCGTCATGACCCCGGCGAGATCGGTCTCGATCTCGACGTACAGCTGGTTCAGAAGCTCGTCTTTCGTTGGGAAATAGGTGAACAGCGTTCCTTCCGCGACATTTGCCGCCTGCGCGATCTTCGCGGTGGATGCGCCAGTGCCCAGCGTTGCGATCAAGTCGGCGGCTGATGCCAAAAGGGCTTGTCGTTTCTCTTCGCTGAGCGGGCGTGCCATGTTTTGCCATTATAAATGAGCGTGTAGTTACTCATTTATATGGATTGCAAACCATTGCGCGTCAAGAGGTGTCTGCCGATCACCGTGATTTTACGCTGCCTTTCGCCGTATCGACCCGATCACGCTGCGCACCAGTCTCTCGCCGACATCGATCACCGGAAACGACTTTCCCGAGCGAAGCCATTCGGCAAAGAGGCCGTTCATGCAGCATTGGAAGGCGCGGGCGGCGGTGTCGACGGTCCAGCCGGGCGCGAGATTGCCTTGCCGGTCGGCCATATCGATCAGTTTTTGCAGTTTCTCGTACATTTCGGCATTGGCGGTTATGATGCGCTGGGCGGTCTCGGAAGGGTCCTCGGTGAATTCGCAGCCGAGAATCATGATCGCAAAGATGCGTTGCTGCTGTTCGTCGTTCGCCAGAATATGCACGACCTCGATGGAGGCCTGCTCGATCAGGCTCAAGGGGTCGTCATGGCCATGCTCCAGGGCGTGGTCGACGAGTTCTTCCTGCGGCAGGCGGATTTCGCTGTGCAGCGCCGTCAGCACCTCCGCCTTGTCCTTGAAATGCCAGTAGATCGCGCCGCGCGTCACACCGGCGCGCCTGGCGATCTTGTCGAGGCTGGAGCCGCTGACGCCGTTTTCAAAGAAAACCTCGGCGGCGGCCGCCAGAACCTCCTCCCTGGTCTTGGCTGCATCTTCCTTGGTCCTGCGCATTCGATCTTTCCACTTTTGCCGGAGGCGAGAATTTATTTCATCTCGCCTCATGCGGTTGATTTCACATGATATTGTTCGGGAACTTGAGCGCCGTCCCGAACCTCATGCCATTGGTCACGTCGATTTGATATTTACAATCATTCATGTATGTTTGTATGCTGCGACGCAATAAAAATGTCAAAACTCGTGGTGATTTTTTATGACGGCGCATTCCCGCTCCTTTTTGCGCGGCAGCTTTCTCGCAGCCGGTGTCCTCTTCCTCGGCGCCAACTCCTCCCTTGCCCAGCAGGCGGGCCAAATGCCGCCGCCGCAGGTGACCGTGGTCGACGTCAAGCCCGAGACCGTGCAACTCACCTACGAATATGCTGCGCGCATCTCCGCCTATAGGCAAGTCGATGTGCGCGCGCGCGTCGGCGGTATCCTGTTGAAAAGGAATTTTGTCGAAGGCGCCGAGGTCAAGGCCGGCGATGTGCTGTTCCTGATCGATCCCGCCTCCTATGAGGCGACGCTTGCGCAGGCTCAGGCGCAGTTGCAGCAAGCCGATGCGCAGCTGACCCAGGCGCAGCGCGAGGAAAAGCGCAACATCAACCTCTTCGACCAGAATGCCGTCACGCAGAAGGCGCGGGATGACGCGATTTCCACGCGCCAGCTAGCGGATGCCGCGGTTGCTTCCGCCCGGGCGCAGGTGCAGACGGCGCAGCTCAATCTGGACTATACCAAGGTCACGGCGCCGGTCGGCGGCATTACCACGCTGGAACAGGTCTCCGAAGGCAGCCTGATCGGCACGACGGGCGACACCGGGCTGCTCACTAGCATCACCCAGCTCGACCCGGTCTATGTCAATTTCTCCTTCTCGGATACGCAGGCCGCCGAAGTGCGCCGGCTGATCGACATGAAGAAGGCCAAGGGCGAAGCGCCGAACCTCGGCGTGAAGATCTCCTTCGGCGACGGCACGACCTATGACCATGACGGCGTCGTCGACTTCACCTCCTCTACCATCGACGCCTCGACCGGCACGTTGCAGGCCCGCGCCGTGGTGGACAATCCCGCCCGCCGGCTGTTGCCCGGCCAGTTCGTGCGGGCCACCGTCACCGGCGTCTCGCTCGACAATGCCATCACCATTCCGGAAGTGGCGCTGATGCAGAGCCCGCAGGGCCAGTTCGTCTACACGATCGACAAGGACGGCAAGGCGCATGTCAATCCGGTGACGCTCGGCCAGAAGATCGGCGGCAACTGGCTCGTCCTGTCGGGCCTTCATGCCGGCGACAGGCTGATCGTCGAAGGCATCATCAAGGTGCGCCCCGGCGCGCCCGTTCAGGCGGCGGCAGCCGCCGCGCCCAGCGACGCGAACAAGGTAGTGCAGAACTGATGTTGGGAAACAGATTTTTCATCGATCGCCCCGTTTTCGCGGCGGTGATCTCGATCGTCATCCTGCTTGCGGGCGCTGTTTGCATCCGCCTCCTGCCGATCGCGCAATATCCCGAGCTGACGCCGCCGCAGGTGGTCGTTACCGCCACCTATCCCGGCGCCAGCGCCGAGACCGTCGCCCAGACCGTTGCCGCTCCGCTAGAGCAACAGATCAACGGCGTCGAAAACATGCTCTACATGCAGTCGTCGAACTCCAATAGCGGCGCGATGCAGATCACCGTGACCTTCGCGCTTGGCACCGATCCGGACCAGGCGGCGATCAACGTCAACAACCGCGTGCAGCGCGCCGTCACCACGCTGCCGCAGGACGTGACCCGCCTCGGCGTCGTCGTCACCAAGCGCTCGACCTCGATCCTCGGCTTCGTGGCGATGTATTCGACCGACAGCCGCTACGACCGTGCCTTCGTCGGCAACTATGCGCTGCTGAACGTCATCGACGATCTCAAGCGCATTCCCGGCGTCGGCGATGTCAACCTGCTCGGCGACATCGATTACTCCATGCGTATCTGGCTGCGGCCGGATAAGCTGGCGCAGTATAATCTGACGCCGAGCGATGTCTCGGCCGCCATCCAGGAACAGAATTCGCAGTTTGCCGCCGGCCGGTTCGGCGACCAGCCGAGCAACACGGCCCAACCCTTCACCTACACGGTGACGACGCAGGGACGTCTGGCCGATATCGACGCCTTTGGCGACATCATCCTGCGTTCGGATGCCAATGCCGCAACGCTGAGGCTGAAGGACGTGGCGCGCATCGAACTCGGCACCAAGAGCTATTCGGTCCAGAGCAGCCTCAACGGCACGCCGGCCATCCCGATCGCCGTCTATCTCCAGCCCGGCGCCAACGCGCTGAACACCATGGCGGCGCTCAAGGGGCGTCTGGACGAGCTGCAAAAATCCTTCCCGCAGGGCGTCGCATACCAAATCCCCTACGACACGACCAAGTTCATCCAGGTGTCGATCGAGGAGGTGGGCCGCACCTTCATCGAAGCGATCCTGCTCGTCATCATCGTCGTCTTCCTCTTCCTGCAGAACTGGCGCGCGACGCTGATCCCGGTCATTGCCGTGCCGATCTCGATCATCGGCACCTTCGCCGGCATGTATGTGCTCGGCTTCTCGATCAACCTCCTGACGCTGTTCGGCCTGGTGCTGGCGATCGGCATCGTGGTGGACGACGCCATCGTCGTGCTCGAAAACGTCGAGCGCCTGATGACGACGGAGAAACTGTCGCCGAAACAGGCGGCGATCAAGGCGATGGGCGAGGTGACCGGTCCGGTCATCGCGATCGTGCTAGTGCTCTGCGCCGTGTTCATCCCGGTTTCCTTCATGGGCGGGCTGGCAGGCCAGATGTACAAGCAGTTCGCCGTCACCATCGCGATCTCGGTCACCATCTCGGGTATCGTGGCGCTGACGCTGACACCGGCGCTCTGCGCGCTGATCCTGAAGCCCGGCCATCACGAGCCGGTGCTGCCCTTCCGTATCTTCAATCGCGCTTTCGACCGGTTGACGCAGGGCTATACGGCCGGCGTCGCCTTCTTCCTGAAGCGCATGGTGCTCGGCTGCGTGCTGGTCGCCGGCCTGCTCGGGGCGACCGGCTATCTCTTCTATACGCTGCCGGGATCGCTGGTGCCGGACGAAGACCAGGGCTCGCTGTTCCAGATCGCTATCCTGCCGCCGGCGGCCTCGCTGACGCGCACGCAGGCCGTTATGGATCAGGCGCTCATCAATACCGAGAAGCTCCCCGGCGTCGAGAACGTCTTCGCCGTTGCCGGCTTCGACCTGCTCTCGGGTGGCCTGAAGAGCAGCGCCGGCGTCGCCTTCGTGACGCTGAAGGACTGGAGCGAGCGCAAGACGCCCGAACTCGACGCCCGCAACATGGCTGGCCCGCTGATCGGCGCCAATATGGGCATCAAGGACGCCATGGTGCTCGCCTTCAATCCGCCGCCGATCCAGGGTCTTTCGACGACGGGCGGTTTCGAAGTCTACGTGCAGGACCGCTCCGGCAAGGGCGTTGCCGGACTTTCGGAGGAAGCACAGAAGCTGGTGGCGGCTGCCGCCAAGCGGCCGGAGCTGGCGGGCGTGCGTACCACGCTCGATACCAACGTGCCGCAGTTCCGCGCCGATCTCGACCGCGAGAAGGCGAAGGCCCTCGGCGTGCCGATCAATTCGGTCTTCGATGCCATGCAGGCAACCTTCGGCAGCCTCTATGTCAACGACTTCACGCTTTACGGCCGCAACTATCAGGTCAATCTGCAGTCGGAAGCACCCTTCCGCGAATCGCCCGACGATCTGCGCCAGGTCTTCGTGCGCTCCGACAGCGGCAAGATGATCCCGCTCGACACGCTGATCAAGGTGACGCGCACCATCGGGCCGGACCAGCTCGAGCGCTACAACGCCTTCAACGCCGCCAAGGTCACCGGCAATCCGGCGCCCGGCTATACCTCCGGCGACGCGATCAAGGCGATGCAGCAGGTGGCGGCTGAGACCTTGCCGGAAGGCTTCCAGATAGCCTGGACGGGCTCGGCCTATCAGGAACTGGAAACCGGCGGCGCGGGCACGCAGGCGATGATCTTCGGCGTCATCATGGTGTTCCTCATCCTCGCCGCGCAATATGAAAAGTGGAGCCTGCCGCTCGCCGTCCTCACCGCGATCCCCTTCGCGCTGTTCGGCGCGCTGCTCGCCACCTATCTGCGCGGGCTCACCAACGACGTCTACTTCCAGATCGGCATGGTGACGCTGATCGGTCTGGCGGCGAAGAACGCCATCCTGATCGTCGAGTTCGCTGTGATGAAACGCAAGGACGGGATGAGTGCGGCGGAAGCCGCGCTCGAGGCGGCGCGACTGCGCTTCCGCCCGATCGTCATGACCTCGCTTGCCTTCATCCTCGGCGTCGTGCCGCTGGCGATCAGCACCGGCGCCGGCTCCGCCAGCCGCCATGCCATCGGCACCGGCGTCATTGGCGGCATGCTGGCGGCGACCTTCCTCGCCACCTTCTTCATCCCGATGTTCTACCGCCTGATTGCCTGGAAACAGCCGAAGCCGGAAGAGGACGACAAGGATGAAGATATCGGCCACCGACCGCACGTGCAGGCGGCGGAGTAGCGGTTCACGCCACGGTTATTCCGCTGTCGGACTGATCAGCGTCACGGATTTGAAGTAAGTCCGGAAGCGGCTCGTGTCGCGTGTCAGTAGGGTAAGACCGCTGACCGCCGCATGGGCGCCGATGAAGAAATCGGGTAGGACGGCGATGCGCGTCCCGCCCGATTTGCGATATCGGCCAAAAACCTTGCCGGCGAGAAATAGCGCAGCGCGGGGGATCGGCATCAAGCTGACGCCGGTCTCGGCAAGCATGTCGTCGAGATCCTCGATCCGGTCGTAGCGAACCGAGATTTCGGCATAGATCACATCGTTGATGTAGAGAGGGCCGAGAAGCGTCGCACTGTCGAGCTGGTCCAGGGACCAACCGTACCAAACAGGATCATCGGTGATGATATCCAGCAGGATATTGGAATCGACGAGAATCACCTCAATCGTCGTCGCGCGTCAGTGCCATGATCTCGTCCGTGCTCATGCCCTTTCCGGCATGTCCGCGAAATTTGGCGAAACGGCTCGGCTGCTTATCCGCGTCGAGTGGAACGAGCACGACGCTGCCATCGGCTGCGCGACGAAAATCGACGCGGCTTCCGGGGCCGATCCCGAGCAGATCGCGAACGGCCTTCGGGATGGTGACCTGACCTTTTGCTGTTACGGTCGTGCTCATAGGTGCCTCGGTAATAATCTCCGAAATAGAGGTATTACTTTCGAGACACGCTTTCAAGGTGATCATCCACGTCGGCGCCCTGGGCGCCATTTTTACATCGGTGGGACGGTGCCGTTGAGGCCGACGGCGACGCGGTCGGCGGTGACCTTGCCGTCATCGGATGCCTCGGCGGTGATGAAGACGGCGGCGCCGGCTTTCACGTCGTCCTTGGTGGCTGACGTCAGTGTTACGACCGGTGTGCCCTCCGGAATGTTGATCTTCTTCTCGCCGCCCTTGTAGGTGAGGGTCAGCGTCGGGCCGTTGACCGATGTCACGGCATTGGCAACCGTGGCGTTGGTCATCGAACTGTTCGG
>DASVPC010000307.1:0-2234 GCA_036383055.1 Rhizobium sp. | reverse complement strand
TTCGATCCGGCCCGCGTCTTCCGCATGGCCCGCTCCAAGGCCTATCTCTTCGGCGGCGTCGAGATCCGCTGGAGCTGTGATCCGGAATTGGCGCCGGCGGGCTCGGATGTTCCTGAGAAGGCCGTCTTCCATTTCCCCGGTGGCCTGAAAGATTATCTCAAGGCGACGATGGGCAACGAGTTCACCGTTACCCGCGAAATCTTCGCCGGCAAATCGGAAAAGGCAAGCGGCCACGGTTCGCTGGAATGGGCGATTACCTGGTATGGCGGCGATCCGCAGGTTCATTCCTATTGCAACACCATTCCCACTCCCGAAGGCGGCACCCACGAGGCCGGCCTGCGCATCGCGCTGACCAAGGGGCTGAAGAACTATGCCGAGCTGACGCAAAATAAGCGTGCCGCCGGCATCACCACCGACGACGTGATGATCTCCGGCGTCGGCATGCTCTCCATCTTCATCCGCGAGCCGGAATTCGTCGGCCAGACCAAGGACAGGCTTGCGACCGTCGAGGCGCAACGCATCGTCGAAAACGCGTTGCGTGACCCCTTCGATCACTATCTCACCGACAATCCGACCGAGGCCGAAAAGCTGCTGGAATGGGTGATCGAACGCTCCGAAGAGCGGCTGCGCCGCCGCAAGGAAAAAGAAGTCAACCGTAAGACGGCCGTGCGCAAGCTGCGCCTGCCCGGCAAGCTCGCCGATTGTTCGCAGAACACGGCCGAGGGCGCCGAACTCTTTCTCGTTGAAGGTGATTCGGCCGGCGGCTCCGCCAAACAGGCGCGCAATCGCATGAACCAGGCGATCCTGCCGCTGCGCGGCAAGATCCTCAATGTCGCCAGCGCTGGCCGCGAAAAGCTCTCCGCCAACCAGCAGATTTCCGATCTGGTCCAGGCGCTCGGCTGCGGCACCCGCTCGAAATATCGCGAGGAAGACCTTCGCTATCAGCGCATCGTCGTCATGACCGATGCCGACGTCGATGGTGCTCACATCGCCTCGCTGCTGATCACCTTCTTCTATCAGGAAATGCCCGAGCTGGTCCGCGGTGGACACTTGTTCCTGGCCGTGCCGCCGCTCTACAAGATCACGCAGGGCTCGAAATCCATCTATGCCCGCGACGATGCCCATCGGCTGGAGCTGATGGAGAGCGATTTCAAGGGCAAGGGCAAGGTCGAAATCAGCCGATTCAAAGGCTTGGGCGAAATGCTTCCCGCCCAGCTCAAGGAAACGACGATGGACCCCTCCAAGCGCACGCTACTGCGCGTCGTGATCGACGAGGTGGATTTCGAAGGCACGCGCGATGCGGTCGACAACCTTATGGGCACCAAGGCCGACGCCCGCTTCCGCTTCATCCAGGAACGTGCGGCATTTGCGGAGAATCTGGATATCTGACAACTGCCGCGTCGCGGCCGTCGCGGCAAAATCGATTTCCCGACATTTTTAGGGTATGGAGCGCGATCCGTAACGAAAGCGTCATGGGCGGATGCATAGATGCGGCGCGAACCCGCCAGCTCATGATCCGGATGTAACGATATCGCCATGATGAAGCCCCTCCTGACGACTGCCGCTCTTGCCCTTCTTCTCTGCACCACCGCCCACGCCGCCGATATCGGTGCGGTTGTTGACGTGCCCTGCCCCTTCGGCGACTGCAAGGCCGGCATCAGCCTCTCCTATCTCGGCGAATACGACATTCCGACAGGCTTCATGGAAAACGGCGTCGAGGTCGGTGGTCTCTCCGGCATCGATTTCGATCCCTCGAGCGGTCACTATATCTCGATCAGCGACGACCGTTCCGAGAGGGCACCGGCTCGCTTCTACGATCTCGATATTGATGTCGGCGCTGATGGCCTCAAGGACGTGACGGTGCTCGATCACGTGACGCTGAAGGACAAGAACGGTCAGCCTTTTGCATTCCGCACGGTTGATTCCGAATCGATCCGCATTGGCAAGGACGGCATCTATTGGAGCAGCGAAGGCGACGGCAAGGCGCTGTTGCCGCCATTCGTGCGCGTCGCCAATCGCGATGGCAGCTTCGTGCGTGAATTGCCGTTGCCGGAAGGTTTTGCCCCGACCGCCGACAAGAGCACGGGCATCCGCGACACCCTTCAGGCCGTTTGCATCGACATCGATGTCGAGATCGTAGAACCGGGCCGGTGCCTTTTCGGAGCGGTCGTCGCTAATGGCGATATAGCGGCCGGTCGAGGGATTGAAATCGATGCCCGAGAGGCCGCCGACTT
>DASVPC010000306.1:0-7883 GCA_036383055.1 Rhizobium sp. | reverse complement strand
GAAGCCTATCTCTGCCATGCCACGCCGGCAAACGACAATCTCTACTGGCTCGAAAGCGTCTCGCCGGACGGTAAGATTCATCTAAAGCCGCTTGAAGAGATCGAGGCCTTCGCCGGCAGCATTGATTTTCCGCTGATCCTGTGCGGGCATAGCCATATTCCGCGCGCCGTCCGCCTTTCCGACGGACGCCTGATCGTCAATCCCGGCAGCGTCGGCTGCCCGGCCTATGACGATGATCTTCCTTATTATCACAAGGTCGAGGCAGGCCATCCCTTCGCCTCCTACGCCATCATGGAAAAACTCGGCGGCGTCTGGGTGCCGACATTCCGGCAAGTAGTTTACGATCATCGGGCGATGGCCGACCTTGCCGCGCAAAATAGCCGTACCGATTGGGCGAGTGGGCTGGCGACGGGTTGGTTGCGCTAGACCTCCGCGATAATCCCCCGGTCCACTGCCTTGATGTCCCGCTTGCCGCAGAATGCCATGGAGAGATCCATCTCCTTGCGGATGATCTCCAGCGCCAGCGTCACGCCGTCCTTGCCCATAGCGCCGAGGCCATAGAGGAAGGGGCGGCCGATATAGGTGCCCTTGGCGCCGAGCGCGACGGCTCGCAGCACATCCTGGCCGGAGCGGATGCCTCCGTCGATATGCACTTCGATCTTGTCGCCGACCGCATCGACGATCCTGGGCAGCATGCTGATGGTGGAGGGGGCGCCGTCGAGCTGACGGCCGCCATGGTTGGAAATGATGATCGCGTCGGCACCAGTATCGACCGCCGCCTTGGCATCCTCCACATCAAGAATGCCCTTGATGATCAGCGGGCCGCCCCAATAGTCCTTGATCCAGGCGACATCGCTCCAGGACAGCCGCTGGTCAAACTGTCCGGTCGTCCAGTTCGAAAGCGATTTCACGTCGTTGACGCCCTTGGCATGGCCGATGATGTTTCCAAAGGAATGCCGCTTCGTCTGTAGCATCTGCCAGCACCATTGGGGTCTGGTTGCCACCTGCCACACATGCTTCGGGGCGAATTTCGGTGGTGCCGACAGGCCGTTGCGCACGTCATTGTGGCGCTGGCCAAGAATTTGCAGATCGGCGGTCAACACCAGCGCCGAGCATTTTGCCGCCTTGGCGCGATCGATCAGGCTCATGACGAAATCGCGGTCCTGCATCACGTAGAGCTGGAACCAGAAGGGCTTTGTGGTCGCTGAGGCGACATCCTCGATCGAGCAGATGCTCATGGTCGATAGCGTGAAGGGAATGCCGAACTCTTCCGCCGCACGCGCCGCCAGCATTTCGCCGTCGGCATGTTGCATGCCGGTCATCCCCGTCGGCGCCAGCGCCACCGGCATGGACACCTTCTGGCCGATCATCGTGCTTTCCAGCGTACGATTGGTCATGTCGACGAGCACGCGCTGGCGCAGCTTGACCTTCCTGAAATCTGCTTCATTGGCCTCATAGGTCGACTCGGTCCAGGAACCGGAATCGGCATATTGGAAGAACATTTTCGGCACGCGCCGTTTAGCGAGCTGCTTCAGGTCGGCAATGGTGAGCGGCGCGGTCATGGCGGTCTGCCTTTTTGACGAAAATGGTATGGGGAGATTGGATCAGAACGGTTTGTTTCCGGATATTAGACTTTGATAATCGCGGGAGAAAGCTCTCAATTCAAGACTGATTTTGCAGGTTTTCCCGCGACATATGTCTCCACGATCGCCCGGTCGTCGCCCATTGTCTGCAACAGGAACAATTCCTCGGATAGCGTCTTCACCACCTCCATCTTCAGTGCCATGGCCGGCGTGGCGGTGGCGTTGAGGATGGTAAGGTCGGCGTCGGTGCCGGGTTCAAGGGTGCCGATCTTGTCCGCAAGTGACAGGGCTTCGGCGTTGCCGAGCGTCATGTAATAGTAGCTCTCGAGCGGGTTCAAGCGTTCGCCGAGGAGCTGCTGGATCTTGTAGGCTTCGTCCATCGTGCGCAGCATCGAATAGCTGGAGCCGCCGCCGATATCGGTGGCGACGCCGATGCGAATCGGCTTTTCACGGCGGGCCAGGGCCTTCAATGGGAAGAGGCCGGAGCCGAGGAAGAGGTTGGATGTCGGGCAATGGACGGCGATCGCACCGGCCTCGCTCATGGCGTCGGCTTCGCGCTCGGACAGGTGTATCGCGTGGCCAAACAGGCTTTTCGGGCCGAGCAGGCCGTAGCGGGCGTAGATGTCGGTGTAATCGATCGCGTCCGGATAGAGCTCGCCGGTGAATTTGATCTCGTCGTGGTTTTCGGAGAGATGCGTCTGGATATGGAGGTCAGGAAACTCGCGGGCAAGGGCGGCGGTGGCCTCCATCTGCTCGGGCGTTGAGGTGATGGCGAAGCGCGGGGTGATGGCGACGTGGTTGCGGCCCTTGCCGTGCCAGTCGACGATCACCTGGCGGGTCTCGTCGTAGCCCATCTCAGGCGTATCGAGCAGGCCCTGCGGCGCGTTGCGGTCCATCATCACCTTGCCGCCGACCATACGCATGTCGCGGCGCAGGGCTTCGGCAAAGAAGGCGTCGGCGGAGGCCTTGTGCACGGAGCAATAGGCAACCGCCGTCGTCGTGCCATGGCGGATCAGCTCGTCGTAGAAATGGGTGGCGATGCGCTCGGCATGAGCGCTCTCGACGAAACGGCATTCCTCGGGGAAGGTGTAGGTGTTCAGCCATTCCAGGAGGTTGGCGGCATAGGAGGCGATCACCTGCATCTGCGGGAAATGCAGGTGCATGTCGATGAAGCCCGGCAGGATCAGATGCGGCCGGTGGTCGACTTCTGCGATATGTGCCGGCGCTTTCGCCTTGACCTCGGCATAAGGGCCGACGGCGGCGATGAGGCCATTCTCGATCAGCAGGCCGCCATCGCTTTCATACGAGTAGCTGTCCGTGTCATCGAGGCTTTGCGGCGCGCGCTTGAAGGACAGCAGACGGCCGCGCAAAAGGGTGGTCATTGGTCTTTTTCTCCGACGGAGCTTTCGAACCAGGCAACCAGCAGTTTGCGTTCTTCCGGCGTCACTTCGGTGACGTTGCCGGGAGGCATGGCGTGGCTGCGGCCGGCCTGGATATAGATCTCGCGGGCATGCATAGCGATTTCCGCGTCGTTTTCCAGCTTTACATCCTTCGGCGGACGCACGATGCCCTCATAAACCGGCTCGGCGGCGTGGCACATCGAACAGCGCGTCGAGACCATCTGTTTCACCGCCGGGAAATGGGCGTCTGATGCAAACTGCTGGAAGGCGGGCGCCACGGCTTCGGCATCCTTCTCGCCGGTCAGCACCTTCGGTACGGTCGAAAGCCACATGATGAGGATGAAGAGGATGACGGTGACGATCCAAGTCCAGGTCGGGCGGCCCTTGCGGGCATGCGTCGTGTTGAACCAGTGGCGGATGGTGACGCCCATCAGGAACACCAGCGCCGCGATGACCCAGTTGTAGGCGGTGCCGAAGGCCAGCGGATAGTGGTTCGACAGCATGAAGAAGATGACCGGCAGCGTCAGGTAGTTATTGTGCAACGAGCGCTGCTTGGCGATGCGGCCGTATTTCGGGTCGGGCGTGCGCCCGGCGATCAGGTCGGCGACGACGATCTTCTGGTTGGGGATGATGATCATGAAAACATTGGCCGACATGATCGTCGCCGTGAACGCACCGAGATGCAAGAAGGCGGCGCGGCCGGTGAAGAGGTGGGTGTAGCCCCAGGCCATGAAGACGAGGACCGCATAGAGCACGACCATCAGGCCCCAAGTATTGTTGCCGAGCGGCGACTTGCAGAGCAGGTCGTAGACGATCCAGCCGCCGGCGAGCGAGGCCAGCGAGATCAGGATGGCAACGGGCACGCTGACATCGAGCACATGCCGGTCGATCAAGAAGAGATTTGCGCCGCCATAATAGACGATACAGAGCATCAGGAAGCCGGAGAGCCAGGTGAAATAGCTCTCGTACTTGAACCAGGTCAGGTGTTCCGGCATCGAGGCTGGGGCCACCAGATATTTCTGGATATGGTAGAAGCCGCCGCCATGCACCTGCCACTCTTCGCCATAGGCGCCGGGCGGAAGATGGGGACGCTTCACCAGCCCGAGATCGAGCGCGATGAAGTAGAAGGACGAACCGATCCAGGCAATGGCGGTTATGACGTGGAACCAGCGGGCAGCAAAGGCCAGCCATTCCCACGCGATGGCGTATTCATACATGCAGTTCCCCTTTTCTTCCTCCGACTCGACACATTGCAAAATGTTGGGGACGGAGGGAAGGGGGGAGTTTGATGTGTCGGGGAAAAGCGACACTCTTGTCGGGCGTCCGGCTCGCATTACATCAGAATGTGGCGAGTCGTGAAACGACTGCGGCTGCTTTGAGCGGGCTGCGCCCGCGGTGGCCGTCCATTTCGACGGAGAATTGCCCATGCGTGGTATTCTGGCGTTCGTATTCTTTCTTTTTGCTACTGCAGCGATGGCGCATGATGCACCTTCCGGCTGGGCCTATGACCCCTATTGCTGCAACGGCGACAGCGAGACCGGCGATTGCGAGATGATCCCGTCCCGAACGGTCACTGTTATCCCCGGCGGTTACCGGATCATGCTGCAACCGGGCGATCACCGCTATGTGACGCATGCTCATATCTTCACGCTGCCGCAGGGCAAGACGATGCGTTCGCCGGATGGCTCCTATCATCTCTGCCTGTTTCCGGATGAGAACACGCCACGCTGTTTCTATGCGCCGGACATGGCCTATTGAGCCCTATTCCAGCGGCATGCCGAACTCGCCGAGGATCCAGTTCTTGAAGGCGCGAATTCTCGGCGTGTGACGCCTGCTTTCCGGATAGGCAATCCAATAGTCTGAGCTATCGCTGCAAAGGATGTCGAAAGGCTGGATCAGCCGCCCGCCAGCGAGATCGTCGGCGTAGAATTCGGGGGTCAGGATCGCCACACCCTGTCCGGCGATGGCGGCGCTGGCTTCGAAGGACTGAGCGCCGAGCCGGCTTCTCGGCCTGCCTTGCAAGCCTGGATCGGGCACCCCGGCCGCCTGGAACCATTGCTCCCACCAAGGGTCGCCGGCGTCGACGATCCGCAGTTTGAGAAGATCGGCAGGTTCATGGACGCCACCGATGCTGGCTGCCAGCTCCGGGCTGAGCATCGGCGTGAAGTTCACTTTCATCAACAGGTGGGCACGCAGGCCCGGCCATGTCCCGCGGCCACTGCGAATAGCGATATCGGCCGGGTCACGAGAAAAGTCGACGAGCTTGCCAGAGGTGGCAAGCCGGACGGCGACATTCGGATGCTGCAGTTGAAACGAGCCGATGTGCCGGGCAAGCCACTGCGACGCGAAGGTCGGCGTCGAATCGATGAGGAGTGTGGTCTCGGCGTCGCCGCTGACCGAAGCCATAGCCTCCTGCAGCAGGGCAAATGCCTCGCTTACCTTCGGCGCCAGTTGCTTTCCGGCCTCGGTCAACTCGATCTGCCTTGGTTTCCGAAGGAATAGCGGCTCGCCGATATTCCCCTCCAGAAGCTTGATCTGGTAGCTGACGGCCGTCTGCGTCATGCCCAGCTCCTCGCCGGCGCGGGTGAAACTGCCGAGCCGGGCGGCGGCCTCGAAGACGCGGAGCGCGTTTAGCGGAAACTGTTTCGACAGCTTCATGGATAAGCTCTCTTTATGTATGTAGACGAATGTTCGATTGGAATTTCAGCATTTTTGGGAGCAACCTGCAATCCATATCATCGATTGGATTGAGGTGTTGTCATGGATTGCCATGCTGTCGAGCAGGTGAATATCGCGAGGCCCTCCGTTTTGGCCCGCATGTTGGAGACTTTGGCGCAGGTCTTTCCTGGACGCACGGCGTCCCTGCCGCGTCTTGATCTCGACGAGATGCCCGAGCAGATCAAGCGCGACCTCGGGTTTCTCGACGGGCGAGCGCCTCACTACGAAGATAGCCGGATGCGATAGGCTGCAAATGCCGTCAAAAGCTCGGCGGCCGTCATGGCGGCGATGACTTCCGGACGCTTGTCCTTCACGGTCCCGCCGCCGATCGGCAGCGTCAGCCGGTCGAGCGAAGTCTTGTCGCCGCCCTCGCGGGCAAGCCAGTGTGCGAAGGTGGCGCGTTTGGTCGCCGAGCCGATCATGCCGACATAGGCGAGATCGGTGCGCGTGAGCGCCTGTTGGGCGATCAAGAAATCCAGTGCATGGTCATGGGTCAGGATGACGACGGCCGCGCTAGTGGGAATATCCGCTATCAAGGCTTCCGGCATGGCAACGAGACGGGCGTTGATGTCGTCGGGAAGCTCGTCTAGCTCCTCCTGCCGCGTCTCAATCACCGTAGTAAAAAGTGGAAGCGGTTTCAGCGCGATCGCCAGGGCGCGGCCGACATGGCCGGCACCGAAGAGATAGACCTCCGGCCAGTCGCCACTCTCGTCCCGTAGCCGCCGTTTCAGCGAGTCGATCGTCTCGGGCGTTGCTGGCCTGCAGCGCAGTTGCGTGCGACCGCCGCAGCATTGGCCGATCTCGGGGCCGAGGGGAATATCCATGAACTCCACACCGCCAGTGCCCGCCAGTATCTCTCGGGCATTGCCGATCGCCAGATACTCGAACTGCCCACCGCCGATGGTGCTCCAGATATGATCCGCCGAGACCAGCATGAAGGTGCCGGCCTCGCGCGGGGTGGAGCCTTGCGTGCCGATGATTTCGACCAGAATGGTATGCGGGTTTTGGGCGAGGAAGGTTTCGAGGGGGAGGGTCATGAGTTGAGACCCTTGGGGTATGCGGAGAGTGCGTACCCCCCTCTGTCACTGTCGTGACATCTCCCCCATAGGGGGGGAGATCGTTGGGAGTTTGCCGTACCATCGGCAAAAACAATAAGCTTAGTTTGAGCGGATGCAGTTTTTGTTGGGTGCGAGAGGATGCCATGGGTTACCAATCTCCCCCCTTGTGGGGGAGATGCCTCAAAGGGGCAGAGGGGGGTCGTTCGGCGCGTAGCAACGAACACCCTGAGCGTGAGCGAAGGGTATCCTTTGCCGCGCTGCTCCTCCCCAACCATCACATCCCCTTCAGCCGCTCGACCGCCATCAGCACTCGCTCGGGCGTCGCCGGGGCATCCAGCCTCGGGCAGACGCGGTAGTCGGCGACGCTGGCGACGGCCATGGACAGGGCTTCGAGGACGGAAATAGCCAGCATGAAGGGGGGTTCGCCGACGGCCTTGGAACGGCCGATGGTGGCCTCGGCATTTTCGGACCATTCGGCGAGCCGGACGTTGAAGATCTTCGGCCGGTCGGAGGCGAGTGGGATCTTGTAGGTGGATGGCGCGTGCGTACGCAGCCGGCCCTTGGCATCCCACCAGAGTTCTTCGGTGGTTAGCCAGCCCATGCCCTGCACATAGGCGCCTTCGACCTGGCCGATATCGATCGCCGGGTTCAGCGAGCGGCCGACATCGTGGAGGATATCGGTGCGGTCGATCAGATATTCGCCGGTCAGCGTATCGATCGAGACTTCGGAAACCGAGGCGCCGTAGGAGAAATAATAGAACGGCGTGCCGCGTCCGGCCTTGCGGTCCCAGTGGATCTTCGGCGTCTTGTAGAAACCGGCGGCAGAAAGCTGCACACGGCCGAAATAGGCCTGTTTGATGAAATCGGGGAAGGAGATCTCGGTGTCGCCGACACGCACGCGGTTCGGCAGGAACTGAACCTCTTCGGCGCCGACGCCCCATTTTTCCACAGCAAAGGCGACGAGCCGCTCCTTGATCTGCCGGGCGGCATCGAAGGCTGCCATGCCGTTCAGGTCCGAGCCGGAGGAGGCGGCGGTCGCGGATGTGTTCGGCACCTTGCCGGTCGTGGTCGCGGTGATCTTCACCCGGTCGATATCGACTTGGAAACCATCGGCCAGCACCTGC
>DASVPC010000305.1:0-16937 GCA_036383055.1 Rhizobium sp. | reverse complement strand
GGGGCCATGCAGGTTGCGAACCGCGCCGGCAAAGAAACGGTAGCAGTCGACGATGGCGGGGATTTCGTCGTTGAGCACGGCATTGATCGGCTTGCCGCAGTTCAGCGCTTCCAGCGCTGCAAAACCTTGCGCGTCCCGCTCGATCGCGTCGGCGATCTTCAGGAGATAGGAGGAGCGTTCGCCGGGCGTCGTCTGCGACCAGCTCTTGAAGGCCTTCTCGGCGGAATCGACGGCGGCGTCGACCTGGCCGAGCGACGCTTCAGGCAGGTCGAGCACGGTCTCGCCGGTTTTCGGGTTGAGGATATGCTCTTCCGTCTCCGTGCCGGCCTCGAAGCGGGAGCCGATCAGCATCTGGGTGTTGTCCATAATAATCTCCCTTTATTTGCCGCCGCCGGCGATCTGGTCGCCGTCGCTGGTAAGATAATAGGCTGCCAGGATCGGCAGGAAGGTGACGAGCACCACGACCATGGCGACGACGTTGGTGACAGGGCGCTGGCGCGGGCGAATGAGCTCCTGCAGCATCCAGATCGGCAGGGTCATCTGCTGGCCGCCGGTGAAGGTGGTGACGATGACTTCATCGAAGGACAGCGCGAAAGCGAGCATGCCGCCGGCGAGCAGCGCTGTGCCGATATTCGGCAGGATGACATGTCGGAAAGTCTGGAAACCGTCGGCGCCGAGATCCATCGAGGCCTCGATCAGCGAACCGGAGGTACGGCGGAAACGGGCGACCGCATTGTTATAGACAACGACGACGCAGAAGGTGGCGTGGCCGAGAACGATGGTCCAGACCGAGAAGGGAATGTCGAACAGGCTGAAGGCGGAGCGCAGCGCGATGCCGGTGATGATGCCGGGCAGCGCGATCGGCAGGATCACCAGCAGCGAGATCGCCTCACGGCCGAAGAATTTCGTCTGGCTGACGGCGGCGGCGCAGAGCGTGCCGAGCACGAGGGCGATGGCGGTGGCGATGGTGGCCACCTGCACGGAGAGCGCAAGCGACGACCAGACATCCGGCCGGTTCCAGGCGATGCCGAACCATTGCAGCGTGAAGCCCGGTGGCGGCCACTGATAGCTCTTCTCCTCGGTCGTGAAGGCATAGACGAAGATCAAGAGGATCGGCAGGTGCAAGAAGAGCAGGCCGCAAGCGGCAGCGGTCTTCAGGGGAAGGGAGGCAGGTTGGCCGCGATCAGAGCGCATCGAAAGCCCCTTGTTTCTTGGCGATCCAGAGATAGATGGCCATGATGACGATCGGCACCACCGAGAACGCGGCGGCAAGCGGCACATTGCCGGCCGTGCCCTGCTGCGCATAGACCGCCTGGCCGATGAAGAGGCGCGAGGAGCCGATGATCTGCGGGATGATGTAGTCACCCAATGTCAGCGAGAAGGTGAAGATCGAACCGGCAACGATGCCGGGCAGTGCCAGCGGCAGCAATACCGTGCGGAAGGTCTGGTTCGGGACTGCGCCAAGATCGGAGGAGGCTTCCAGCAGATTGGCCGGTACGCGCTCGAGAGCGGCCTGAGTCGGCAGGATCATGTAGGGCAGCCAGATATAGACGAAGACCAGGAAGGTGCCGATATAGCTCACCGACAACGAGTTGCCGCCGACAATGGGCAGAGCGAGCACGCTATCGAGCAGCCAGCCGAGGTAGAGCTTGCCGAAAAGCCAGGTCAGGATGCCTTCCTTGGCGAGGATCAGCTTCCAGGCGTAGACCTTGACCAGATAGCTCGACCAGAGCGGCAGCATGACGCCGAGATAGAACAGCGCCTTCCATTTTCCCTGCGCATAGCGCGCCGCATAATAGGCGATGGGGAAGGCGATGAAGGCGGAGGCAACCGTGACGAGGCCAGCCATGACCACGGTGCGGACGATGATATCGGAATTGGCGGAATTCAAAAGCTGCGCATAGGTGGCGAGCGTGAATTCGTAGTTCACCATTCCCGAGAAGTCGTCGATCGAGAAAAAGCTCTGCAACAGCAGCGCGATCAGCGCGCCGATATAGATGATGCCGAGCCAGAGGAGCGGCGGCGTCAGCATCAGGAAAAGGAAGAGTTTCGGGCGGCGCCAGAAGAGATCCGAAAGGCGGCCGAAGAACCCGCCGCGGCTTGGCAGGATCGAGGTGGGCGCAGGCGCGGTCGTGGTGATGCTCGCCATCGTCATGCGGCGTCGTCCATATAATGTACGTCGGTAGGTGCCCAGGCGAGGCGGACAGATGCGCCGGTATCCGGGATCGGCTGCCCGGCCGGCACAGTGACATGCAGCCGCGTGCCGTGTGCTTCGACGGAGAGGCGGGTGGCGGCGCCGAGGAAGCTGGTTGCCTGCACGGTGGCGGCAAGGCCGGCACTGTCGCCAAGGCGAATAGCCTCGGGCCGCAGGCTCGCCCAGCGCCGTTCGCCGCCCAGCGCCGACATAGTCTCGGGCGCGATCACATTGGAGGAACCGACGAAATCGGCGACGAAGCGGGTTTTCGGCCGCTGATAGATATCTTGCGGCGTACCCTCCTGCACGATCCGACCATTGTTGAAGACGGCGACGCGGTCGGCCATGGACAGCGCCTCGCCCTGGTCGTGGGTGACGAAGACGAAGGTGATTCCGAGCGCCCGTTGCAGGCTCTTCAGCTCTTCCTGCATCTGCTCACGCAGCTTGAGGTCCAGCGCGCCGAGCGGCTCGTCGAGCAAGAGGACCTTCGGCTTGTTGACGAGCGCGCGAGCGAGGGCCACGCGCTGGCGCTGGCCACCGGAGAGCTGGCCGGGGCGGCGGGCGCCATAGCCCGGCAGTTTCACCATCTCCAGCGCCTGTTCGGCCGCCTTCCACCGCTCGGCCTTGCCGATGCCCTTGACCATCAGCCCGTAGGCGACGTTGTCGAGGATGTTGAGGTGCGGGAAGAGGGCATAGTCCTGAAAGACGGTATTGACGTTGCGCCGATAGGGCGGCACGCCCTCGGCGGTCTCGCCAAAAATCTCGATATGGCCGCCGGTCGGCTGTTCGAAGCCGGCGATCAATCTCAGGCAGGTGGTCTTGCCGGAGCCGGAGGGGCCGAGCATGGCGAAGAACTCGCCGGGCACGATCTCCAGATCGACACGATCGACGGCGCGAACCTGGCCGAAATGGCGCGATACCTGCTGGAAACGAACGGCGGTCATGGGGTGCTCCGGGGAAAGTGTTGTCATTCCTTCTCCCCAGCGGGGAGAAGGTGGCCGAAGGGTCGGATGAGGGGAGGCGGCATAGTCTGTCCTTCGCTTGTCGCTCAGGACGTTCGTCGCTTCGCTCCTAACCCCCTCATCTGCCCTGACGGGTATCTTCTCCCCGTTGGGGAGAAGAGGGAAGGTTATCTGCCCCCGATCACGCCGATATAGTCGGAAACCCAGCGATGATACGGAACGCATTCGCTCTCGCTCGTGCATTTGGCGACAGGCGTCTTCCAGAACTTGATCTTGTCGAAGTGGTCATAGCCGTTGGTGGCGCAACCGCTGTCGGTGAGCAGCTCATTGCCCTTGCAGGCGGCGGGAACCGAAGGCACCGCGCCGAACCAGGCGGCGGCGTCGCCCTGGACCTTGGCCTGAAGCGAATGCTCCATCCACATATAGGCGCAGTTCGGATGCTCGCTGTCGACATGCAGCATGGTGGTATCGGCCCATCCGGTCGTGCCTTCGTCGGGGAAGGTGGAAGCGATTTTCTGCTTGTCGGCCTGCAGCAGGTTCACCTGGAACGGCCAGGAACCGGAAGCGACGACGCCTTCGTTCTTGAAGTCGTCCGTTTGGATCATGGCATCATGCCAGTAGCGGCTGACGAGCTTGCGCTGGCCGCGCAGGAGCTCGAGAGCGGCCTTGTACTGGTCTTCGTTGAGCTCGTAGGGATCCTTGATGCCGAGTTCCGGCTTGTGGGCCATCAGATAGAGGGCGGCGTCGGCGATGTAGATCGGGCCATCATAGGCCTGGACGCGGCCCTTGTTGGACTTGCCGTCCGGCAGGGTCGTTTCCTCGAAGACGACCTTCCAGCTCTTCGGCGCTTGATCCTTGAAGGCGTCGGTATTGTACATCAGCACGTTCGGTCCCCAAAGATAGGGAACACCGTAATGGACGCCGTTGACGGTGTGCCATGGCGCGTTCTGCAAGCGCTCGTCGAGGGTCTTCCAGCTTGGGATCAGGTCGACATTGATCGGCTGGACGCGTTTGCCGGCGACGAGGCGCAGTGAGGCATCGCCCGAGGCGGTAACAAGGTCGAAGCCGCCTTCGTTCATCAGCGCCACCATTTCATCCGATGTCGCGGCGGTCTTGACACTGACCTTGCAGCCGGTCTCCTTCTCGAAGCCTGTGACCCAGTCGTAATTCTTGTCGCTCTCACCGCGCTCGATGTAGCCGGCCCAGGCAACGATGCTGACGGCGCCTTCGCCCTTGCCGAGCGTCTTCAGCGGCTCGGCGGCGATGACCTGCGTGGCGAAGCTTAGGCATGCGAGTGCAGCCGTGCATGATTTCAGCAAATGCTTCATCGAACTCTCCCGGTTTTGAGCCAATTTGTGATGGTTTGTTCCCGGCGAAAAAGGTGACGCGATTTTGCCGTATTCGCAAATTCATTTATCAGAAAGTCGATATCGGAATTTCCGATTCCGGAAGGCGCGATCATGCGGCGGAAGAAGAAGGGTGTCGAAGGCGCTGATCCGAAGGCAGGCACGGCTTGGTTTTGAACCTGCACAAAGCATTGTCGGTGCGGCGATTTCCTAAACGGGCGCGTTCGGAAAAAATTTGAAATAGATTGTCGGTTCCCGATAACGCCAATCGTCCTAGTGAACGGAGTTAACCGCAATGCGCCGGCGCGGATCTCTGCCCTGTGGAGCCGGCACGGACGGAGGTACGAATGACTAAAGTAAAAGTTGCCGGGTTGAGTGTCTCGCTTGATGGCTTCGCTGCGGGCATCGATCAGAGCTTAGATCGCCCGCTTGGTTTGCGAGGCGAGGAACTTTTTCAGTGGTTCTTCCCGACGCGGGCGTTTCGTCAGATGCTCGGAAAAGACGACGGAGAAACGGGCCTTGATGACCGGTTCGGCCGACGCGCAATGGAAGGGTTCGGCGCCTTCATCCTCGGCCGTAACATGTTCGGGCCTATTCGTGGGGAATGGCCGGACGATCAATGGAAAGGCTGGTGGGGTGACAATCCACCTTATCACGCACCGACTTTCATACTGACACATTATCCCAGACCATCGATCGAGATGCTCGGGGGAACGACATTTCATTTCGTCACTGATGGTATCGAGGAGGCGTTGCAAAAGGCGCGCGAAGCGGCAGGCGCAAAGGACATCAAGATTGGCGGCGGTGCCGACACCGTGAGGCAATATATTCAGGCCGGCCACGTCGATGAAATTCACCTCGCTCTTGCTCCCACCGTACTCGGCCAGGGAGAACCTCTCTTTAGCGGCATTGATCTTCACGCTCTGGGATACCGGACAGTCGAACATGTTCCGACGGAGCGAGCCACGCATATTGTGCTCGCCAAGTAGAGTTGGAGATTGAGAGGCTAAGGCGCTATCTCTGTCGTCCCGACCGCATACTCTCGGCGACGCCGACGAAATCGCGGGCAGCCTGCGGCAGGCTTGAGCCCTTGCGCCAGACCATGCCCACTTGCACGACCGGCAACGAGCCGGAGACGTCGCGGCTCTCGATGCGGTCGCCTTCCAGCGACCAGGGGCGGTAGACGAGATCCGGCAGCAATGCGACGCCTGCGCCGGTGGCGACCAGGCTGCGCACCGCTTCGACGGAGCGGGTACGGAAGGCGACATGTGGGCGGGCGCCGAGCGCCGTCAAAAGCTTGCCGGTGTTTTCCTCGATTTCGTCGATGGTCAGCATGATTAGCGGTTCGCGGCTGATGTCGGCGACGCTGATGATGTCGGCGGAAACGAGGGGATGGCCCATGGGCAGCCAGAGGCGGTAGGGGGACGTCTCGATGATTTCGGCCTGCAGTGCCATGCGGTCGCGCAGGTTGGAAATGACCATGACGGCGACGTCGAGTTCGCCGCCGACCAGAAGATGTTCGAGATAGCCGCCATTGTCCTCGATGGCGCTGACCTCGACGCCGGGGCAGACGCGGCGATAGCGTGCCAGCAGGTCGGACAGCACATAGCCGGCGACGAGCGAGGTGACACCGATGTTCAGCGTGCCGCCGGTCGCATTCCGCTGGCCGGAAAAACTGGTGCGGGCGTCGGAAACGGTCGAGAGGATCTTCGTTGCGTGCCGAAGGAACTGGTGGCCGTTATGGGTGATGGAGAGGCCGCGCGGATGGCGGTCGAACAGCTCGACCCCGAGATCGCTTTCCAGTTCCTTCAGAGCTTCGGTGACCGAGGATTGCGAGATCGACAGGTTCTGCGCGGCGCGGGTGACTGAGCCCTGTTCCGCCACGGCGACGAAGTATTGAAGCTGTCTCAAGGTAAACGCCATGTCCCGGTTAGAGCATGGCCGCGCGGTGCAAGGCAAGGACCGGCATCGGTCTGAAAGATTTGGACCTTTTTTGGTAAAAGCAGCGAGAGTGACACAAGTTTCATCTCTGTTTTAAGCTTTCCGAAACGCCGCATCCCTAACGTGAGGATCAATCACCTTGTCGCGTTGGAGTGCTTTATGCTGGAGCAGTTGGCGTGAGCGCCTTACTGCATATGTTCCGGTCCCCCCGGAAGCTTGTCGTCCTCATCGGCGGAGTGGCCTTGTTGATAGGCTCCTCCGGCGCTTTCGCGCTTTATCTGGGCAAGGACAGGCTCCGGGGTTTTGTCTCGGCCTCTCCGAATGGCCTGCAATGCAGCGACGTCAGCCTCATCACCATCCGCAAGGAAAACCGCTTCTGGGTGCGCAAATACATTCGCACCGACCCGACCGATGGCCTGACGCGCGTCAGAACGGCGCTTCGTGTCGCCAAGGCCGTCTATGAGGAGCAGAAGCCGGATCTCGTCCAGGTGGTGGTTCTCGACAAGAACGGGCCGACATTGCGGTCCGATATTCGCGGACGGGCGCTGGGCGCCGATGTCGTCTATGTTCCGCATCCCGATAAGGTGGCCAATGGCGCCGTCGAGGCGCCCGTCACGGCGCGCTACTACAATGGCGGCGCAAGTGCCCAGGGCCTGTTCTACGGCGAGCAGATCAACATGCTGCCTACCGATATCGACGAGACGCTGGCGGAGCTGAAAAATTACAGCGATTGCGACAATCCGCTGGCCGCCGAGAACGAAAAGGGCGACGCCAAGACGGATAAGCATAAGGCAGCAGTGGCGGCGGAAGAGAAGGCGGCAGCGAAGGAAGCCGCCCATGCTCCGCCTAGCCCGCGCGAACCTGCAACGACCGGCAACGTGCCGCCCGAAACAGACAAAGGCGACGAATTTATCGGCGTCGATGCCACCGATCCGAAGGCGGCACCGCCGCTGGGTCTCGACCCGACAATGACCGGCGCCAGCAGCCGGCCGTCGCCGGTGACGAATTGATCCGAGCCAGCTTTATGCCGCTCGACCGGGGATGGACATCCTCAGTCCGCCAGATGCTTCTCGCCGATGGCCTGGTACAGCGCGAACAGCGCCTCGTGAACATTGCTGGCGAGGCGGTAGAATTCCGGATCGGCGAGGATGGCGGGGTGTTGCAGCAGATGATCGTCGGTCATGTCGAGCATGAGCGATGTCGTATGCATCGCCTCGTGGCAACCGAAGGTCCCCGGTGCGAATTGAGATAGATCGACATCGCCGATCTCGGCAAGATCGGCGAGCCGCTGCTGTTCGTTGTCGGTGTCTGCGGTCGTGTTGTCGGTCATGGATTGGCACCTTTGATTTGAGGGCGGCGAAGATGTCGCCGCGGTTGGCGGGACTTATACGCCATCTGGAGGCAATGACCACCCGCAACCACGATTGGTTCAGAGGTTCTCCGAGGTTACGGTGAGAAAGCGCACGGGCTCGGCGCTGACCTCGACATCGATCAGGCCCAACGTTTTCAACGTCAGGTCGATCGACCGGCGAGCCTGGATTTCCGGCGCCTGATCCAGCACGATCGATAGGATGCCCTGGCGCAGATAGCCGCGCGTCTGCTCGGTCAGTTCATGGCCGACCCAGAAGATTCCTCGCTCCCGGTTTTGCTGGAGAACGGATGCGACGGCGATGTTGTCGCCGCCGGCGCTGTAGACGCCGATGATGGTCGGATCGCGGATGAGGGCGGCGCGCAGCAACTCCATGGCATTGTGCTCGTCGTCGAGATCGAACATCACCTCGGTGAAGGCGTGGGCGGTCGGACCCTGTTCGGCGAGATAGGCGGAGAACCCGCGAATGCGTTCCTTGTGGTTCTCGTAGGCGCCGCTGTGGCAGAGCGCGACGAATGAGCCCGCCTGCCCGGCCAGCATGCGTGACATATAGTAGGCGGCGGTGCGGCCGGCGGCGTAGTTGTCGATCCCGACATAGGGCAGTTCCGGCGCCGGACGGGTCATGATCTGGACGACGGGAATTCCGAGGTCGCGCGCCTGTCTGACGCTGGTGACCACGTCCGGATGGTCCGGCGCAACGACGATCAGCGCCGATCTGCGCACTTTCGGATTGGCGATGTAGTGGGCGAAATCCGCCGGATCGTTTTCCCGGGCAAAGGTGCGGTGAACGACGATGCCATGGTCGAGCGAGGCGGCGATGCGCTCAAAGGCCTGGTTCATCCGCGAATAGAAGCTGGTTTCCGGCCGTACCAGGATCACCTCGATGCGGATCAGGCCGCGATGGGCGTTCGATAGCGCATGCCGGTAGTTCAGCCTTTTGGCGGCGAGAAACACCTTTTCCACGGTTTCCGGCCGGACGCCGCCACGGCCATTGACCACGCGCTCGACCGTGGCCGTGCCGACGCCGGCCTCTTCCGCCACATCCTTCAAGGTGACTTTCGTCATCCCACTCCTCCGGCCGCACCAGTTCAGCCCTGCATTCATGCTGCCTACGCTAATGATCAAATTTGATCAAGGAAGGATTGGAGAGCCGGCGCGAAGCGGGCCTATCCTTTGGGCAATTCGGGAGGAAAACCGAATCCCAAAACGATCCAGACGAAAGATCATCCGCCGGCCCGCTCGTGGTCACACCGGATGACGGAGGAGCCCCATGAAGATCGCACTCGACCCGCATATGCACCGGCACCTGCCGCTCGATCAGCTTTGCCGCAAGGCGGCGGAGCTTGGCTATGACCATATTGAACTGTCGCCGCGCGACGACTTCCTTCCCTGGTGGGTGCGGTCGCGTGCCCACAAGGAGCGCATCGCCGAATTCAAGTCGGCGCTGAAGGACCACGGCGTCAAGCTCGCATCGCTCCTGCCGATGTATCGCTGGGCAAGCCCGCATGAGGATGAGCGGCAGGCGGCAGTCGGTTATTGGAAGGAAGCGATCCAGATTGCCGTCGAGATGGATTGCGACACGATGAACTCGGAATTCGGCCGAGGCCCTTCGCCCGACCGCAGCCACCGCTCCAATTGCTGCGGCGGTATGCATACCCATGAACACAGCGAAGCCGCCTGGTGGCGCTCGATCGAGGAACTCGTTCCGGTCTTCGAAAAGGAGGGCGTTACCCTCAACATGGAGCCGCATCCGGAGGATTGGTGCGAGACGCTGCATCCGGCGATCGACATGTTGAAGACGATCGGTTCGGACAGAGTGAAGTTCCTCTACTGCGCGCCGCACACCTTCTATTTCGGCGACGACATGGCGAGGATGATCCGGGACGCGGGGCCGCTGATCAACCATGTGCATGTGGCTGACACCTATAATCACAAGGCCTCTTCCGGCCTGCGTTACATCGTTAATCCGCCGGGCGCGAAGGTGACGATCCACCAGCACATGGACATGTACCAGGGCGAGATCGACTGGGACGTTTTCTTCTCGTCGCTGGCAGAGGTTGGCTTCGACGGCATCGTCACGGCCTGTGTCTTCGGTTGGGAAGAGCGGGCTGACGCGTCCGGAAAGTTCATGCGCTCGGAAATCCAGACATACGTCGACAAATACTGGCCGCAAAAGTGCGCCTGAGCGCCGTCCGGCCGTTCGACTTTACCGATATCAGACAGGGAATGACCCCGTGACCATCACGATTACGACCGCTCCATGCTGTTGGGGTGTGGACGACGTCAAAAATCCGAACCTGCCCGCCTGGGAGCGCGTCTTCGACGAAGCCGCCGCCGCCGGCTATGGCGGCCTTGAGCTCGGGCCATACGGCTATGTGCCGCTCGACCACCAGCGGGTCGCCACGGCACTTGCTGCGCGCAATCTCTTCATCGTCGCCGGAACGATCTTCGACGATCTCGTCTCGCCGGACAATCACCAGAACCTGCTCCGGCAGACGGACGAGATCTGCGCCGTGATCACCAGGCTGCCGCAGCCGGAGCAGGTTGACGGCCAGCGGTTCAGGACGCCCTATCTCACCGTGATGGACTGGGGCCACCACGAGAGGGATTACGCCGCCGGTCATTCCGACCGTGCGCCAAGGCTCTCCGACAAGGACTGGGCCGGCATGGTCGCCAACATCAGGGCCATCGCTGAGCTTGCCCGGGACAAATACGGCGTTCGAGCCGTCATCCATCCGCATGCCGGTGGCTATATCGAGTTCGCCGACGAGATCGAGCGGATCGCCAGGGACGTACCGGCGGAGACGGCGGGCTTCTGCCTCGATACCGGCCATACCTATTATGCCGGCATGGATCCCGTGGAGACGTTGCGCCGTTACGCGGACCGGCTCGACTATGTCCATTTCAAGGACATCGACCAGGCGGTGTTCGAGCGCGTGCTCGGCGAGAGGATCCGTTTCTTCGAGGCTTGCGCCCAGGGCGTCATGTGCCCGATCGGCCGGGGCATCATCGACTACCCCGAAGTGAAGCGGGCGCTCGACGAGATCGGCTATCACGGTTTCATCACCGTCGAGCAGGAGCGTGACCCGCTGAGCGTGGCGGGGAGCCTCGAGGATGTGAAGGAAAGCCGCGATTATCTCCGGTCGGTCGGCTTCTAGGAACAGGGAATAGGGTAATGTCAGGAATGAAGAGAAAGCCGATCCGCTGGGGCATGGTCGGAGGCGGGCGCGGCAGCCAGATCGGCTATATCCATCGCTCGGCCGCACTCAGGGACAGCATATTCGAACTCGTGGCCGGCGCCTTCGATATCGATCCGGAGCGCGGTCGTGCCTTCGGTGTGGAGCTCGGGCTCGATGAGGCGCGCAGCTATCCGGATTATCTGGCCATGTTTGCCGCGGAGGCCAAGCGGCCAGATGGTATCGAGGCTGTCTCGATCGCGACCCCGAACAACACTCATTTCGCCATCTGCAAGGCGGCGCTGGAGCATGATCTGCATGTCGTTTGCGAGAAGCCGCTGTGCTTCACCGTTGCCGAGGCCGAAGAGCTGAGGGCGCTTTCGCAGGCGCGGAACCGCATTGTCGGCGTTACCTATGGCTATGCTGGGCACCAGATGATCGAGCAGGCGCGGGCCATGGTGAGGAATGGCGATCTCGGGGAGATCCGTATCGTCAACCTGCAGTTCGCCCATGGTTTCCACAGTGCGGCGGTCGAGGAGCTGAACCCGTCTACGCGCTGGCGCGTCGATCCGAAATTTGCCGGTCCGAGCTATGTGCTCGGCGATGTCGGCACGCATCCGCTCTACATTTCGGAAGTCATCTTGCCGCATCTGAAGATCAAGCGCTTGCTGTGCACGCGCCAGAGCTTCGTCAAGAGCCGGGCACCGCTCGAGGACAATGCCGTGACCCTGATGGAATACGACAACGGCGCGATCGCGACCGTCTGGTCGAGTGCCGTCAATGCCGGCTCCATGCATGGCCAGAAGGTTCGCATTGTCGGATCGAAAGCGAGCGTCGAATGGTGGGACGAGCGTCCCAACCAGCTCTCCTACGAGATCCAGGGCGAGCCGGTCCGCATCCTTGAACGGGGCATGGATTATCTCTATCCGGAGGCCCGGATCGACGACCGTATCGGCGGCGGTCATCCGGAAGGCCTGTTCGAAGCCTGGGCTAATCTTTACCGCCGCTTCGGCTTTGCCATCGATGGGCAGCACGGTCTTGCGCCGGCCGGAATGGAAGAGCTCGGTTTTCCCGACGTCCATGCCGGCCTGGAGGGCGTGCGATGGGTGGAGAACTGCGTGCGTTCCGCTGATGCTGGGGGTATCTGGGTGGAATACCAGTAACGCCCACGAATGAACGACAAGGGCCGCCATGGTTATCCTGGCGGCCCTTGTCTTTTCTTATGCAGTCTTGGCGAAGCTGGCTCAGTCCGCTTTGGCGCGACGTGCCGGGAACAGGATGATGTCGCGGATCGACGGGGAGTTGGTGAGCAGCATGATCAGGCGATCGACGCCGATGCCGAGGCCGCCGGCGGGCGGCATGCCCTGGTCGATGGCATCGAGGAATTCCTCGTCCAGTTCCTTCTGCTTCTCGCCGCGCGCATGCGCCTGCTCGAGCTGCTCGACCATCCGCGCGCGCTGCTCTTCCGGATCGTTGAGTTCCGAGAAGGCGTTGCCCAATTCCCATGCATTGCAATAGGTCTCGAAACGCTCGACGAGGCGCGGCTCGCCCGGTACTTCCTTGGCGAAAGGCGAGATATCCTTCGGGAAATGCGTGACGTGCGACGGCTGGATCAGCGTGCCTTCGACCTTCTCCTCGAAGATGAAGGCGAGGCATTCGCCCCAGGTGGCATCCTTCTCGACGGCGAAACCGGCGGCCTTGGATGCGGCGCGGGCTTCCTCGTCGGTCTTGATCGCGAGGAAGTCGATCCCGGTTGCTTCCTTGACGGCGTCGGGCATCGGCACGCGGCGGAACGGGCCCTTGAAGGAGATCTGCTTGTCGCCGAAGGCAAATTCCGTGCTGCCGTGGATCGACAGCGCCAGCGTCGAGAACAGACGCTCGACGAGGTCCATGACGTCCTCGTAGTCGGCATAGGCCCAGTAGCACTCCATCATGGTGAATTCTGGATTGTGCCGGGTGGAGACGCCTTCGTTGCGGAAGTTGCGGTTGATTTCGAACACCTTGTCGGCAAGGCCCGAAACCAGCGTGCGCTTCAGGAACAGTTCCGGCGCGATGCGCAGATACATGTCGAGCTTCAGCGTGTTGTGATGCGTCTTGAATGGCTCGGCAGTGGCGCCGCCATAGACGGAATGCAGCATCGGCGTCTCGACTTCCATGAAGCCGTCATCTTCCATGAAGCGGCGGATGCCGGAAACGATGCGGCTGCGCTGCTGGAAGCGGAGCTTCGATTCCTCGTTGGTCATGATGTCGAGATGGCGCTTGCGGTAGCGCAGCTCGATGTCGGAGAGGCCATGCCACTTCTCGGGCATCGGCAGCAGCGACTTGGTCAGCATGGTGATCTGCTGGGCGTTGATCGTCAGCTCGCCGCGCTTGGTGCGGCGGACGATGCCGGTGACGCCGATGATGTCGCCGATGTCGATCATCGGCAGCAGGGAGCGGGCCTCTTCGCCGGTGACGTCCTTGTGGCTGAAGATCTGGATCTTGCCGGAGGCGTCGTGGATATCCATGAACATGCCGGAATTGCGCGAGGAATAGACGCGGCCGGCAACGGTGACGACATCGGTCGTTTCGATGTCCGGCTCCAGGCCCTCATATTTCGCCGTCAGTTCGGCGTTGGTCAGCGTCCGGTGAAAATGCGCCGGATAGACGTCGCCGATCTTTTCGCGCAGCAGCTTCAGCTTCTGGGCGCGAACTTCCGTTGCGTCGGAGGAGAGGGCTGATGTTTCGGTCTTGTCGTTCATGGTTTTACGTCCGGTTCAGTTCTTCGGGCCGACGAGGGTCGCTACGGTCTGGGCGGCAAGTTTCAGCCGCTGGCGCACGACGGAGCGGCCGAGGATCGCCATGCTATCGAAAAGCGGCAGCGAGCGCGAGGAGCCCGATACGGCGACGAAGAGCGGCGCGACGATGACCTTCAGCTTCTTGCCCATGCGGTCGGCGATGGCGCGCAGTTCGGCTTCGATCGTCTCGACATTCCATTCGAGGATCTTTTCGAGGTCCGGCTGCACCGTGTTGAGGATGTCCAGCAATTCTTCCGGCGTCGACTTGATCTTGGCAAAGGCCGAGGGATCGAGATTGAGGTCGGACTTGAACAGGAAGCCGGTGAGATCCGGCAGCTCGCCAAGCTTGGAGATGCGTGACTGCGACAGCTTCAGGCCTTCCTGCAGACGGCTGTTTTCCATCGCCCAGGTCAGCACCCGCTGCTGGAATTCTTCTTCCGAGAGCTTTTCGCGGATCCAGCGGCCGTTCAGCCAGTCGAGCTTCTGGATATCGAAGATCGCGCCGGCCTTGGAGAGGTTTTCCGGATCGAACTTTTCGGCGAGCTCGTCCATGGTCAACAGCTCGTCACCTTCGGCGATCTGGACGAAGAACAGGCCGAGGAAGTTCATCAGCGCTTCGGGGATATAGCCGAGAGCGGTGTAATAGGAGATCGATGTCGGGTTCTTGCGCTTCGACAGCTTCGACTTGTCGGCATTGCGCATCAGCGACAGGTGCATGAAGACCGGCGGCTCGAGGCCGAGATAGCGATAGATCAGGATGTGCTTCGGCACCGAGGCGAGCCATTCCTCGCCGCGCGCCACATGGGTGATCTTCATCAGGTGGTCGTCGACGACGTTGGCCATGTGATAGGTCGGCATGCCATCCGCCTTGAGTAGAACCTGCATGTCGACGGCATCCCACGGGATTTCGACGTCGCCATAGACGCCGTCATGGAATTTGCAGGAGCCTTCGGTCGGGATCTTCATACGCACGACATGCGGCTCGCCGGCAGCAACGCGCGACGTGACTTCCTCGGCCGAAAGGTTCAGACAGTGGCCGTCATATTTCGGCGGCAGGCCGGCGGCGCGCTGGGCGGCGCGCATCTGCTCCAGGCGCTCGGGCGTGCAGAAGCAGCGGAAGCCGTGGCCGGCATCGACGATCTTCTCGACGTAGGGCTTGTAGAGATCCTTGCGGTCGCTCTGACGATAGGGGCCGTAGGGGCCGCCGATATCGGGACCTTCCGACCATTTGAGGCCGCACCATTTCAGCGCGTCGAGCACCTTGGTCTCGAATTCCGGCGTCGAGCGCGTCGCGTCGGTGTCTTCGATGCGCAGGATGAACTCGCCGCCATGCTTCTTGGCGAAGAGATAATTGAACAGCGCGATATAGGCGGTGCCGACATGCGGCTCGCCGGTCGGGGAGGGTGCGATGCGGACGCGAACGCCTGAAGTGGTCATTTTGTTTGCCCGTCAGAAAAAGCCAGGCCGCTGCGTGGGATAGGCGCTGCCCGGCTGGAAATGTTTATCTGGATCAGGAAACCGGCCGGAAAAGGGCGTCTTGCCGCTTCAATTCCGCGTTTTCCGTTTGGCTGGCCTTAGGCCATATTCAATGGATGACGTCAAGGGAAAGTGCGTTGCGACACGGTGCGGACGCAAGCGCCGTGCCGTCCCGTGGCTTCTTCCATCCCGATATCCTCGCCTATTTCCATTCAGAAAAACCGGAATAGAAAGGCGGACGTATTATTTTTCATTTGCAATTTCTGCGACAGTGGCAGAATGGGTCCTCAATTCACCACTGGGAGAAAGCGATGAAGAAATTCATTTTGAGCCTTTTGTTCGTCGGAACCATGCTCAGTACTGCCTCCGCCCAATCGACGATCACGCATGATGGTTCGGCCCGTCTTCTCAACAGCTATCGGGCCTATATCGGCTCCGACGACCTCTATAATTCCAAGGGAGAACGCTTGACGCAGCCCTGGCAGATCATCCGGCAGGATCGCGCGAACTACCATGCCTATAGGCGCCGAGACCGGGGCGACCAGGGCGACAACTTCTTCTCGGATCCCGCCAACCGCCAGCGTCTGGAAGCGATGCTTGCAAGCGGCGCCATCACCGACGCCGCCGCAAACGACATCGTTCGCGGCAACGTATGGATCAGGGTCGAGATTTACGGTCGGGGCAGCATCGGCGAATGGGTCGATGTCCACGTCGAGGAGTGAGGGCCGCACCCCTATGCGAGTGCGGCGCTTTTCCTCAATGCCCGCCAGCCGCCTTTTTCCGCCTGTTGCGCACCAGCATGTTCAGCACTTCGACGGCGGCCGAGAAGGCCATGGCGGTGTAGACGTAGCCCTTGGGAACGTGGAAGCCCATGCCTTCGGCGATCAGCGTCGTGCCGATCATCAGCAGGAACGCCAGCGCCAGCATGACGATGGTCGGGTTCTTCTCGATGAAATTGGCAAGCGGGTTGGCGGCCACCAGCATGACGGTGACGGCGGCGATAACGGCAACGAACATGATCGGCAGATGCGGCGTCATGCCGACGGCGGTGATGATGCTGTCAACCGAGAAGACGAGGTCGAGCAGCAGGATCTGGCCGATGGCGGCAGCAAAGGTCGATGTCGTCGACTTGGCGATGAAGTCCTCGCCATGTTCGGCGGGATCGACATTGTGATGGATTTCCTTCGTGGCCTTCCAGACCAGGAAGAGGCCGCCGCCGATCAGGATCATGTCTTTCCAGGAGAAGCCGTGACCGAAGAGCTCGAAGACCGGCTGCGTCAACTGCACGATCCAGGCGACGGTGCCGAGCAGGGCGAGGCGCATGACGAGCGCGAGGCCGATACCGATCTTACGCGCTTTCTCGCGGTGTTCGGGCGGCAGCTTGTTGGTCAGGATCGAAATGAAGATGAGGTTGTCGATGCCGAGAACCACCTCCATGACGACAAGCGTGATCAGCGCGACCCACGCGCTCGGATCCTGCATCAAGCCAACAATGTCCATTAACGATTTCCCTTTGGTCAGCGTTTGCCGAACGCTGACCCCCAGCCCCGGCTCCTCAATAATCGTCGGTAATGTAAGGAGCGAATTCACAGGTGCAAGCGGCGGCGCCATTTTCTGAAGTGCCGCAGCTGCCTCTATGCCTTCAGGGGTATCCAGATCTCCGTCACGCCCATGCCGGTCTGAGGGTCGAAACGAT
>DASVPC010000304.1:0-19622 GCA_036383055.1 Rhizobium sp. | reverse complement strand
GATGCATTCCTCATTCCCGGATATTTGCAGAAGGGATTGGGTGAACGCGCGCGCAACCTGCTATGGCGGCTGATGTCGCCGCTGCCGGACAGGCCCTATTGTGCGCTCAAATATTTCGTCATTCGCGGCAAGTTCCCCAACCTGACATCGCCGCAGACCTTCACCGACAAAATCCAGGCCCGCAAACTCTATGATCGTAATCCGCTGTTTCCGCGTTTCGTCGACAAGGCCGGCGCCAAGACGCTGATCGCCGAACGCGTCGGCAGCCAATATGTCATTCCCACGCAATGGGTCGGCACTGATCTTTCGAAGGTCGATTGGTCCGTTATCACTTTGCCCGCCGTCGTCAAACCGACGCATGCGAGCGGTGTCGGCCGCTTTCTCTATGGGCAGAACGATATCGAGCAGCTGCTGAAGAACGACCCTTCAGCCGGGTGGCTGGCGATCGACCACGCTTCCTACAATAGGGAATGGGCCTATAGCCGGGTTGAGCCCCGCATTCTCATCGAGACCATGTTGCTTGCCGACGGGCATGTTCCCTGGGATTACCGGCTTTTCACGTTCAACGGCAAGGTCTCGCATGTCGAGATCGATATTCGTGAAAATGGTCGGGGCTATTCCTGCAATTATACGCCGAACTGGCAGAAGTTGCCGTTCTACGATCCCGATTATCTCGGCCTCTATCCGGGCGAGGTGGTGCGGCCATCGCGGCTTGAAGAGATGATCCATATCGCCGAGACGATTGCCCGCAACATCGATTTTGTCCGCGTCGATCTCTATGCTTCCGCTGATTGGGTCTATGTCGGCGAACTCACCTTCTATCCCGGTGGCGGTTTCGAGGCTTTCGAGCCGGAAAACTACGATCTCGTGCTCGGCCAGAAATGGCAGCTCGGTTTCGAGATACCGAAGAGATAGGTAGACAAATCGCTTTGCCCGCGTTTCATAGGCCGACCGAATTTTAGAGGAAGGATTTCCATGACGATCGAACAGGACCTCAGCCGTATCGCATTACAGGAAGAGACGCTGCGTTTCGACGCTTTCGATCTTTCAACCGCCTGGGTGCTGGGTAAGTTGCTGCACGATCTTGCCAGCGAGCGCAATCTCGGGGTCGCTATCGACATCACGCTGCATTCCATGCCGGTCTTCTATATTGCTTTGCCCGGTTCGACGCCGGACAATTCCAATTGGATCCGGCGGAAGCGCAATATGGTGTTGCGCTATTTCCGCAGCAGCTACGCCAGCACGCTGCGCCTGGAAAAGCAGGGCAAGACCATCGAGGACAATGGACTTTCCAGTGCCGACTACGCCGCATCCGGCGGCAGCTTCCCGATCTTCGTCAATGGCACGGGCTGCATCGGTGCCGTCACCGTGTCGGGTCTTCCGCAGCGTGAAGACCACAATCTGGTCGTCGAGGCCTTGGCGCTGACGCTTGGCCACGAACTGCACAATCTCAGCCTGTCGTAAAAGACGATTGCGGCGCCGCGCCTAAAGCGGGCGCCGCCTTCGATCTCAGATTTTTCCACCGGCCTCGGCGATGACTTTCGTCAGGCTGCCGGTTGCCGGGAACAGCGGGATGAGGCACGCCTGCAGGGCGTGATAAATGTCGCCCTTTCCGGGGAAGAGCGTGTGGGCGGGAATGAGGTCCTCTGTCAGCTCTTCATGCCAGCCGCCATTCCGGTGGTCGATGAAGGAAGTGCCGATGGCGCCCCAGATCTTGCGGTAGCTCGCCTCATGGAAGTCGCTCGGCAGATGCTGATTGAGATAATGCGCAGCACCGGCGCCTTCGCTGGCCGGCCACCAGAGCTTGTTACGCTTGGCCGGCACATCGGCCCAATCCAGCGTATAGAAGAAGCCGCCCTTATCATTGTCCCAGCCCAGTGACATGGATTGGGAGAACAGACCCTTTGCAGCCTCTGGCATCCAGCCGTGACGCTGACCGCCGAGCGACCACAGCTGTAGGATGAGGCGTGCCCACTCCAGCCAGTGTCCCGGCGTCGTCCCGGATGGGCGGAACATTTCGTTGCCGCGATAATCTTTGTCGAGCACCCAATCGGCATTGAAGTGCTCGGCAACGCGCCAGCCGACGGAACCGGCGGAGCGGCGGATGACGAGATCGGCGATGCTCTCCGCCTTGTCGAGATAGGCTTTGTCGCCGGTCGCTTCGAAGGCGGCCATCAAAGCCTCCGTCAGGTGCATGTTGGAATTCTGGCCGCGATAGCTGCCTCCATCGATCGGCGACCAATCCTGGTTGAATTCCTCGGCAATGGCACCGTGCTTCTCTTCCCAGAATTTCGTGTTCAGGATCTCGGTGACATCGGCGAGCATGCCGTCGGCAAGCGGATGGCCGATGATTTTGGCGGAGGAGGCGGCAAGCAGTACAAAGGCGTGGCCATAGCCTTGCTTGCTGGAATCGACCGGACCGTCATTGTTGAGCGACCAGACATAGCCGCCATGCTTGGTGTCGCGGTGATGCTTCCACAGATAGTTGATGCCGTGATCGACAATATCTTCCGAGCCGGGACGGCCGAGCAGCGAGCCGATCGCGAAGCAATGCACCATGCGTGCGGTCGAGTGAATGCCGCGCACCGGATTGACCGCATCAAGCGGCTTGCCGGCATCGTCCATGTCGTAGAATCCACCCTTGGGATTGACGCTGCGATATTGGAAGAAATCGAAAAGCCCACTTGCCTGGTCAAGCAGCCAGCGCCGGTGGTAGGCACGCGTGCTCCAATTCCCGAGAGCCGCCGTTTCACGCTGTATGCTCATGCTATCCTCCTGAGACACTTTTGCCGTAAGCCCTATAGCGCCGCCTGAAAGCGCTGTCATGACTTTATGGGATGTAACTGTGTCGGCGGCTTTGCGTTATCCACCCCTGTCGGAATTTTTAGTTGATCGCATCAACTTTTCCTAAGCACAGCAAATCATAGCAGCATTGTTCTTGCGCCAAGGAGCGATAGCGCATAGATATGTTGACATAAAGATATCTTTATGTGATCTGGATGCGAAGTCGCAATCAGGCCAAGGGAATTCGCTTATGTTTGACAATCTTTTTGGTTCGGAAACGGCGAAACGCGACGGCAGCGAGGTGTTTGCAGCCTTGAGGCAGGCGGCGAGCGAGCGCATTCTTGTGCTTGATGGCGCCATGGGCACGCAGATCCAGGGTCTCGGCTTTGACGAGGATCATTTTCGCGGCGATCGCTTCATTGGTTGCGCCTGTCATCAGCAGGGCAATAACGATCTTCTGATTCTCACGCAGCCAGATGCCATCGAAGAAATCCATTATCGCTACGCCAAGGCCGGCGCGGATATTCTCGAGACCAATACGTTCTCGTCGACCCGCATCGCCCAGGCCGATTATCAGATGGAAGGCGCGGTTTACGACCTGAACAAGGAGGGTGCCGCCGTTGTTCGGCGTGCAGCGATCCGCGCCGAGCGCGAGGACGGCAAGCGCCGTTTCGTCGCCGGTGCGATTGGTCCGACCAACCGCACCGCCTCGATTTCCCCCGACGTCAACAATCCCGGTTATCGTGCCGTCAGCTTCGATGATCTGCGCCTGGCCTATGGCGAGCAGATCGACGGCCTGATCGATGGCGGTGCCGATATCATCCTGATCGAGACCATCTTCGATACGCTGAACGCAAAGGCGGCGATTTTCGCCTGTGAAGAGCGGTTCGAAGCCAAGGGCATCCGTCTGCCGGTAATGATTTCCGGCACGATCACCGATCTTTCCGGCCGCACGCTCTCCGGCCAGACACCGTCGGCGTTCTGGAACTCGGTGAGTCACGCCAGCCCCTTCACCGTCGGCCTCAACTGCGCGCTCGGCGCCAACGCCATGCGCCCGCATTTGCAGGAGCTTTCGGGCGCTGCCGATACCTTTATCTGCGCCTATCCGAATGCCGGCCTGCCGAATGAATTCGGCCAATATGACGAATCGCCCGCGATGATGGCGGAGCAAGTCGAGGGCTTTGCGCGTGACGGCCTGGTCAATATCGTCGGCGGCTGCTGCGGCTCGACGCCCGAGCATATTGCCGCGATCGCTGAAGCGGTTTCCAAATATCCGCCGCGCCTGCTTCCGGCGCATCGCCCGTTCATGTCGCTCTCTGGCCTCGAGCCCTTCGAACTGACCAAGGACATCCCCTTCGTCAATGTCGGCGAGCGCACGAATGTCACCGGCTCGGCAAAATTCCGCAAGCTGATTACCAATGCCGATTACACGGCAGCCCTTGCCGTCGCTCGCGACCAGGTCGAGAACGGTGCCCAGGTAATCGACATCAACATGGACGAGGGGCTGATCGATTCCGAAAAGGCGATGGTTGAATTCCTCAACCTGATTGCCGCCGAGCCGGATATCGCCCGCGTGCCGGTCATGATCGACAGTTCGAAATTCTCGATCATCGAGTCTGGCCTGAAATGCGTGCAGGGCAAGCCGATCGTCAACTCCATTTCTCTCAAAGAAGGTGAGGAGAACTTCCTCAAGCAGGCGCGGCTGCTGCGTAATTATGGTGCGGCTGTCGTGGTCATGGCCTTCGATGAGCAGGGGCAGGCCGACAGCTACCAGCGCAAGGTCGAGATTTGCTCCCGCGCCTACAAGATTCTGACCGAACAGGCCGGACTGCCGCCGGAAGACATCATCTTCGACCCGAATATCTTCGCGGTCGCCACCGGTATCGAAGAGCACAACAACTACGGCGTCGACTTCATCGAGGCGACGCGGACGATCCGCCAGACCATGCCGCTGGTTCATATCTCCGGCGGCGTTTCGAATCTCTCCTTCTCCTTCCGCGGCAATGAGCCGGTACGCGAGGCGATGCATGCCGTGTTCCTCTACCATGCCATTCAGGCGGGCATGGACATGGGCATCGTCAATGCCGGCCAGCTTGCGGTCTACGACAACATCGATCCGGAATTGCGTGAAGCCTGCGAAGATGTGGTGCTGAACCGCCGATCCGATGGCACCGAGCGGCTGCTGGATGTTGCCGAGCGGTTCCGTGGCGCCGGCACCCGGGAGGCCAAGGTTCAGGACCTGGCCTGGCGCGAATGGCCGGTCGAGAAGCGGCTGGAACATGCGCTGGTCAACGGCATCACCGAATACATCGAAGCCGATACCGAGGAGGCCCGCCAGACTGTGGCGCGGCCGCTGCATGTCATCGAAGGTCCGCTGATGGCCGGCATGAATGTCGTCGGTGATCTCTTCGGCTCGGGCAAGATGTTCCTGCCGCAGGTGGTGAAATCGGCTCGCGTCATGAAGCAGGCTGTCGCCGTACTGCTCCCCTATATGGAGGCGGAGAAGCTTGCCAATGGCGGCAGTGGCGAACGCCAGGCCGCCGGCAAGGTGCTGATGGCGACCGTCAAGGGCGACGTGCATGACATCGGCAAGAATATTGTCGGCGTCGTGCTCGCCTGCAATAATTACGAAATCATCGACCTCGGCGTCATGGTGCCGGCAACGAAGATTCTCGAAACCGCGATTGCCGAGAAGGTCGATATCATCGGTCTCTCCGGCCTGATCACGCCCTCGCTGGATGAAATGGTGCATGTCGCTTCGGAAATGGATCGGCAAGGCTTTGATATTCCGTTACTCATCGGCGGCGCCACCACCAGCCGCGTGCATACGGCCGTGAAGATCAATCCGCGCTATGAGAAGGGGCAGACGGTCTACGTCACCGATGCCAGCCGCGCTGTCGGCGTCGTCTCGGCGCTGCTGTCGCCTGACGCTAAGCAGGGCTATGTCGACACAATCCGGGCCGAATATGCCAAGGTGGCGGCGGCACATGCCCGCAGCGAGGCCGAGAAGGTGCGCCTGCCGATCGCACGGGCTCGCGCGAATGCCGAGAAGCTGGATTGGGCGAGCTATAAGACCGTGAAGCCGCAGTTCTTCGGAACGAAGGTGTTCGAGAACTACGATCTGGCTGAGCTTGCCAAATACATCGACTGGACGCCGTTCTTCCAGACTTGGGAGCTGAAGGGCCGTTTTCCGGCGATTCTCGAAGACGAAAAGCAGGGTGAGGCGGCGCGGCAGCTTTACGCCGATGCGCAGGCGATGCTCGAGAAGATCATTGCGGAAACCTGGTTCCGCCCGCGTGCTGTCATTGGTTTTTGGCCGGCAGGTGCTGTCGGCGACGATATCACGCTGTTTACGGATGAAGCTCGTTCCGACGAACTTGCGACCTTCTACACGCTGCGTCAGCAGCTATCGAAGCGTGATGGACGTCCGAATGTGGCTCTGTCGGATTTCGTGGCGCCAGTTGCCAGTGGCGTCGAGGAATATGTCGGGGGGTTCGTCGTCACGGCCGGCATAGAGGAAATTGCCATCGCCGAGCGTTTCGAGCGTGCCAATGACGATTACTCCTCGATCCTCGTCAAGGCGCTCGCCGATCGCTTCGCCGAAGCTTTTGCCGAGCGGATGCATGAGCGGGTTCGGCGTGAGTTCTGGGGCTACGCTACGGATGAGAGCCTGAGCAGCGATGAACTGCTGTCGGAAACCTATGCCGGCATCCGTCCGGCGCCCGGCTATCCCGCCCAGCCCGATCATACCGAGAAGGAGACCTTGTTCCGCCTTCTCGATGCCGAAGCGGCCACCGGCGTAAAGCTCACGGAGAGCTTTGCCATGTGGCCCGGTTCTTCCGTCTCCGGCATCTATATCGGTCATCCCGCCTCCTATTACTTCGGCGTTGCCAAGGTCGAGCGCGATCAGGTCGAGGACTATGCGGCCCGCAAGGGAATGCCGGTTGAAGAGGTCGAGCGCTGGCTCGGGCCGGTGCTCAACTATGTGCCGGAGAAGAGCGATGTGGCCGTGGATGATGCAGCATGACGATCTGATTTCGAGGCCGGAGTGGAAAATACCTGCGCGAGATGCTACATTTAGCCAAGTTAGCTAATGGAGCGTGCGATGCAGGTTACAATTCATGCCGCCAAGACCAATCTGTCGAAGCTCATCGATGCCGCGCTCTCCGGCGAGGAGGTCGTAATCGCGAAGGGGCAGAAGCCGGTTGTGAAGATTGTGCCTGTTACCCAGACAACGTTCACGATCGGTCTCTTGAAGGACAAAGGAATCGGAAAGGGGCCTGATTTCCTTGAGCCGATGCAGGAAGATGATTTGGCGCTTTGGGAAGGCGCCAAGTGAAGTCTTTGTTACTCGATACACATGCTTGGGTATGGTCGTTGACAGCGGACGAGCGTCTGTCGGTCAAGGCTACCGCTTTGATCCAACAGGCGGAAAGTGTTTTCGTCAGCCCGATCACTCTCTTTGAAGTCGGTCAAAAGGTCCGCATCGGCAAATGGCCGGAAATGGAGCCCTTTGCCGAAGGGCTGGCAAAGCTTCTGGAGGAGCAAGGTGGGCGGGTGGCAGCGCTTACGCCGGAGATTTGCTTGGGAGCGGCTATGCTTGAATGGGATCATCGCGATCCGTTCGACCGGCTCATTGCTGCGACCGCGATGGAAAACAATATGCCGTTGATATCTATCGACGAGGTTTTCGACGGGCTTGCTGATCGGCCCAACTGGATCGCCCGGCTCTGGTGAAGTCGACGTTATGTCGCTCCGATCGTCAGCTCCGCGACGAAATCATAGGCATCGCCTCGATACAGCGAGCGTGTGAACTCCACAGCCCGGCCGGAGCCGAGGTAGGAGATGCGCTCGATCGACAGGCCGGCTGCGCCGACGGGAACACCAAGCAGGCCGGCATCGGCTTCCTTCATGTTGGTCGCGGAGATGCGTTGCACGGCGCGCACCGGGCGGACCTGGCGTTTTTCCAGTTCGGCATAGAGCGAAGAGGTCACGATTGACGGATCGGGCAGGAACTCGCCGGAGACGCTGGCATGTTCGATGGCAAGTGGCTGATCGTCGGCGATGCGCAATCGGCTGAGGCGGGAGACCTTGGTATCGGCGGCAAGGCCGAGAATCATCATTTCGTCGGGTGAGGGCGTGTGCACACCCTTATGCAGCCATTGCGAACGCGCCGTCATGCCGCGCCGTGCCATATCCTCAGTGAAGGATGTCAGCTGCGACAGCCGCTGTTCGACCTTGGAAACCGGTTTGGTGACGAAGGTGCCGGAGCCATGGCGGCGGACGAGGATACCCTCGGCGACGAGGTCGTCGATCGCCTTGCGCACCGTTACGCGGCTGACCGCGGCATATTCGGCGATATCGCGTTCCGCTGGCAGGGCGTCGCCCTGTTTCAGCGTTCCGAGCTTGACGGCGTCTTCGAGCGTTCGGCGAAGTTTGACGTAGAGCGGGCCGGTGCCGCCCGCGAGCAGGCGCCCCGACGAAAAGATGCGGCTCAGATCCTCGGTCATGGCGTGCTCCCCTTGTCATCCCGCAGGAGCTTTGCAGCCAATTCCATCGCACCGCTCAATGCATCACCTTTCGGCTCCCTGATGAGGTCCTTATAGCGGGTATCAAGCCAGGGATAATACGCTCGCGAAAGTCCCCCGAGGAGGCAGATCGACGGGCATGCAGGCCAGAGCAGAGCATCGAGGCTTTGGGCGATTGCGTTCACGGCGGTCTTGACGATATCGACCGCGACGGCATCGCTCTTTTCAGCATATTCGAAGAGCATCGGTGCATAGCGCGCGAAATCTTTCGGCTTGGCGGCATGCGCGAATTCGACGACCCGTTCGGGATCGCCTTTGAACTCTGCCATGAGCGCTTCTGTCAGTGGTGAAGGCGCCGAGACGTTGTCATACGCCAGAAGCGAACGCTCAAGCAGCTCGCGCCCAAGACGCGCGCCGCTGGCCTGATCGCCGACGACAAACCCCCAGCCGCCAATTCCCCAGCTCTTGCCGTTGCGGCGGGCGTTGTAGACGGAGCCGGTGCCGAAAGCGCCGATGATGCCGTCGGCATCGCCGAGCGCACCCTGGAGAGCAATCGCCGCATCGGTAACGACCTGCACAGTCGCAAAGGGCAGCACCTTTTCGAGGCGTTTGCCGGAGTCGCCGACATTGGCGCCGGCGGTGCCGATTACGGCGGGCAACTTGTCCGTCAATCCTGGATCGAGGCCGGCATCAACAAGGGCCTGCCGGGCGGATGCAACGATATTGATCCGAGAGTTTTCCAGATCGGATAGGATATTGGAGGCGCCCGCCTTGCCGGTGCCGAGAACTTTGCCCGTCCTGTCCGTTACGGCAGCGCGGCAGCTTGTCCCGCCGCCATCGATACCGATCGAAAACTCCGCCATTGCACCCTCCGGATACCATCCATTCCCCGTTTTTTCTTACAATACCAAAAAAATACCATTTACCAAGAGGCAATTCGTTGCTTTTTGTTTCTGCATATCACATTGAAAAATATCGATAAAATTTTTTTGTCTGTTTTATCACGTCTAAAAGTTAAATTCGGCTGGACAATTGGTATTTTTTTGGACTTAATTCTTGCCAAGGGAACAGTTCGAACTGATATCGGCGGAACCGGCAAAATAACAATAGCCGGAAGGCCCAGCAGAAGGTGGCGGACCTCTGTCGTTGTCAGGAGTTGCGTGGATCAAGAGGGTCCACGCGACCGTGTTCGTCATGATTTTCCCGTGTGTTGAGTTTCCGGTGTCTCTGTCCGGTCGTCCGGCAGGTCACGATTGATCGGGCCGGTCGGGCGCACAGCTTCGAGCGCCCTTGTGCATTTGGGGTTGGCAATGTTGGCGACCCTTGTTGGTGTGTTGGCCGTTTCCTCGGATATGCCAACGGATTTTTCAGACCAAGAACAGCGCCTCACCAGGCGCTCAAAACAGGAGAGGGAAATGAAAAACAATGTTCTGAAAGGCTTGCTCCTCGCATCCAGCCTGCTGACGTCGGTCAGCTTCGCGCATGCGGCGGACGTAACGCTGACGGTTGAAAGCTGGCGCAACGACGACCTGCAAATCTGGCAGGAAAAGATCATCCCCGCTTTCGAAGCCAAGAACCCCGGTATCAAGATCGTTTTCTCGCCGACGGCTCCTACCGAATACAACGCATCGCTGAATGCCAAGCTCGATGCCGGCTCCGCGGGCGACATCATCACCTGCCGTCCCTTCGATGCGTCGCTCGATCTCTTCAACAAGAAGCATCTGGCGGATCTGACGTCGCTGTCGGGCATCGAAAACTTCTCGCCGGTCGCCAAGGCCGCCTGGAGCACGGATGACGGCAAGTCGACATTCTGCGTGCCGATGGCGTCCGTCATCCACGGCTTCATCTACAACAAGGATGCCTTTCACAAGCTCGGCCTCAAGGTTCCGACGACGCGCGACGAATTTTTCGCCGCTCTCGACAAGATCAAGGCTGATGGCACCTACATCCCGATGGCCATGGGTACGAAGGATCTCTGGGAAGCCGCAACCATGGGCTACCAGAATATCGGCCCGAACTACTGGAAGGGCGAAGACGGCCGTCTGGCCCTGATTTCCGGCAAGGAAAAGCTGACGGATGCTCCGTGGGTCGAGCCTTACAAGGAACTTGCCAAGTGGAAGCCTTATCTCGGCGACGGCTTCGAAGCTCAGAGCTATCCGGACAGCCAGAACCTCTTCACGCTCGGCAAGGCCGCCATCTATCCGGCCGGTTCGTGGGAGATTTCGCTCTTCAACACGCAGGCTCAGTTCAAGATGGGCGCTTTCCCGCCACCGGTCGGAAAGGCTGGCGACACCGCCTACATCTCCGACCATCCGGATATCGGCGTCGGCCTGAACTCCAAGAGCGCGCATCAGGAAGAAGCCAAGAAGTTCCTGAGCTGGGTCGCTTCCGACGAGTTCGCCAACATCTACGCCAACGCGCTTCCGGGCTTCTTCAGCCTGAATTCGCATCCGGTGAAGATGAGCGATCCGCTCGCTCAGGAATTCGTCTCCTGGCGTGATAACCACAAATCCACCGTTCGCTCGACCTACCAGATCCTGTCGCGCGGCACGCCGAACCTGGAAAACGAAACCTGGACGGAATCCGCCAACGTCATCAACGGTACGGATACGCCGGACGCTGCCGCCGCAAAGCTGCAGAAGGGTCTCGATAGCTGGTACAAGCCGGCGAAGTGATCCCGCTGTGACGCAATCCGGGTGAGGGGCCTCATAGCTCCTCACCCTTCGTCATATCCCGTTCCGACAGGCAGTCGAACCGGCGACTACCGCAACATCAGTATCGTGCCCGATATAGCTTCTCCATGCTTTGCTGGAGAAACCGGGATAGCGAACAGATTTGAACATGTGTGCTGCCCCGATCCGCAGCCAGTAAAACCAGGCAGATAGCCATGAGCGAAGCCGATATTTCCGCCGCATACGACGCGGCTCCGATCAAGCGCCAAAGGCGCTGGCATATATTCGTTTTTCTTCTTCCGGCCCTCATCGTCTATACGGCCGTGATGATCCTGCCTCTGATCGAAACGCTGCGGCTGTCGCTGTACAACGTGGTCGATGGTCAGACGACCTTCGTCGGTCTCAACAATTTCAAGGTGCTGTTCGGGGACGATCGCTGGTCGCATGACTTCTGGAATGCGCTGCGCAACAATCTGATTTTCTTTGCCATTCATATGTGCGTGCAGAACCCGATCGGTGTCGCGCTCGCAGCGCTCCTGTCGCTGCCGAAGCTGCGCTTCGTTGCCTTCTATCGCACTGCCATCTTCCTGCCGACGCTGCTTTCCTTCGTCGTCGTCGGCTTCATCTGGAAACTGATCCTGTCGCCGCTCTGGGGTGTCGCGCCCGAGTTGTTGAGCTTGGTCGGCCTCAAGTCGTTCTTTGCCCCCTGGCTGGGCAAGCCGGGAACGGCCCTGATTACGGTGGCGCTAATCTCGGTTTGGCAATATGTCGGCATTCCGATGATGCTGATCTATGCGGCGCTGCTGAACATTCCGGAAGAGGTCATGGAAGCGGCCGAATGCGACGGGATTACCGGCTGGAGCCAGTTCTGGAAGATCAAGCTGCCGCTGGTGCTGCCGGCGATCGGCATCATCTCGATCCTGACCTTCGTCGGCAATTTCAATGCTTTCGACCTGGTCTATACCGTGCAGGGCGCGCTTGCCGGGCCTGACGGTTCCACCGACATTCTCGGTACGTTGCTCTACCGCGTCTTCTTCGGTTTCCAGCTACAACTTGGCGACCGCTCGATGGGCGCGACGATCGCGACGGTGATGTTCCTGATCATCCTCACCGGTGTTTCCTTTTATCTTTTCATCGTCCAGCGGCGCATCCGCCGCTACCAGTTCTGAGGAGCGGCGACCATGTCCAAGGCACGCACTTCCCTTGCCCGCACCGGCCTCGTGCATCTGGCGCTCATCGCCTATACGCTCGTCGCCATTTTCCCGGTGTTTCTGACCATCATCAATTCGTTCAAGGATCGCGCTTCGATCTTCCGCGCGCCCTTGAGCATCCCGACGCCCTCCAGCTTCAGCCTGATCGGCTATCAGACCGTGCTCGGGCAGGGGAGCTTCCTCACCTATTTCGAGAATAGCTTCATCGTGACGATCGTTTCGATCATCTTCACACTGCTGTTCGGCGCCATGGCCGCCTTCGCGCTGTCGGAATATCGTTTCCGCGGCAATACGGTGATGGGGCTTTATCTCGCCATCGGCATCATGATCCCGATCCGCCTCGGCACGGTTGCCATCCTGCAGGGCATGGTCGCAACCGGTCTGGTCAATACGCTGACCGCGCTGATCCTCGTCTACACGGCACAGGGCCTGCCGCTTGCCGTCTTCATCCTGTCGGAATTCATGCGAACCGTGTCCGATGATCTGAAGAATGCGGGCCGTATCGACGGGCTCAGCGAATATGCGATCTTCTTTCGTCTCGTGTTGCCGCTGGTCCGTCCGGCCATGGCGACCGTTGCCGTCTTTACGATGATCCCGATCTGGAACGACCTGTGGTTCCCGCTGATCCTGGCGCCGAGCGAGGCGACCAAGACGGTGACGCTGGGCTCGCAGATCTTCATTGGCCAGTTCGTCACCAACTGGAATGCGGTGCTGGCGGCGCTGACGCTCGCCATCCTGCCGATCCTGGTGCTTTACGTCATCTTCTCCCGCCAGCTCATTCGCGGCATTACCTCTGGAGCAGTCAAGTGAGTGCATCCGAAAAGCCGATCCGCGTTCTGGTCGCCGGCCTTGGCAATATGGGCCGCAGTCATGCGCTCGCCTATCACAACAATCCCGGCTTCGAGATCGTGGGACTCGTCAACCGTTCCAGGCCGAAGCTGGCAGATGAGTTGCAGGGCTACACGATCCATCCGGATTTCGAGACGGCGCTGAAGGAGCTGAAACCCGATCTCTGCTCGATCAATACCTATTCCGACAGCCATGCCGATTATGCGGTCATGGCTTTTGAAGCGGGCTGCGACGTCTTTGTCGAAAAGCCGCTGGCAACGACGGTCGAGGACGCGGAGCGTGTCGTGGCGGCTGCCAAGAAAGCCGGCAAGAAGCTGGTGATCGGCTATATCCTGCGTCATCACCCTTCCTGGACGCGGCTGATTGCCGAGGCCCGCAAGCTCGGCGGCCCCTATGTCTTCCGCATGAACCTGAACCAGCAGTCGAGCGGGCCGACCTGGGAGACGCACAAGGCGCTGATGCGGACGACGTCGCCGATCGTCGATTGCGGCGTGCATTATGTCGATGTCATGTGCCAGATCACCGACGCCAAGCCGGTCGAGGTGCGCGGCATGGGCCTGCGCCTGTCGAGCGAAATCGCGCCGGATATGTACAATTACGGGCATCTGCAGGTGATCTACGAGGATGGTTCGGTCGGCTGGTATGAGGCTGGCTGGGGGCCGATGATGTCCGAGACCGCCTTCTTCGTGAAGGATGTGATGTCGCCGAATGGTGCTGTGTCCATCGTCATGGATCCGAGCGCCAAATCAGACGATATCGACGCGCACACCAAGACCTCCGTCATCCGTCTGCATAGCGCCGAAACCGGGCCGAACGGCCAGTTCATCCGTCCGGATCGGGATCTTCATATGGATGGCGAGCCGGGTCATCAGGAGCTCTGCGATCTGGAGCAGGCCTTTGTGCTGAAAGCCATCCGCGAGGATATCGACCTTAGCCGCCACATGACCGACGCCGTTCAATCGCTGCGTATATGTCTTGCCGCCGACGAGAGCGTACGCACCGGCAAGCCCGTTTATTTGTAAGGATAAAAGACTGTGGGATCGCTTCAACTGAAATCCATCCGCAAAGCCTATGGCACGCATGATGTGCTGAAAGGCATCGATCTCGAGGTAAAGGACGGCGAGTTCGTCATCTTCGTCGGCCCCTCCGGTTGCGGCAAGTCGACCCTGCTGCGCAGCATTGCCGGCCTCGAAGACGTCACTTCGGGTGCTGTGCTGATCAACGGCAAGGACGTGACGGTGTCGCCGCCGGCCAAGCGCGGCATTTCCATGGTGTTCCAGTCCTATGCGCTCTATCCGCACCTGACGGTGAAGGACAATATGGGCCTCGGTCTGAAGCAGGCGGGCACAGCGAAGGAAGAAATCGAGAGTCGGGTCGCGAAGGCGTCGGGCATGCTGTCCCTCGAGCCTTATCTCGCCCGCCGTCCCGCCGAACTTTCCGGCGGCCAGCGTCAGCGCGTCGCCATTGGCCGTGCCATCGTGCGCGAACCGGAACTCTTCCTCTTCGACGAGCCATTGTCGAACCTCGATGCGGCGCTGCGCGTCCAGACCCGCCTTGAAATCGCCCGCCTGCACCGCAGCCTGAAGGCGACGATGATCTATGTCACCCATGATCAGGTCGAGGCCATGACGCTGGCCGACAAGATCGTCGTGATGAACGCCGGTGCTATCGAGCAGATCGGCTCGCCGATGGAGCTCTACAATCGCCCGGCCAATGTCTTCGTCGCCGGCTTCATCGGCTCGCCGCAGATGAACCTCATCCCTGCGGAAAAGCTCGAACAGGGCGACGCCAAGACCATCGGCATCCGTCCCGAACATATCACGCTATCGCGCGAGCAAGGCACCTGGGCCGCCAAGGTCGTCCACGTCGAACATCTCGGCGCCGACACTATCATCTATCTCGAATCCGACCACACTGGCCTTTTGACCGCGCGCCTGTTCGGTGAGCACCAATATGAGCCAGACGAAACGGTCTATGCGACGCCGGACACGGCGCACATGCATCGCTTCGACAAGAACGGTCAGGCCATCCGGGCTTAGCCGTTGGCATCCAGCATATTGAAAGAAGGCTCCGTTTCGGCGGAGTCCTTAGTTGAAATGTGGAATCAAGATAGTTAGCAGTGTCGAAGCCGCTTGTGGGGTGAGCATTGCGCGCGGTTTCTCGATGTTACGAAATTCATCGTGAAACTCCGGTTTTCAGTGGGAGTTTGGCGACGGGAACCTGGATCTTGCCATGACGACTTTAAGCCGCCCGGACTTGAGCGACATTCACCGAGGCGATTGGGTGGAGCGTCGGTTGCCGATTGCATGGCGGCCATATGCAAGGTTGGCGCGGCTGGATCGCCCGGTGGGAATATGGCTGACGCTTTTCCCCTGTTGGGCTGCGCTCGCTCAGGCATCGTATGGATTTCCTGATCTCCAGCAACTAGCGGTATTCTCTCTCGGTGCTCTTCTGATGAGAAGCGCCGGGTCCACGGTCAATGATGTTGCCGACCGAAAGTTTGACGGCCATGTTGAGCGGACCCGCTTCAGGCCCTTGGCAAGCGGACAGATCGGCGTGCCACAAGCCTTGGCCTTTTTGGCGATCGAACTGCTATTGGCTGCCTCTCTCCTATTTTTTCTGACGCCCTATACGCGCCTCGTCGCCATATGCGTTCTGCCGCTCGTGTTCATCTATCCGCTCTGCAAGCGCTTTACCCATTGGCCTCAGGCCGTCCTCGGCGCGGCGTTCAATTGGGGAATGCTCATGGCGTGGGCGGAGGTTGCGGGGCATGTTCCGCTGGGAGCGGTCCTCATGTGGGTGGGAGCAATCGCGTGGCAGATCGGCTACGACACCGTTTATGCTTATGTCGACGTGAGAGACGATTCCCGACTTGGTCTCAAATCGACGGCGATCCTGTTCGGGCGGAATGGCAAGATCTGGATCGGCTCGTTTTATGCTTTGACGGTTGCGGCATGGTCGCTTGGGGGCTGGCTGTTGGGCATGTCGTTGCCTTACGCCATCGGAATGCTGGTCATTGCCGCGCACCTTGCCTGGCAGACCTGGCGGATCGATCTTGCACGCCCGGAGGTGAATTTCCGCCTGTTCCTGGCAAATATCTTGACGGGTGGGTTGCTAGCCGGCTCGGCGTTCATCGGAACTTGGTGAGCAGATCGGCCGATTGTTCTTACAATGCGTATGTCGCATTTTAGTCAAGGGTTCCGTTTCGGCGGAGCCCTCTTTTTATTTGTCTTGCCGAGTTCTCAAATAGTCCAGTCGTCCGGATGAATTCATATCCCTGTCACAAAGGCGCGTTATCTCTCGCTTAGTCCACTCCAACAGCGAGCGCATCATGACAAACGCAGCTTCCACTTACGCGACATGGCATACCGAACCGAATGGCGACATCGCGATGGCGGAATCCCATAGTCCGCTTTGGCGGCATTTCATCGAGACCGTGCCGGAGCGGGATTTTTCCTCGAAGACGGTACTGGATTTCGGCTGCAATCGCGGAGGTTTTCTGCGGCTGCTTCATGCGATGCGGCCATTCCGCCGCGGTGTCGGGATCGATATTGCCTCGGAATCCGTTGCTGCGGCTGACGCCGCCAAGGGCAATATGCCGCTGCAATTTCACGTCACGACGGATCTCTCGCCCTTTGCCGACAGCTTCGACGTCGCCTTCAGCTATGAGGTCGTCTATCTCTTGCCGGAGTTGCGGCAGCATGCCGAGCAGATGTTTCAGGTCATGCGCAATGGCGGCGTCTATTACGCCGTTACCGGTTGCCACAATGAAATGCCGCTCTGGCCGAAATGGCGGGAGCTGATCGGTGGCAACAGCAATGCGCCGGTCCAGGACCGGTCCCCGCAGGATTATATCGACGCCTTCGTCGCGGCCGGCTTCGATGTCTCCGTCAGGCGCTTCGGCTATGATGGTTTCGTGAGCGGTTCGAAGGATCGCAAATATTATCCGAGCATTCTCGATGCACTCTCCTATCCCGCCGAATACAAGCTGTTGTTCCGGCTCGAAAAGCGCGTGTGAGATGGAGACGATCGATCGCAAGAGCGGTAGCGCTCTCTGGCATCAGATCGGCGAGGTCCTGGCGGCGGATATTGCCGCCGGGACATTTGCCGCGGGCGCCAAATTGCCGACGGAACCGGAGCTGATGGAGCGCTTCGGCGTCAGCCGCTTCACCGTCCGCCAGGCGCTCGGACATTTGGAGCAGCGGGGATTGGTGCGCGCCGAGCAGGGGCGTGGCACGTTCGTGCACAAGGGTGCCATCGATTACACGCTCTCGAGGAAGACGCGGTTTTCCAAGAATCTCATCGAGCAGGGTTTCGAGCCCGGCGGGGAGTTGCTGATCCATGAGATCGTTCCGGCGTCCGAACGCGTGGCGGTGCGGCTGAAGCTTGTTCCCGGCGCACCGGTCATCCATCGCCGCGGGGTAATGACGGCCGATGGCGTTCCCATCGAACTCGGCGACACCTATTATCCGGCGGAGCGTTTTCCTGATTTCGACAAGGCGCGGCAGCAATATCCGACGATCACCGCGGCACTGGCAAGCTACGGTGTTCGCGATTACGAGCGCCTGTCGACCGAGATCGAGGCGCGCATGCCGACTGGCGAAGAGGCGCGGCTGTTGCGGCAACCGAAATCGGCGCCGGTGCTGGTGATCCTCAAAGTGGATGTCGATATCGACGGTGCGCCTATTGCCTATTCGGAAACGGTATGGTCGGCCGAGCGGGTGACCTTCAAGGTCGATTTGGGGTAGGCGCCCTATCGGTGGGACAGAATGTTTACGATTCTGCCGAGCGGATCGCGGACGTAGAAGCGCCGGACACCCCATGGTTCGTCTGTCAGATCGTAGACGATATCGAACTGCATCGATTGGGCGCGCGCATAAAGCTCGTCGACATCATCGACCTCGATGGAAAGATCGGGGACGATGGTTCCGGAGCCGCCTTCGCTGGCGACGCTGATCTGCGGCACAGTTGGCGCGTCGGAGGCAAAGGTGAGGATCCAGCCGTGATCCATGACGATATCGAGGCCCAGCAGGTCGCCGTAGAAAAGACGGGCACTCGCCGGATCGGCTGCGTGGAGATTAGGAATGATGCGCAGAACGGCCATTCGGTACTCCCGATGAGAAAATGGAGGCGGGCCTTGCCGCGCCTCCATCATCTTAACTCAGACCGTTACCGATGGCAGCAGCTTGGCGCGTTCGGCAAGGATCTGCCGGCAAGAGGTCGCGACTTCGCGGCCCTTGAGGACGAAGTGCTCCTTGAAGAATTGGATATGCGCTTCCGATTCCTGGAAATGATGCGGCGTCAGGACGGCCGAGAGGATCGGCACACCGGTGTCGAGCTGGACGCGCATCATCGCGTCGAGAACGGTGTTGGCAACGAACTCGTGGCGGTAAATGCCGCCATCGACCACGAAGGCCGTGGCGACGATGGCCGAATAGCGGCCGTTGCGGGCGAGCGTCTGGGCATGTAGCGGGATTTCCAGGGCACCCGGCACATCGAAGATGTCGATGGGGGAAGCGCCTTCGGTTTTCTGCCATTCGGCAACGAAGGAATCGACGCTTTGATCGACGATGTCGGCGTGCCAGCGAGCCCGGATCAGTGCAATGCGGCCCGGTTGTGTGGAAATGGAGATGGTCATGAACTCTGCCTTTCAAGGGTTTAACTCAATATCCCTTGGGCGAACACGCATGGCCGCCGAACTCCTCGCGCGGAGGAGCCATCGACCCTGCTTGCTCTCTTCCATCCGGACTATACCGTCGGCTCCGGCCTCTCACCGGATCTGCTGACCCTTCCATTGTCTGGAAGGCGCTCGCGGGCTCGGAGACAAGTCTCCATACCGCCGGTGGGGAATCTCACCCCGCCCTGAGAACGGTCGGAATATAAGTGCAGCGCAGCAGAAATCAAAGAAAAACGCCGGGCGATTAACCCGGCGCTTGTGAAAAATTTGTCCAACAGCGGTCGATTAGTCCTGGATGACCAGCAGATCGGAGGAGGCGAAGCGCAGTGTCACCTTTTCACCGACGCTGGGCGGCAACAGGCCAGGGCTGTTGAACATGTCGAAGGAAATGGTGTTGCCGCCGACATTCATGCGTGTGCGGATGACCGAACCGAGGAAATGCGCGGAGGAGACTTCGCCGGTCAGCGCGGTGTCGCCCTTGGCCGATTCAGCCAGCGATCCTGCTTCGGGACGCAGCGCCAGTGATACGGTGTCGCCCGGCTTGTAGGCGGTGACCGACTGCTTCAGCGTCACGCCCTGATCACCGATCATGATGCGATTGCTGTCCGGATCGACGACCTTGCCTTCGATCAGGTTCAACGTACCAACGAAGGAGGCGACGAAGCGGGTGGCCGGCGTGTTGTAGATTTCGTAGGGCGTACCGATCTGATCGGCGCGGCCGCCGTTCATGACGACGATGCGATCGGAGATCGACAGGGCTTCTTCCTGATCGTGCGTCACGAAGACGGTGGTGATGCCGAGCTGCCGCTGGATGGCGCGGATTTCCTCGCGCAGCGATACGCGAATCTTGGCGTCGAGGGCCGAGAGCGGTTCGTCGAGCAGCAGGACCTGCGGCTTGACG
>DASVPC010000303.1:0-22859 GCA_036383055.1 Rhizobium sp. | reverse complement strand
CAAGTGCAACATGCCAATAATTTCAATACGTTGATGATCAAGAACCAAAGCCGGCACTCGCGCCCGATCATGGATAAGATCGTCGAAACATTCTCTCCCTTGCCAGCCTTCGCACGCTCGAGCTTCATCATTGACCGCAGCACGGAGTTTGCCGGGTTCAGGGCTTTGGAAGATGGCATCGGTGCACGCAGCTGGTTCTGCGACCCCAGCGCACCCTGGCAAAAAGGTGCGGTCGAAAACGCCAACGAGCGCATTCGCCGCGTCATGCTAGGCGACAACGACTTAGCCGAGGTACCGCAATCGGCTCTGGTTCAACTCGCTCATCATCTCAATCACCTGCCGAGAAAGTGCTTGGGCTATAAGACGCCGACCGAAGTGTTCATGGCGCATTTGCAAGAGGGACGCTGATCCTCTACCCTAAACGCCGGCATGATGCAGTTGGCTTAGCTTCTCCAACTACGATGCGCTGGCTGCGTTGGTCGCGTTGTAAACCCGGAAATATTCCGTGCGGGATGCCGGGGTTGGGTATTTCTCCCAGAAGGTCATGGCGCCTGCGAGGAATTCATCGCGTCTCTTCGGTGCCACGCCTTGAACGGCGGAAGCGATTGCATTTTTCGCGTCTTCGAGCGGGAAGTCGGTGCTGTAGACGGGAGTGTTCGGCTGTTGACGCCAGGAGTCCTGCAAACTGCCTGCGTCGAAGCCGTCAAAGCCCATCTCTTCGACCAGCGCGAGAGCCGAAGCCTTCTGCACGGAATCATCGCCCGCGACCGGCAGCGCAATCCGACCGGCAGTTCCCTTCGGCTTACCCTGGTTGGCCAGCGCATCCGCCTCGATGTTGTTGAATGCCTTGATCACCCCACGCCCCAATCGCTCGGAAGCCCACAAGCTCTCCGGCTTGCCTGCATCGATGTCGGCGATGTTCGGATCACGCACACCAGGATAATAATTGCAGGTGTCGATCACGGGTACATGGCTCGGCACGTTGACGAGGAAGCCTTCGGGAAGCTTTTCAAGGCCGAGATAGGGGATGGAAATGATGATGGCATCAACGCCATCGACAGCGCCTTGGGCATCTGTTGCCTGTGCACCGATGGAGCCAGCAAATTCTTTTACCGCATCCACACCACGCGAATTGGCGACTTTGACGTCATGGCCGTTAGCAACATATTTACGAGCCAAAGCACCACCGATTGCACCCACCCCAATAATACCGATCTTCATGATTTTGCCTTTCGAATGAAATGATGTTTCCGAGATAAGTGAGTAGTGATATTGCTGCAAGAACCGACAAAATTGTTAGGTACTGACCAAAAGGTATGTACGGCATGGAACGAACCGAAAGCTGCGGCAACCTTAATTTGAGAATCGGCTGCGCAGGAGCAATCAAGTCATCGTTGCGAGTGCTCGAAGGCAAGTGGAAGATCATTATCATCAATGAGTTGATGAGCAACAAGACCGGCCCGCTGCGCTTTTCGGAACTGGAACGGCAGGTACAAGGCGTAACGCAAAAGGTTTTGATCCAGCAGTTGAAAGAGCTTGAGAAGGACGGCGTGGTCCTGAGGAAGCTTTACCCGCAGGTGCCCCCTAAGGTGGAATATAGCCTGACTGACCTCGGTCTGAAGCTAAGGCCAGCGATGCAGGCGCTGATCGAATGGGCAGAAACGCGCGCAACCATTCAAGATCAAGACACCGCCGATGCGCAACTCATCTGATCGAAGTCAGAAGATGCAAATAGGTCTACCCAAGAGATCCGAGGCTCCGTCTTGAGTGTTGGAGATCGGCCACGTGCCCGAAGTGCACAAGCACCGTCTGATCTTACTACAATGGCTGCTGGTGGCGCATTGAATCCCCACCCGTGTTTCGCGGGAATATTCCGCGCCGATTGACATGCTAGGCATGTCCGAGTGCCGTCCGCCCGCTACCTGGTTGACATCGGGCACTAGACCCTGCCTGGGCGAGTACACTTCCATGCTCCGGCCCTACTATCTTCAGTGGGCTCAAACAGCTTCTCCCGCTAAAGCCGGGTACATCAGTCGCAATCATTGGCGGTGGCGGTCTCGGCCTTATGGCCGTTGCGATCGCTAGGGCACTTGGAATAGGAAATGTCATTGCTGTCGACGTCTCCGACGACCGGCTTGCGGCAGTGCATGATCTCGGCGCGAACATGGTGATAAATACCGTCGCTTCGGACAGGCCCGTAAACTTACGGGCGGCGGCTGAAGACGCCCTTTATGGCATCATTGACACAGTTGGCCAGCCATCCACCATCAATCATGCGATTGAGAGCGTCATGAAGGGCTCGAAGATTGTCCTTGTCGGTATGCAGGGCGGCCGCATCCCGCTGCCAGTACCTACCTTGCCGTTCATGGCGCTGTCGCTTTTGGAGAGCTACACGAGAAGTCAAGGCGAACTAGAAGAGCTTGTCGAAATAGCTAAAAGCGGCGCGCTGAAACCCATGCCAATCTGGAAACGCGACATGCAGTGCTTGTGTGATTCTCTTGATCGATTGCGCAAACGACAGGTTGTCGGTCGCATTGCGCTTTCACCGAGCTAAGCAGGCAGCGGCCGGTACTATCATACCACTGGAAGATCCTGGGATTGATCAGAATGCTGTTCGCGGGTTATCGAGTATACGATTTTCTCAAGTTCCATAATGTACGTTTATGCGTCAAAGGTCTGTCCTATCAAATACTTATCCATCGGGGTAAGTGCGTCACCGGTTCGCATCCCTTTCAAGACCATCATTTGCTGCTTTCACGGAAAGCTCGGCGGTTCAATGAAATAATAGGATCGGAATGTTGAATTGCGCCGAGATACCGGGCATCGCCGGCGACGAACTGAGCAATTGTAGGCGTTGCTATATTGCGCGTGTTCTGCTCGGGCTCTGGAGCTTCGCGCCTGACACAATGCTCGCAGAAGCCGAAGTGAAACTGGATTGCAAAACTCCTCTTTATTGAATAAGCCATGTCGCGCATCTGATGGAGGATCCCGCGATGGTGAACGGTACCCGTAAAATCGCTTCTGTTTTAGGTCTGCTCGCCATGCTGGCAGCAAGTTCCTCGTTGGCCGAAGACGCAAAGATTGTTTCCGTAACCGACGATCGTGGCATCGAGGTCGATGTGCCAGTCCAACCGAAGCGAATCGCCGCGATCTCCTATTTTGCCGATGACGTCGCGCTCGCCCTTGGCATCAAGCCGGTCGCCAGTACCTACATGACACCCGGCCGGCAGCCCGATTTTCTTCTCGGCCTGACCTCGCGGATGGTGCAGATCGGTCAGCGTGCCAAGCCCAATCTAGAACTGTTGTCGCAGGCCAAACCAGACCTGATTGTAGCGATCCGACGCTATACGGTTGGTAACGCACCGCAGCTGGAAAAGATTGCGCCCTATCTCGCCTATAATATGGAGCTCTTGACCGAGAGCGATAAGGAAATAGCCGAATTCTCGAAGATCCTCGGCAAGCCAGAACGCGGTCTGCAGCTCAACGCCGATTTCCATAAACACCTCGGCGAGATTGCCGCCAAGGCACCGAAAAACGTCCATCCGCGCTTTGCAATCATGTGGGGCGGTGAGACGCCTTTCGCGTTTCACACGGAAAACACGGCCGCCTCCATCGTTGCGGCCATCGGCGGTGATAACATTGCCGGACCTAAAGCGCCGGGCGGCCCCTTCGGTATCGACTTGAGCCTGGAAACCATGCTTGAGAAGGATCCCGAAGTTCTGTTCATCTACGATTCCGGCCCGGACCGGCCGCAGGAAAACAACCCGATCTGGCAGGAACTCAGTGCCGTCAAGAACAAGAGGGTTTTCTACGTCGGCGATCAGTGGGTCGAGACCAACGGGCCGATCGCTCGCGAGGTCGTGCTGCGCGAGGCCGCATATTATCTCTATCCCGATGTCTTCCCGGCTGTCGACGTCAGGGCGGAAGCCGCCAAGATCATTCCAACCGATATTCAGAAGTAAAGGCGTCGGACCGTGGCCGCGATGGATGCGCGCAAATCACTGGCGGTGATCGCGCTCCTTCTCGCCGCGACGCTGCTGATCGTCTTCCTCGGCTTGCTGTCCGGTGCGAGAGTCTTGACGGTCGCGGATGCCATCCGCGTTCTCGCGGCACCGGATGGCAAGGTCGATTCCATCCTTGTGTGGACGCTGCGCCTGCCGCGCAGTCTCGCGGCTGCCATCGCCGGTGCCGGGCTTGCGGTCTCAGGCTATCTGCTCCAAACCTTGACACGAAATCCGCTTGCCGATCCCGGAATTACAGGCGTGACTGCCGGCGCCATCACGCCGATCGTCTGCTGTTTCGTTTTTCTTCCCTGGCTGTCGTCTGCCTATTATCCCTTCATCGGCCTTGTGGGTGGGCTAGCGGCAGCCGTCGTCACCTTCTGGGTGTCGAAGGGTGGGCAAGGGCGACCGCTGCATCTGGCGCTCGGCGGGGTGAGCGTCTCGCTCTTTCTCGGCGCCATTACCATCTACGTGCTACTTTTGACTGGGCCGCAATCGACATCGCTGCTGTTCTGGCTTTCCGGCGGCTTTCAGGGACGCTCCTGGTCGCATCTCACCTACATGCTGCCTTGGGTCATGGTCGGGGTTGCGGGCGCGTTGGCACTCCATCGGGTGATCGGCATGTTTGCACTCAGCGATCACGCCGCCGCCGGCATGGGAGTACAGCTCAATGTTTGGAAGCCCGTGCTGCTCGTGCTCGGGGTTTGTCCCGTTGCCGGCGTTGCGCCGATTGCGGGGCCTGTCGCCTTTGTCGGCCTGGCCGCACCGCATATCGCGCGATTGCTGAGGCCGCGCGGTGCGGCATGGGAAATCGCGCTTTGCGCTGCTATCGGAGCGCTGATCGTGACAATCGCCGATCTCATCGCCCGCACGATTGCCATTCCGAAGGAACTCCCAGTCGGCATCATCACGGCGCTGATCGGCGGGCCTGTCTTCATCTATCTCATCCAGCGCGGCCGCTTGCAATTTCGTGGGAATCGTCCATGACCGCGGATAACCCCGCCATTCATCTGCCGCGAAGAGGCATGTTGCCGATCGTGCTGGTCGTCGCGCTTCTCTCCCTGACTGCCTCAATATTCCTCGGCGTTGTCGATCTGCCTGCTGCCGACGTGCTGGCTGTCTTGAGTGGGAAGGGCTCGCCCGAGGCGCAGTCGATCATCCTCGATATCCGGCTGCCGCGCATCGTCACTGGTATCCTTGCGGGCATTCAGTTCGGCGTGGCCGGTATGCTGCTGCAGACGATAACCAGAAACCCACTCGCTGATCCCTCTTTGATGGGGGTTTCGCAGGGCGCGACGTTGACCGTTACGCTGTTCCTGCTCTTCACCGTCTATATCTTCAATCCCGGCGAGAATACGGTGGCGGAATTGCCGGTCGCTTGGCTTCCCGTCGCGGGCCTTGCGGGCGGAATGATCGCCGGCGGGATCATCTATCTGCTCGCCTTCCGGCTTGAACTCAGCCCGCTGCGCATCACGCTCTGCGGCGTCGCCATCGGTGCAGTCCTGCATGCGCTCGCCGTCGGCCTGATCGCGGGCTGGGGATCGGCGCGCATCGAGATCATTCTCGAATGGCTTTCAGGAAGCCTCTACGCGCGCACTTGGGATCACGCGCTGTTTCTCCTGCCTTTCACGATCGCAGGTCTCCTCATTCTGCCGCTGATCTATCGACCTCTGGTCATGTTACAATTCGATGCGCAGGTCGCTCGCTCGTTTGGGCTTGCCTATCGTAGGCAGTTTTCCGTCGTGCTGCTCGTTTCCTGTGCCCTTGCAGCCAGCGCGGTCGGTGCCGTCGGCCCGGTTGTCTTCGTCGGGCTGGTCGTTCCACATCTGGCGCGCTTCCTCGCCGGCCGCCACTCCCCGCTGGTTTTGCCTTTGACTGTTGTCCTTGGCGCTATCTTCGTTACCCTGGGCGATCTTATCGGTCGCCTCGTCGGACAGGCGGAAGAAGTCCCGATCGGGGTCGTCACCGCAATTGTCGGTGTGCCGGTGATGCTTGCCCTGTTAAGAAAAATTCCCTGAGATCGCCGATGCCGTTGTCCTGTTCACTACTCTCTGTCTTTTACGGTCGCCGCAAGGCGCTCGCCGGCTTCGGGCTTTCCATGCAAAAGGGTGAGATCCGAGCTCTGATTGGCCCGAATGGATCGGGCAAGAGCACCGCCCTGCAGGCGCTTGCCGGTCTGATTGCTCCAGCGGAAGGTCAAGTGACAATCGAGGGTACCTCGGTTGCGACGATGTCGCGGCGTGCGATCGCCAAGAAGCTTGCCTTCCTGCCGCAGCAGCCCTCGGCACCGGATGAGATGACGATCGCGCAGCTGGTGCGGCAGGGCCGTTTCGCCCATGTCGGACTTTTTCGTAGCTATGATCGTAGGGATGAAGAGGCGATAGAGTGGGCGCTGGAAAGTACTGGGCTTTCGAGTCTTGCCGATCGGACCTTGCAGGAGCTTTCAGGTGGCGAACGGCAGCGGGCTTGGATCTCAGCAGCGCTTGCGCAGGAAGCCGGCATATTGCTGCTCGATGAGCCGACCTCATTTCTCGATATCGGCTATCAGGTCGAGGTTTTAGATCTCGTCCACCGTCTGAGCCGCGAGAGGGGCGTCACCATCGTCATAGCCATCCACGATATCAATCAGGCCATCGCCGTCAGTGACCGGATATCATTACTGGAGAAGGGCGAGTTACGCTTCGACGGCGAGCCGAGGGCGCTTGCTGAAAGCGGGCTGATCGAGAAGACCTTCCAGGTGAAAGGGCGGTTTGTCCAGGTCAGCCAGGACGCGCCGCCGCATTTCGATGTTGAGCTTACACGGTTGCGCCGTCCAGGGGCTTGACGAGCCGGAAGACGATCTTGGTCTGCGTGTAATAGTCGAGTGCGTCGGCAAAATTCGGCGTCCAGCCATCCTCAACGAAGGGGATGAAGCCGTCATATTCCAGCTTGCGGCCGGAGACTGAAAAGCCCGCTTTGGCAAAGGCTCGGCCGTAATCGGAAATCGAGCGAGCCTGTACGACAGTGTTGGTTCGGTTGGCGACAAGCTCGCGCCACTTTGGCCAAAGCGGGTTATCCGTATGGCAGCCGGTCACCGCATAATAGACGCCGCCTGGCTTCAACGCCTTCCATATATCCGTGGCATGCGCCTCGATATCCTCGACGAGATAGATGACTTCGTGGCTGATGGCGAGATCGAATTCTTCGACGAAGCCTTCGAGCGTACCACCCACCGCATGCTGGATCGGTAGGTTACCCTTGAAGGCTTCGGCCTTGGCGATCGACTGTTCGGCGATGTCTATGCCCAGCGCCTTGCGAAATGGTCTGATGGCATAGAGATGCCGCAGCAATCCGCCCTGATTGCAGCCGAAGTCGACGACGCTCTTGGCGGATAGGTCGCGCTCGACGATCAGATCGATGAGATGTCTCCAGATCGGTGCATGTCCATCCGCCATCCTATCTTCCGCGTGCGGGTCGACATACCAGGTTCCGATCGTCTTTTGACCTTCTTGGCTCATGAGCTTTCTCTCCAGACTATTCAAACGTGCACTTCTTTACGCTGGACTTCGGTTCACTGCCAGGTTCAGTTCCTTCGAAGATGGCATTGCCGCACGCAGCTGGTTCTGCAACCCCAGTGCGCCCTGGCAAAGCGGTAGGTTGGAAAACGCCGACAGGCGCATCCGCCGCTTTATACCCGGTGAGCCGATCTTGCGGCCGTCTCTCAGCGCGACCTGATACATCTTGCCTGTCATCTCAAATGCCCCGGCTACAAAACGCCGGCTGAGCTGTTCATGGCAAATTTGCACGGAAGGCGTGATCCCATATCCTGCAAAGCAGGCATGATGCACTTGGGTGACCTTCACCAAAGTGATTTGAAATCACGTGGTTATTTCAGAATGAAACCAAAGTATCAGCTGACGTCCGCGGTTCGAATCTCATCAAGACCTAAGAGCCGAAACACGAGCGTCTGCTCTGAATATCAATTGCTTATGGTCTTAGATCGGTGCGACGATAGCCAAAATCGTATCGATGTTGAAAGCGAGCCGCTCGTCCAAAGCTGCACGGTTCATCAACCGGCGCCCGTAGACGATTGAGCTCGTGGCATGGTTGGTGAAGTAATAGTAGCAGACTGACGTAATTGTGAGGCCCAACTGAATCGGGTCAATCCGGGCACGAAACGTGCCGTCCGCTTCTCCGCGCCGCAGAATGTCATCGACAAGCGGCCGCGAGTTGGCGGCGCCTTCCTTCAGAATGCGGGACTTTCGAAAGTGCACGGCCTTCAACTGGTTTTCGGAATTCAGAATGGTGATGAATTCCGGGTGTTCGAGATAATAGTTCCAGACGAATGTCACCAATGCGATCAGCGCCTCGCGGGGAGGGAGCTGGTCAAGGTTCAGTGCCGCCTCGGCATCCCAGACATCGCGATAGACCTTCTCGATGGCGGCCTGATAGAGCAGTTCCTTGTTGCCGAAGTACTGGTAGATCATCCGCTTGTTGATCTCGGCGCGCTCGGCGATGGCTTCAACGCGGGTTCCTGTCAGCCCGTTCGCCGCAAATTCCACAACAGCGGCATCAAGGATACGCGTTTGTGAAAGATCGGGCCTGCGCGGGTGTCTGCGTCGAGGCTGTTTGCGTGCTTCTGCACTCTTCTCTTCCGTCAAGACGCCTCTCGCTCCCATCAATACGCATGCATTTTGCTTGGGCCACCATCCAGGTCGCGCCTGCTTCGGCTTGTTCCTCGCCATCATTCGATAGGGTGTTTTTGCGGTCTGCGTCAATAGCTTAGGGGCGTTTTGAAGTAACCAATACGTTATTTATATAGTCTATCATCATATAAAATAAAGATAAAAATTTTCAATTATTTTGCGCGTGTCATCCGAACGTCAAGGAAAGTCCATAGAGGATAGCGCGTTGACGACATGAGCCGTGCCAGGGTGTCGAGATGCTTCGACCGGCTCGACTTCGCCTGACACCGGTCAACGCGCAAAACGGAATTGGGCGATCACCCCCGGGTGGGGTGGCCGCAGATAGAGCAGTAGCGGATATGGCAGGTCATTCCATCGATATCATGAACCTGGAAAAGCGGTTCGACCGCACCCAGGTACTCAGGCGCATAAACCTTCACATCCGTGAGGGCGAATTTCTAACGCTTCTTGGGCCCTCCGGCTGTGGGAAGTCGACGCTGCTGCGCTTGCTTGCTGGCTTTGAGCCATGCACCGGCGGCCGCATCCTGATTGGTGATCGTGACGTCGCACCATTGCCGCCGAAGGCCCGCGATATCGCCATGGTCTTCCAGTCCTACGCGCTTTACCCGCACATGACGGTCCGGGCCAATATGGCGGTGCCTTTGGAAATGTCCCGCCTCTCATTCCGGCAGCGCCTGCCGGGCGCCGCCATCCTTTCGTCGAAAGTGCGTGGCGTCCGCAGCGAAATCGCTAAAGAGGTTGCAACGGTGGCGAAGCAGCTTGGCCTTGAGGCGCTCATGGACCGCAAGCCGGCACAACTGTCCGGCGGTCAGCGGCAGCGCGTTGCCGTCGGCCGGGCCATGGTCCGGCATCCTGCTGTCTTCCTGATGGATGAGCCGCTCTCCAATCTCGATGCCAAGCTGCGCCAACAGCTGCGCGAGGAGATCGTCGATCTGCACCGGCGCACCGGCATTACCTTCATCTATGTCACCCACGACCAGACCGAGGCTATGGCGATGTCGGACCGGATCGCCGTCATGGAGGGCGGAGAGATCAGGCAATGCGCCGCACCGGAAGAGATCTATGACCGGCCGGACTATCTTTCCGTGGCAAGGTTCGTCGGCACGTCTGCGATCAACGAAATGCTGGCAACGATCAGAGGGGGCGCCGTGTTCGTGAATGGCCGGCCGTTGGGGCTGATGCTTCAAGGCATCGCCGATGGGACCTATCAGCTGGCCGTCAGGCCGGAACGACTGCACCCGACCGATGCCGGCGCTGGCGACTTTTCTCTGCCGGTGGAACAGGTCGAGTTCACCGGCAACGAGGTCGGCATTCGCTGTAACGGTGCGGAGATCGGTGCAGGCAGCGTGCGCGTGCAGCTGCGGCCGGAGAGTTTTGCCGGCTTGAACCAGGGCCGGAATGTCGGTGAAAGGATCACGCTGAAGATCGCCGAGGGTGCGGCGCTCGTTTTCGATGCCGCCGGTCGGCGCGTCAGGGCCTCGGAAATGCAGGCGGCTTTGGCACAGGAGGACCGTCGTGAACACACGGTCTGATGCCAAGCTGAACGCGGGCGTGATGCGGACCGCCGAATGGAGCCAGGCGTCGCTTGCCCGTGCATTCTCCGCGCCGGCATTCATTCTCCTGGTTGCAACGGTGGTGGCGCCCGTCTTCATCGTGTTGCTGATCAGCCTGACCGATTACCGCCTCGGGCGCATCACGCTGAACTTTGTGGGGCTGGGCAATTACACGCGCATGCTCGCGGATCCGTTCTTCTGGAGCGCGCTGTGCAACAGTGCGATCTATACGGCGATCGTCGTGCCGGTCTCCGTCTTCGGTGCGCTTTGTCTTGCCGTGCTGCTCGATGGTCGCCGCCGTTCGCGGCGCTTCTACGAGATAGTCTATTTTCTGCCGGTCACATCCACGCTGACGGCGATGTCGATCGTCTGGAGCTATTTGCTGAACGGGCATATCGGACCCTTGGCAAGCCTGTTCACGGCGCTCGGCCTGCCGCCGCTCGATTTCTTCGCCGACGGAACGCTGGCACTGATCGGGCTTGCAATCATCGGCATATGGCACCTGATCGGCTTCAACCTGATCCTTTTCCTGGCGGGCATTACTGTGATTTCCGGCGAGCTGAAAGAAGCATCCGCGCTGGATGGAATAGACGGTTTCTGGGATCGGCTGCGCTATCTCATCTGGCCACTTCTGGCGCCGACGACGATTGTCGTTTTCGTCCTGAGTTGCATCCAGGCATTCCAGGTCTTCGATACGGTGGCGGTGCTCACCAATGGCGGTCCCTATGGCGCGACGGAAATGCTCCTGCACAAGATCAATACCGATACGTTCATCGGGCTCAAGGCCGGTTATGGTAGTGCACTTACCGTCGTCTATCTGGTGCTAATCGGCGCGTTCTCGCTCGTCCAGGTGGCGCTCGGCAATCGAAAGGCGCATTTTTGATGGCCCGCTTCTCCCTTCGCCAGATCCTGGCGCATGCCGTGCTGCTGGGCGGCGCCGTGCTGATGATCTATCCGTTCTTCTGGATGTGGCGGGCCTCTACCCAGGCGCCGGGCGAGATTTTCGGGAGCCTGCATGAGGCGCCGCCGATCCTCACCTCTACCGCCGACAATTACGGCCGAGCGCTGTTCGACAGCCCATTGCCGCGCTTCATGCTGAACGGCGTGATCATGACCGGCGGCATCCTGCTGTTTCAGATCCTGACAACGGTCACCTGCGCCTATGCGCTGGCCAAACTCGACTTTCGCGGCCGGCGCCTGATTTTCGCGATTGTGCTTATCAGCCTGTCCGTTCCCGCTCAGGCAACCGCGTTGCCGATCTTCATCGTGCTCGCCAAGATCGGGCTTCTCGACACCTATACTGGCGTCATCGTACCCTACCTGACCTCAGGCTTTGCGATTTTCCTATTCCACCAGTTCATCCGCTCCTTCCCCGACGAGATCCTTCTGGCAGCGCGCCTGGACGGCATGAGTGAAGTGGAGATCGTCATCCGCATCATCCTGCCGGCAATGACGCCCGCTATCGCCGCCTTCTCGATCTTCTCGATCACCTTCCATTGGAACGATCTCTATTGGCCGATGATCGTGATCAGATCCATTGATCTCGCGCCGCCGACACTGGGGCTCCTGTTCTTCCGGGGCCAGGAAGGCGGCGACAGTTTCGGGCCTCTGATGGCCTGTGCAACCCTGGTCACCGCACCACTGATCCTGCTGTTCCTCGCTGCCCAGCGCAGGTTCGTTCAGGGGGTGACGATGACCGGCGTCAAATAATGCGTCTCTGCCCGGCGGCCACCGGGCAGAGACGAAAGTCAAGACCAATCCACTCCGAAGGAATCACAATGAAAATGAAAGCCATCCTCGCGGCTGCGGCCCTGACCCTGGTTGGGACTGCACCGGCCTCTGCGGCCGATTCAGTGACGCTGAACTTCTATCATACCCAGTTGCCCTTCATGCAGTCCATCCTCGAAGGGTTCAAGAAGGCTCATCCGGAAATCACCATCAATGACCAGGCCCCGGCGGCCAATTACAGTGCCGGTGATCAGAGCGTCATTCGCGGCATGATGACCGGTTCGGCGCCGGACGTGTATCTCGCCTCCTATTCCTCGCTGCCGACGATCGCCGGCGTGATGAAGGACCGCGGCGAAGCACAGTCGCTCGATGCCATGCTGGCCAAGGAAGGCAATGATTGGCAGACGGCGAATTATGCACCGGCCATTCTCGACCTTGCGAAGGTAAGGGGTGAGCAGTATGCCATGCCGTTCACCGCATCGCTGCCGCTTCTCTATGTCAACAAGGAACTGGTCGAAAAGGCCGGTGGAAACGTCGATCGGTTCCCGACCACCTGGGACGGCGTGATCGATCTGGCTGCCAAGATCAGCAAGCTTGGCAATGGCGTCCAAGGCATCGGCTTCTCGGTCGGCGGGCTCAGCGACGACTGGTATTGGCAGATGATGGTCATGGGCGCCGGCGACCAGATGCTGGATGCCAAAAACAGTGGTATTGGCTATGACGATAAGGCCGGCCTGGAAGCGCTCCGCATCACCCAGGACATGGCGGTCAAGACGGGCATGTCGGTTTACGCCGATCCGAAGCCGGCCCAGCAGCAGTTCTTTGCCGGTAAGATCGGCATGGTCGTCGAGTCGCCTTCCGATCTCGTCGCCTACGAGACCGCCATCGGCGATCGTTTCACCATGCGTACCGTCCGCTTCCCGCTGATTGACGCCAAGAAGGGTGGTTTGCCTGCCGGCGGCAACGCACTGATGGTGCTTGCAAAGGATGCGGCCAAGCGCGCTGCCGCCTGGGAGTTCGTCAAGTACATGACCAGCGCCGCGGTTCAGGCGGAAGTTTCCAAGGCCAGCGGCTACATGCCGGTCAACGTCCAGACCGCCAAGGCGCTGGAAGGCTTCTATGCCGAACATCCCAACTTCCAGACAGTCTTCAAGTCCATGAATGCCGCCATGCCGTGGTTCGCCTACCCGAATAATACCGCGGATGATGTCTGGAAGGGCGTCGCTCCGATCCTCGACCAGCTGCAGCGTGGCAAGATCACGCCCGACGCAGCCCTGCCGAAGATCCGCGAACATGTGGCCGGTGTGATGGTTGCGCAGTAATTCGGCGCCTCTATCCTGGAGCGCTCTCGAAAAAGGCCGGCGGGTTCGGGCCCGCCGGTCGCTTCGATCTCTTGTCTAGCCCATATCCGGACATTCTGCATATCTGACTGTGAAAGATCACTTCTCTTGAAAATCGCCATTCTCTCGGATCCCCATATCGGATCGACCAATCCCGTCTTCGTGCCCAACTGGGAAAAGATCGTTGCGCATGTGAATGCCCGCACCGATATCGATCTCGCCATCATTTTGGGCGACCTGACTCTGCTAGGGTCCGAACAGCCAGAGGACTTGCTGTTTGGAAGGGCTGCCCTGGAAGCATTGAGCCCGCCTTGGCTTGCCATTCCGGGCAATCACGATGTCGGCGATATTTCCCGCACCAGCCATCAGCCCTGCAACAGCGAACGGCTGGCCCTGTGGGAAGAGCAATACGGGCCCTCGTATTGGAATTCCGATCGGCTGTCGGGTTGGCGCCTGATCGGTCTGAACAGCCAGATCATTGGCACCGGCCTGGCGGAGGAAGACGCTCAGTGGCGGGCGCTCGAAGACACCCTCGCGACGCGGGGATCGCGCAAACCGGTTCTCTTCACTCATATGCCGCTTTTCCTGAATGACTGGGAAGAGGCAGACCGGCCCGCCTGGGCATTGATGACCGAGGGCAGAAACAGGTTGCGCCGATTGATCCGCGAGCATAGCGTCTGCGCTGTCGTCACCGGTCACATGCATCGAACTGTCCAGATTGAGATGTGCGAAACGCGGATGATCTGGTGCGCCGCGTCGAGTTTCCTCACCTATGATCACTCCATGCCGGAACAGCCGGGCTCTGCCCTTTTGGGGCTGACGATCCTCACACTGGGGGATGAGGAGGTCGATGCCGGGTTCGTCGAACTCGACGATCTCATGATCAGCCGGATCGAGGATTATAACGGCACGATCTATCGCTCCCCGGCGAAGGACTAAATGCACGCACATCGATTGCGCGTGCCTTGCAGATGACAAATGGCCGGAGGCTCCGGTGACCGCTATCGTTCACCACGATCGCGACCGCGCGTGTTTATCCGGCCCCGAAGGAAAACCATCATGGTCTGGTTCAGCTATCACGGCGGCCATAGCGGCGAGTTCTGTGCACATGCCACATCGACGCTCGAAGAGGTTGTCGATACCGCCATTGAACGCGGTTTCACGCATTACGGGCTCAGCGAACATTGCCCCCGCTACCGCGCGCAGGATCTTTATCCCGGCGAGGAAAAGCTTGGCATAGCCGGTCTTGCGGCTGCTTTCGAAGCCTATGTGGCGCGTGCTTTTGCGCTGAGCGATGCCCGTGCTGGAGAGATTGAGCTGCTTGTCGGTTTTGAAACCGAAACACTTCCGCCCGAGGGATGGCTCGAGGCCATGATCAGACTGCGGTCGGCCTATCCTTTCGACTATATCGTCGGCAGTGTCCATGACCTCTGTGGTCGTTGGGTCGATTTCTCCCCGGCGGACACAGCCGCGCTGACCGCAGATCTCGGTGGACCGGAAGCCTTGCAAATCGCCTATTTCGACGCTGTGACGAACATGGTCGAATCGCTCCGGCCCGATATCGTCGCGCATCTCGATCTGGTGCGCAAATATGAGCCGGTCGGATTCAATTTCTCTCCGCGCGCGTTGCGCGCGATCGAGACAACGCTCGAGGCAATCGGGACCTTTGGCTGTGTTCTCGACGTCAACTGCGCAGCATTCCGCAACGGATACGGGCCCGTCTATCCACTGCCGCAGATCCTGGAGCGGGCAAGGGCCATGGGCATTCGCGTGACCCTCGGGGATGATAGTCACGGGGCGCAGACGGTGGGTGTCGGGCTAGACCAGTCGCTGGCCGCAATCGCTGCAGCGGGCTATGAAACGGTCGCCTACCTCACGCGCGCGGATGGATGGCGTGAAGCGGCACTCGACACGCTCAAGCCCCGCCGGGACTGATCATGATCGAGAAAGACATGTGCCACAGCGCTACTGCACAGTCCCTGACGGTCGAGCCGGCCAGTGCCGCCGACATTCCCTTCATCATGTCGATCGAGCGCAGTCCCGGTTATCAGGCGCTGGTCGGAAGTTACGACGCCACAGAGCATCGCAGGCGGATGGAGGTGCCGACCTGCACCTATCTTCTCTGCCGCAACGCCGGCGAATTGGTGGGGTTTGCCGTCATTCGCCGCGACGATGATGGAATGGGAGCAGCCCAGTTGCACCGGATCGCGGTAGCGCCACCGGGAAACGGCTACGGCTCGGCATTTTTACGAAAAATCTGCCGGTGGGGTTTTTCCGAACATGGTCTCGACCGGTCGTGGCTTGATGTGCTTCCGTTGCTGGCAGTCCGCCCAATCGACATACGGCTTGTCCGTAGATGCTGACGAACATTTAACATTCTTGCGCAACCACTGTTCAGGCGTTTGTCAGGCTGTTCCTGCATGTGATGTGAACATCACAAAAGAACGGCTGCGGACCAATGACTGTATTTCGAAAAGTGATCCTCGCTGCCTTTGGCAGCATCGGAATTCTGGGCGTGAGTTGTGCAGCTTATGCGGGCTTTCTTCAGGCCTCTGGTAACTTTCATTCCGTGATTGACGGCCAATTTTACCGCTCGGCTCAGCCAACATCCGAGGAACTCGCCTCTTATGTGCGGGCTCACGGAATCAAGACCGTCATCAATCTGCGAGGAACATATCCAGGTACTGCGTGGTATGACGATGAGGTCACAACGGCCCAGAGCCTCGGCATAACGCATATCGATTTTGGCATGTCCGCCTCGAAAACTATTTCACCTGAACAGGCGCAGCGGCTTGTTGAGGTGATGGCCTCGGCACCGAAGCCCATCCTTATTCACTGCCTCTCGGGTGCTGACCGAAGCGGTTTGGCCGCCGCGTTGTATGTCAGGAAAATTGCGCGGCTGGATGAAGCTCGGGCCGAAGGCCAACTATCCTTCTATTATGGGCATGTGGGCATCCCCGTGGTTTCATCCGCCTACGCCATGGATAGGAGCTGGGAGGATATCGAGGCTCAGGACAAGAAACAGGCCCGGGCCGAGCTCGTAAACGGTGCCACCGTGCGATAGCGGCGGCAGCCGAGCGGCCGCGTATGTCAAGTGAATGCGTCCTATCGACCAACATCGCTGGCTTGAGATACTCCCTCGTGCACGCTGGATCATAGACAACAAGAAAAAATTGAGATCGGACAATATCGTGCCACAGGTTCAGGCTCTTGGGGCTACACATAAGCACGCTTTCATGCGCCTTTTTGTCGTTGGCGCGATCTGCGCGCTTCTTGATTTTGTGGCTTTCGTCGGGCTGGTTCGAGTTGGTATCGACCCGATGAAAGCTCACGTTTTGAGCTTCGCCTGTAGTGTTCTCTTATATTTTGTCTGTATCGCAACCGGGATCTTGGCGCGGATCGACCCCACTGTGGACAGCTGCTCCCGCTCGCAGCAGTTGGTAGTTTTCTTTTTCCTGAGGCTTTTGACGCTCGGTCTGAGAGGCGGCATCTTCGGTGTCGCAATGACAGCCCTCAATCTTCCGGTCTTTCTTTCCGGCGCCTCCGTGGTGTTTGCAACTGCTGCCATTGGTTTACTGGGTGATACGCTTTTCTTGTGGCCGACCATATCTATTGAAAGGCGAAAGCTATTCGCAGCGGCTGGCATCATTATCTATCTTCTTTTACTTCGCCTCGTATTTCTCGGCTTCGCCAACCTTCTGCCGGAAGAAGCCTACTACTGGAATTATTCGCAGCATCTCGACATCGGCTATCTCGATCATCCGCCCATGGTTGCATGGTTGATCTGGGTGGGAACCACTTTCTTCGGAGATAATGAGTTTGGTGTTCGCATTGGCGCATATATCTGCTGGCTATTGACCGCCGGTTTTTCCTTTTACCTCGCGCGGAATCTTTTCGATAAGGCGACAGCAATAGCTTGCGCTCTATTGGTCGCTGTGCTCCCGTTTTATTTCTCGACCGGCTTTCTGATGATGCCGGACGCACCGCTGACCGCAGCCTGGGCGGCCACACTGTTTTTTCTGGAGCGGGCTCTCCTTGGCGAGAAGCGTCTTGCCTGGCTCGGGGTCGGCCTGTCGTTCGGCATAGGCCTGCTGTCGAAGTATACGATACTTCTGTTGGGGCCAGCAGCGTTGCTATTCGTTCTTATCGACCCAAGATCGCGGCGATGGCTTGGTCGAAAAGAACCATACCTTGCCGCTGCGGTCGCGGCCTTGTTATTTTCGCCGGTCGTGTACTGGAATGCCAATCACCAATGGATGTCCTTCGCGTTCCAGGGTTCGAAACGCATGGGTGAGGCATTTCAATTTACTTTGCCGTCCCTCCTCGTCAGTGTCGCTGTTCTGCTGACCCCCACCGGCTTCATTGCCGCCGCCGCCAGCCTAAAGACAAGTATCTCTGCAGTCCGATCACGACCAGGCATGGCGAGGGCACTTTTCATACTTCTCTTCACGCTTGTCCCGCTTAGCGTCTTTGTTCTCTTTAGCCTTCTCCATGAGAACAAACCAAATTGGACCGGTCCTCTGTGGCTAGCGGTCCTGCCCTCGATCGCATCCGTGCTTGTCGGAGCAGGGGGAAAAGAGCAGTGGCCGGGAAGGCGCCTGCGACGCGCGTGGATACCAACGATCGGGATCGCAACGGCGGTCTATGCGGCGCTTTTTCATTACGTGGTTCTGGGTTTTCCCGGGGTCGGCTACATTCATAACATCCGCACATTGCCGGTCGCGTGGAACGAATTCGGCCAGGCGGTCGGTGCCGTTGAGGCAGCGGTAGCTAAAGAAAGCGCGGCTCCCGTCGTGCTGATGGGTACGGACAAGTACTTTCTAGCCAGCGAAATGGCCTTCTACGCGCGCCAAGCACAGCGCATTCAAAATAATTCAATAGGGCAGAGCGCAATCGGTGGCGACAGTCTGATGTACGACGTCTGGTATCCGGCCGAAACGGTGCAAGGAAGTACAGCAGTGCTCGTTTCTCTGAAAAGAAACGAGTTGCAGCAAGACGACATCCCTCGATACTTCTCACGCCTGACCGACATTCAAGAGCAGGTCGTACGCAAAAACGGTGCCGCCGTCGGGAGCTTCTATTATCGCGTTGGTTATCATCTTGGCCGTTGCGAGAGCGCGGGCATGCAGTGCGCGTCGCCTTCCGGAAACTAGACATTTCCTTCGCCGGCAACACGTTCGGTGAACGGACAAAGATCGAATTTCCGCGCAAATTCAGAGTATTGTCAGGTGATCATGACATATTGGCTAGATCGAAGTCGCTCCGGCGTCATGGCGAGCCAATGAGCGATGAAGATTCGTAGAAAAACTTGGGTTCATGAGCAGCTGAAATGGTCGAACGTGCTCGGCTCGGGACTTTCGCGAACTCGTCGACAGAACTCGCCCTTCCTTCCCTGGGATACTAGACGCATATGACTTCATCTCGTTTGGCTCCCCTCGGCACATGGCCTGGGGATTTGACAACCACAAAGACCGAAATCCCGCGGCAGGATGGCATTGAGCTCTCCATCGTCATTCCGACTTTCAATGAACGCGAAAACATTGTCCCGTTGGTTGAGCGCCTTCGGGCGGCGCTCGTTGGCGTCGCATGGGAAGTGATTTTCGTTGACGACGATTCGAGCGATAAGACCGTCGATGTCGTGCGAAGCCTTTCCCTTACAGATCAGCGCATCCGAGGGATACGTCGGATCCATCGGCGCGGACTTGCCGGTGCATGTCTTGAGGGCATCCTGTCGACGTCGGCGCCGATCGTTGCCGTTATGGATGCTGATCTACAGCACGACGAAACACGGCTCGTGGCAATGCTTGCCATGATGCGTAGCAATCGGACCGATTTGGTTGTCGCAACGAGATATGGCGGCCAAGGCTCATCGGAGGAGGGGTTCAATCGCATTCGCCAAGCAGGAAGCCAGATGGCCATCCGGATTGCAAAGCGTTTATTGAAGATCGAGACGTCAGATCCGATGAGCGGATTTTTCATGGTCAAACGCGCACTGATCGACGAGCTTGCTCCGAAGCTCTCGCAGCAAGGCTTCAAGATTCTGCTGGATATTATCGCGTCATCGCCGGCTCCCTTGAAACTAGGGGAGATTTCATATGTGTTTCGGCCAAGGCTTCACGGCGAGAGCAAACTGGATGCATCGGTGGTATTCGAGTATCTCGGGCTCCTGATCGCAAAATGGTCCGGCGATATTATTTCCTCGCGAATGCTGTTGTTCGGCTTGGTCGGTCTGAGCGGCGTTGTTGTTCACCTGACGATCTTGCGGTTGCTGTTGCTGGGAGGGCAGGCATTCCCAGCCAGTCAGGCTTCCGCCATGCTGGCTGCGGTCATCTCAAATTATACGTTCAACAATGCGCTCACATATAGGGATCGCCGTCGTCATGGCGCGAGATTCCTGACGGGCCTGATGTTGTTTTCGGCATTCTGCAGTATTGGAGTTCTCGCAGGTACCGGGGTGTCGTCGCTTTTCTACAGCCAGGAGCCGCAATGGTGGCTTGCTGGGCTGGCGGGAGCCGTCATTGGCGCGGGCTGGAACTACATCACCAGTTCCATGATTACTTGGCGGCGTGCAGGTTGAAACACCCTGCACGATGACGAGAAGGCTTTTGTTGAGGAAACTGCCAGCTCGGAGCAGTCGGACCGAGAGACGCGACAGGCTTGGCCGCGCGAATTGAGTGACGCTCATGCCTTACCGATCCGTCGGCATTGTCTCGACGTTGTGGTTAGGCGGGATTGCAGCCGTTCGACAGGATGTTCTTTCTGGCGCCATCCACTTTCAGCACGACATAAGACTCGATGACTCGTTTGCCGGCCTGGCGATCCGTAAGGTCTGGGCCGGGTCAATCTTCTGAACTCGAATAGCAGTTCGGCGGTCCGATTCCTTTCAAGAGCAAAGCTGAATATTGCGGGCTTGAGGTACGTCGAGCCAGTGCTGCCTGGATAAAGCGTAATCACGAGGACACCCGCAACGCCTTTCGCACCTTCCGCGAGAGCTCATCGAGAGTCGCCGTGACTCGCTTCACCTGTGACAGCGTGGTGGTCTACCGCCTGTTATCTCAGAAGGGATAGTGCTGAGCCGGATCTTCGATGGTGATCCAGCGTAGGTCGGTGAATTCGGCGATCGCTGCCCTGCCGCCGAAACGGCCGTAGCCGCTGCCTTTCACGCCGCCGAACGGCATCTGCGCTTCGTCGTTCAAGGTCGGACCATTGATGTGGCAGATCCCCGTCTCGATACGGGCCGCCACGGTTAGCGCTCGCTGGACATCGCGGCTGAAGACTGCCGACGATAGGCCATATTCAGTGTCGTTGGCGACGCACACGGCCTCGTCTTCGTCCGCCACGCGGATGATCGGTTTTACCGGTCCGAAGGATTCTTCCGCATAGACGCGCATCGCAGGCGTGACATGATCGAGAAGGGTCGCCTCGACGACCGTGCCCGTCCGTTTGCCACCGGCGACCAGCTTTGCGCCCTTGGCCTCAGCATCTGCAATCAGTGCTTCCATCTTCTGGGCGGCATCGAGGCTGATGAGGGAGCCCAGCACGACATGGCCGCGCGGGTCACCTGCCGGGAGTTTTGCGGCACGCGCCGCGAGCTTGGCGACGAATTCGTCGGCGATCGCCTGGTGGACGATGATGCGTTCGGTCGACATGCAGATCTGGCCCTGGTTCATGAAGGCGCCGAAGATCGCGGCATTCACCGCGCCGTCGATATCCGCATCGTCCAGAATGACGAGCGGCGCCTTGCCGCCGAGCTCCAGGAGCGCCGGTTTCAGGTGCCGGCCGCTAAGTTCGGCGATGATCTTGCCGACCTTGGTCGAGCCGGTGAAATTGACGCGGCGAACGGCTGGGTGAGCAATCAGTGCTTCCACGATTTGCGGCGCGTCTTCCGGCGCATTGGTGATGACATTGACGACACCTGCCGGCAGGCCCGCTTCGGTCAGTGCCGTCGCAATCAGGCGATGCGTGCCCGGGCATTGCTCGGATGCTTTGAGGATGACCGTGTTGCCGCAGGCGATCGGCATGGCGACGGCGCGGGTGCCGAGAATGACGGGGGCGTTCCAGGGGGCGATTGCCAGGCAGACGCCGGCCGCCTGCCGGATGCCCATGGCGAGCGTGCCGGGCTTGTCCGAGGGAATGATTTCACCGGCGATCTGCGTCGTCATCGCGCCGGCCTCGCGCAGGATGTTGGCGGCGAGCATCACATTGAAGCCTGCCCAGGGCGCTGTGGCGCCGGTCTCCTCGATCATCAGTCGGGTGAATTCGCCGACCTTGGAATCCATGATGTCGGCGGCCTTCATCAGGATCGCGCGGCGCTGGCCGGGTCCGGTCTTCGACCAGGCCGGAAAGGCGGCCGATGCTGCGTCGATAGCCGCCGTGACATCATCGAGGCCGGCCGCCGCCGAGCGGGTCGCAAGCTCTCCGGTGAAGGGATCGATGCGGTGATAGGTCCGGCCGCTGGCGGCGGGACGGTCGAGGCCGTTGATGAGAAGGGAAATCGTCATGTCTGTCTCCTGATGAAAACGAGAATTAGAAGCCCAGAACCGAGGCGTTGATGGAGGCTTCGAGGCCGCCGTCGGTGGCGAGGTTGGTACCGTTGATCCAGCGGGCGCCATCCGAGCAGAGGAAGAGAATGGCAGGCGCGATATCGGCCGAGGTTGCGGCGCGGCCGACGCGGGTAATGTCGCTGTCGACCCGCTCGTCGCCGAGGACCGCGCGGAATTGTTTGAGGATTGGTGTTTCGACCGGGCCGGGGCTCACGGCATTGACGCGGATGCCACGCTCCCTGAATGGTGGCTGATGGGCGGCTCGCATCGTCCAGAGCAGAAGCAGTTCCTTGGAGAGAGGATAGCCTTCCTCGTCCTTCAGGCCATGCTTGGCGACGAGGCTTTCGATACCCGGAAAGCCCTCGACGGTGGTTAGCGTTTTGGCGCGTTCGAGATTTGCGCGCCAGCCATAGCCGGCAATGGAGGCAACATTGACCACAGCCCCACCTTCGCGAAGCCGCGGCGCCACCGCCTCTGTCAGTGCGCGCAATCCGTAGAAATTCACCGTCAGCGTTGCCACAATACCGGTATTGCCCGAGAGGCCCGCGACATTGGCAAGCGCGTCGATGCGCTTGGGCAGCTGTCGAACGACTTCCGCGACGCCATCGGCAGTCGAGATGTCGCCTCTGATGAAGGAGGCCTGTCCCTGGGGCGGCTCGCGGACGTCGACGCCGATGACATCAGCGCCCATTTGCCCCGCCAGTTCCGCGGTGCGTGCGCCGATACCGGAGGCGACGCCGGTGATCAGAATGGTCTTGCCGAAAAGCATGGGTTTTACCTTTCTCAACGGGATGGGAAAATCTGCCAGCCGCTATCGTTTGTCTTTCAGGAGGTCCGGCAGCGTCAGCCGGTAGCCGACCGGCAGCAGTTGCAGACCGAAGCGCCGTTCGATCTCACCCCAAAGGCCGTGCGGCAGGTAAAGGGAGAAGAGGACGGCCGTTGCGCCGAGGCCGATCAGGTACCAGACGCCGGTTCCGCCGAAGATGGTCTCGATGACGAAGAACAGGAT
>DASVPC010000302.1:0-4760 GCA_036383055.1 Rhizobium sp. | reverse complement strand
CCAGAAATCGACTACGGCACGCCCGCATCCCTTTCCGAAACCATGGTGACGCTGACCATCGACGGGCGCCAGATTACTGTGCCCGAGGGAACGTCGATCATGCGGGCCTCGATGGAAGCAGGCATTCAGGTGCCGAAGCTCTGCGCCACCGACATGGTCGATGCCTTCGGCTCCTGCCGCCTCTGTCTCGTCGAGATCGAAGGTCGCAATGGTACGCCTTCGTCCTGCACGACGCCGGTTTCGCCGGGCATGGTGGTGCACACGCAGACCAACCGGCTGAAGGATATCCGTCGCGGCGTGATGGAGCTTTATATCTCCGATCATCCGCTCGACTGTCTGACCTGCGCCGCCAATGGCGATTGCGAGCTGCAGGACATGGCCGGCGCCGTCGGCTTGCGCGATGTGCGCTATGGCTACGAGGGCGACAATCACGTCAAGGCGCGCAACAGCGGCGACATCAATCTGAAATGGATGCCGAAGGACGAATCCAATCCCTATTTCACCTATGATCCCTCGAAGTGCATCGTCTGCTCACGCTGCGTGCGCGCTTGCGAAGAGGTGCAGGGCACCTTTGCGCTGACCATCGAGGGTCGTGGTTTCGGCTCGCGCGTGTCGCCCGGCATGCATGAACATTTTATCGACTCGGAATGCGTTTCTTGCGGCGCCTGCGTGCAGGCCTGTCCGACGGCAACGCTGACGGAGAAATCGGTGATCGCGATCGGCCAGCCCGAGCACTCCGTCGTCACCACCTGCGCCTATTGCGGCGTTGGCTGTTCCTTCAAGGCGGAGATGCGCGGCGAGGAGCTGGTCCGCATGGTACCGTGGAAGGATGGCCAGGCCAATCGCGGCCATTCCTGCGTCAAGGGTCGCTTCGCCTACGGCTATTCGACCCATAAGGACCGCATTCTCAATCCGATGGTCCGCGAGAAGATCACCGACCCGTGGCGCGAAGTCACCTGGGACGAGGCGTTTGCACATATCGCCACGGAAATCCGGCGCATCCAGTATCAATATGGCCGCGAATCCGTCGGCGGCATCACCTCGTCGCGCTGCACCAACGAAGAGACCTTCCTGGTGCAGAAGTTGATCCGGGCCGGCTTCGGCAACAACAATGTCGATACATGCGCCCGCGTTTGCCACTCGCCGACCGGCTACGGCCTCGGCCAGGCTTTTGGCACCTCGGCCGGCACGCAGAATTTCGACAGCGTCGAGCATTCCGATGTTGTTGTCGTCATCGGCGCCAACCCGACGGACGGCCATCCGGTCTTCGGGTCGCGATTGAAGAAGCGGCTGCGCCAGGGCGCCAAGCTGATCGTCATCGATCCGCGCCGCGTCGACCTGGTGCGTACGCCGCATGTCGAGGCAAGCTATCACCTGCCGCTGAAGCCCGGCACCAATGTCGCCATGATGACGGCGCTTGCCCATGTGATCGTCACCGAGGGCCTGTTCGACGAAAAGTTCATCCGCGAACGCTGCGACTGGTCGGAATTCGAGGATTGGGCCGCGTTCGTCGCCGAGCCGCAGCACAGCCCGGAGGAAACGGAGAAATACACCGGTGTTTCCGCCGACCTCGTGCGGGGTGCGGCTCGTCTCTTCGCCAAGGGCGGCAATGGCGCGATTTACTACGGCCTTGGGGTCACCGAACATAGCCAGGGCTCAACCACGGTCATGGCGATCGCCAATCTCGCCATGGTGACGGGCAATATCGGCCGTCCCGGCGTCGGCGTAAACCCGCTGCGCGGTCAGAACAATGTCCAGGGCTCCTGCGACATGGGATCCTTCCCGCATGAGCTGCCGGGCTATCGCCATATCTCCGACGACGCGACCCGCGATATCTTCGAAAAGCTCTGGGGCGTGAAGCTCAACAACGAACCGGGTCTGCGCATCCCCAACATGCTCGACGCTGCCGTCGATGGCACGTTCAAGGGTCTCTACATCCAGGGCGAGGATATCCTGCAGTCCGATCCGGATACCAAGCATGTCGCCGCCGGCCTTGCCGCCATGGAATGCGTCATCGTCCATGACCTCTTCCTGAACGAGACGGCCAACTACGCGCATGTGTTCCTGCCCGGCTCGACCTTCCTCGAAAAGGACGGCACCTTCACCAATGCCGAGCGCCGCATCAACCGCGTGCGCAAGGTGATGAGCCCGCGCAATGGTTATGCCGACTGGGAGGTGACGCAGAAGATGGCGCAGGCCATGGGGCTTGGCTGGAACTATCAGCACCCCTCCGAGATCATGGACGAGATCGCCGCGACAACGCCGAGCTTCGCCCTGGTCTCCTACGACTATCTGGAGAAGATGGGTTCGGTGCAGTGGCCCTGCAACGAGAAGACGCCACTGGGCTCGCCGATCATGCATGTCGACGGTTTCGTGCGCGGCAAGGGCAAGTTCATCCGAACGGAATATGTCGCGACCGACGAACGCACCGGCCCGCGCTTCCCGCTGCTGCTGACGACCGGGCGCATCCTTAGCCAGTACAATGTCGGCGCGCAGACCCGGCGTACCGAGAACGTCATGTGGCATGCCGAGGACCGGCTGGAGATGCATCCGCACGATGCCGAGCAGCGCGGCATTCGCGACGGCGACTGGATCAAGCTTGCCAGCCGTTCCGGCGATACGACGTTGCGGGCGCTGATCACCGACCGTGTTGCGCCGGGCGTCGTCTATACGACTTTCCATCATCCCGATACGCAGGCGAACGTCATCACGACCGACTATTCCGACTGGGCAACGAACTGCCCGGAATATAAGGTCACAGCCGTCCAGGTCTCGCCATCGAACGGTCCGTCGCAATGGCAGATCGACTATGACGAACAGGCCCGGCAGTCTCGCCGGATTGTCGGGAAAATGGAGGCTGCGGAGTGAATTCGAATGTGTGGGGAGATACCCCGACAAGCCGATGACCCAATTTAAACCCACCACGACCGCCCCCGAAACCGCGCGCCGCAACGGCGTCGTCCGCTCCGGCTCGCGCATTGTCCCGGAAGAAGTTCCGATCGCCTTTTCCTATGGCGGCTCGTCGCATGCGGTGATGATGGGAACGCCTGCCGATCTCGAGGATTTCGCCATCGGGTTCAGCCTGACCGAAGGCATCATTACCAATATCGATCAGATCGCGGCTGTCGAGCCTGTCGAGGATGAGCAGGGGATCGATGTACAGATCACCCTGGTCGATGACGTCGCCGATGCCCTGCGCGTCCGGCGGCGGCATATGGCCGGGCCGGTCGGCTGCGGCCTTTGCGGCATCGAGTCGATCGAGCAGGCGGTGCGCAAGGTGCCGGATGTTTCGAACGTCGCGTTGACGCTGTCCCATGAGGATATCGTCCGCGCCATCGCACTGCTCAATGACGCGCAGCCTTTGCATCGTGAGACCCGCGCCGTGCACGGAGCCGGCTTTTATATCCAGGGGAAGGGGCTGATCACCGTGCGCGAGGATGTCGGGCGGCACAATGCGCTGGACAAGCTTTGCGGCGCCGTCATTCGCTCCGGCCACAGGGGCGCAGACGGCGTCGTTGCGGTCACCAGCCGGTTGTCGGTCGAGATGGTGCAGAAAGCGGCGATCCTGGGCAGTTCTGTCCTTGTCGCCATTTCCGCGCCGACGGCGCTTGCCATCCGCACGGCCGAGGAGGCCGGCATGACATTGGTGGCGCTGGTGCGCGGCGACGATTTCGAGATTTTCACCCATCCGCAACGTATCACTCCAGGGAGCATCGCCGATGTCGCCTGACGAAACACCTCACGGCAAGACCGCGACGAAACTCGTCTATATGGCGAACCAGATCGCCATCTTCTTCAAGACCCAGCCGGCGCATGAATCGGCGCAGGGCGTTGCCACGCATATCAACAAATTCTGGGAGCCGCGCATGCGGCGTCAGCTTTTCGAGATCATCGATCATGGAGCCAGCGACTTGAGCCCTCTGGTCATCGAGGCCTCCGCGCTGATCCACAGACCGGAGCCGGCCAAGCAAGTCTGATCCGGCCTTTGTCTTTGATTTTAAAAACTATTGGATGGAGAGGGAAATCCCTCCGTAGCTGCTGTACAAGGCAGACATAATGGGGAATGCCGGTCTCTGAAACAAGGAGGGTTGTTCATGGCGACTGCGGAAGCGGATATTTCAAGGGGTGCGGTGGCGCCGGGGCTGCTCGATCGCGAGCGCATCATCGCCAAGCCTGGCTTCAACCGATGGTTGGTGCCGCCGGCCGCCCTGGCGATCCATCTTTGCATCGGCATGGCCTATGGCTTCAGCGTCTTCTGGCTGCCGTTGTCGAAGGCGCTCGGCACATCGACGCCGCCAACGGCCGAATGCGCCAGCCTCAATCTCCTTTCCGCTCTGGTCACCACGAGCTGCGACTGGCGAGTCAGTGATCTCGGCTGGATCTATACGCTGTTTTTCGTGCTGCTCGGTTCGTCGGCCGCGATCTGGGGCGGCTGGTTGGAACGCGCCGGGCCGCGCAAGGCCGGTGTTGTCTCCGCCTGCTGCTGGTGCGGCGGTATCCTGATCGCCGCGATCGGCGTCATCTATCATCAGCTTTGGCTGATGTGGATCGGCGCTGGCGTCATCGGCGGCATCGGGCTTGGCCTCGGCTATATTTCGCCGGTCTCGACGCTGATCAAATGGTTCCCCGACCGGCGCGGCATGGCGACCGGCATGGCGATCATGGGCTTCGGCGGTGGCGCGATGATCGGCGCACCGCTTGCCAACATGCTGATGACCAACTTCCGCGTCGACGGTTCGGTCGGCGTCTGGCAGACCTTC
>DASVPC010000301.1:0-20788 GCA_036383055.1 Rhizobium sp. | reverse complement strand
GTCAACGTATTCCGCAATAAAAAATCGCGCCCCATTCCGATCCCTTTAAAAAGCGGGACGCCCGAAAGGATTTTATTAAGCGGCCCTCCCTATGCTCCATGTCCTAACGCTGGGAGTAGCCGTTTGCTCAACAACGACTTGCAGACGTCCGGCAAAGCTGGAGACCTTGATCGCCGTGACGGACTGAAGCCGGGAAATCGTTTCCTCGGTCGCGTTGTCGCGTGCACCGGTTCCAGGGCAACCATCGCTGCGGTCGCAGAGGATGGCGGCACCGATCTGACCGAGCTCTGGTCGGTCGGCAAGCTGATCTCGATCAGCGTCGGCAGCAATCGCGTCGCCGCCCTCGTCTACGCCATGAATACCGGCAGTAGCGGCTGGGGTGAAGGTGAGGACAATCTTTTCCGCATCGAGGTCGAGCTGCTGGGTGAAGTCCGTATCGGACCAAACGGCCGCGAGGAGTTTTCAAGCGGTATTTCAGCCTATCCCTATCTCGGCGCCATCGCGCACCGCATCCGCGCCGCCGACCTCATGCGTATCTACGACGCCGGCAAGGACAGCAGTTGCGTCGTCGGCAAGCTGACGCAGGACGAGAGCATCGACGCCGCCATCCATATTCCCTCGATGCTGGCCAAGCATTTTGCCGTGGTCGGCTCCACCGGCGTCGGCAAATCGACCGCCGTCTCGCTGCTCCTGCACAAGGCCATCGCCTCTGATCCCAAGCTGCGCGTGCTGATCCTCGACCCGCACAACGAATTCGCCGCGGCCTTCCCCAGGCACTCCGTCGTCATCGATACCGATACACTCGACCTGCCCTTCTGGCTAATGCGGCTTGAGGAATTCGCAGAGGTCATCTTTCGCGGCCGCGTGCCGATCCCCGACGAACTGGACATGCTGCGCGATATCATTCCGGAGGCGAAGCGCGCCTTTCGCGGCAGCGATTCACCGCTGATGCGCCGCCAGTCCGAGAAAAGCTCGGTGACCGCCGATACGCCGGTGCCCTATCGCATGGCCGACCTCCTGGCCCTGATTGACGAGCGCATCGGCCGGCTCGAGGGCCGTCAGGAAAAGCCGCATCTGCGCTCCCTGAAAATGCGCGTCATCTCGGCGATCAATGATCCGCGCTACCACTTCATGTTCTCCAACAACACGATCAGCGACACGATCATGGAGACAATCGCGCAGATCTTCCGCATTCCGGGCGACGACAAGCCGATCTGCACCTTTCAGCTCGCCGGCATTCCCTCCGAAGTCGTCAATTCCGTCGCCTCCGTCCTCTGCCGCATGGCTTTCGAACTTACGCTCTGGAGCGATGGCGCGATCCACATGCTTGTCGTCTGCGAGGAGGCACATCGCTATATCCCCGCCGACCCGACGCTCGGTTTCTTCCCGACCCGCCAGGCAATCGCCCGCATTGCCAAGGAAGGCCGCAAATACGGCGTATCGCTCGGCATCATCACCCAGCGCCCGGGCGAACTCGACCAGACGATCCTGTCGCAATGCTCGACGGTGTTTGCCATGCGCCTCGCCAACGACCGCGACCAGGAGATCATCCGTTCGGCAATTCCGAATTCCTCGATCTCGACCACCAGCTTCCTCTCCTCCATCGGTAACGGCGAGGCCATTGCCTTCGGCGAGGCTATTGCCGTGCCGATGCGAATGCGCTTTTCCCGCGTCGAGGAACATCTGCTGCCGAAAGCCAATGGCAGCGTCGCGAGAACGAGCGAGGAAACGCCCGATACCGTCGATCTGCGCACCATCGTCAGCCGTATGCGTTCGATCACAGGCCCCGACATCTCCACCTTCCAGCAGAGCTACGCAACCGTGCACGACGCCGCGGACGAAGTGTACGAGGATATTGGGGATGACTATGTCGAGCAGCCAGCACCGCCACCGCAGCCGACAAGAATTGCCGCGCCGCCGATAGAACCCTATCGGCCCGATATGCTGCCGCGCGCGCCGACACCAACGGCGGATGCCACGCGCCGGACATCGATCGATAGCCGGCTTGCCGAGCTGCGTCGCGACTATCGTGGCGAGGACAACATGGGCAACCAGCCGTCTCCAGCGAGAGACACCGCCCCGCCTCCACGGCGCGAAGCCAGCCTGTCACTACGCGACAGCATCCTGAAGAAGCCGCTGAGCAGCCTTTATAACAAGGACTGACCTAGGTCCTGCCGACAAAATCTGTTCTCGATCATGGGATTACAGGCCTTTTCGGTCGGTCCTTTTCTGCACCCCAAAATTTGAGGCGAGCTATGGGTGCTTCCCTGAGAATGTTGACCTGCATTTTTGCTCGCAGTTGCGCCCGAAACCGCGAGGCGTTGCGTGCACCCCAAACACCCACGAAACATTCTCCGGAGTCTTCATTCTTAAAAACAACGGCTCCACCAAATGCCGCCGATAGTCCGCCCTCTCCAACAATGCCGCCACCGCCGTAAACTGCCATTACGCATTCTAGTCGCGCGACAGCCATAACGGTATTACCGGATGGGGCAAAACCTGGACTACGAAAGATATAGACGGGGTAAACTGGCTCACTCATGCTGCGATAGTAGCTTCGCTGCGGTCGTGTGCAAGTGAGCCGCATCAACTTCGCTTTAAGACCCGGTTACCGACTGACGCGCTCCCAGCTCTCGTCCATCTGATTGCGGAACCAGGTCATTTGCCGCTTCGCATATTGCCGCGTCGTGGCCGCGCCGGTGTCCAGAACCTCCGCACGCGTCATCTCGCCCCTCAGCATCGCGGCGATCTGCGATACGCCGATCGCCTTCATGACCGGCATTTCCGGTGCCAGGTCCAGCGCCAGCAGCGCTTTCACCTCGTTCTCGGCCCCCATGGCGAGCATCTTCTCGAAACGGCCGTTGATGCGCTGATGCAGGATGGCGCGATCCGGCAGCACGACAATTTTCCGCGCGCGATCGGCATTGATAATGACAGGCCCTGTCTTACCCTGAAAAGCCGCGATGGACTGCCCAGTCGCCTCGATCACCTCCAGAGCCCGCACGATACGTTGTCCATCCTGGGAATTGAGGCTTTCCGCCACGGCGGGATCGCGAGTGAGGAGCTCGCGATAAAGCTCGTCGGTCCCCTCCGCCAGCAGCCGCTCGCGCAGACGGCTGCGAATCTCCGTGGGGATAGCGGGCATGTCGGAAAGCCCGCCGGTCAGTGCCTTGAAATAGAGTCCTGTGCCGCCGACAAAAACCGGCACTCGTCCTTCTTCGCGCAATTGCGCCACCAATGCCGCCGCCTCGCGCAGCCAGACGCCGGTGGAATAAGCTTGCCTCGCCGGCACATGGCCGTAAAGATGATGCGGAATGCCCTCCATATCGGCTTCAGACGGGCGGGCCGTCAGCACGCTGAGCGTGTCATAAACCTGCATGCTGTCGGCATTGACGACAACGCCGCCATGTGTCCGTGCCAATTCCACCGCAAGCGCGGACTTGCCGCTGGCGGTCGGCCCGGTTATCAGGATCGCGTCGATATCGCTTATAGGATTTCTGATCATGGCCTTCGTTGCCACGCTTATTGCCAATCCGTCAAACCCCGTTCTCGCTCCGGCCCTCGCCGAGCGCGCGTCGGACGCCGTCAAAGCATCGGGACTTTATTGGCTGGCCGACGGCATCGCCTGCGATATCGCATTGCGCGACGGCACCAACCTCAAGGCCGCCGAAGCCGATATCCGCGCTGTTATCGGCAGCGCGCCGATCGATCTGGTTATCCAGGATGCGGAGACCCGCCGCAAAAAGCTGCTGATCGCCGACATGGATTCGACCATGATCCGCCAGGAATGCATCGACGAGCTAGCGGCCGAAGTCGGCCTCAAGGACAAGGTCGCAACGATTACTGCCCGCGCCATGAACGGCGAGATCGCCTTCGAACCGGCGCTGCGCGAACGCGTCGCTCTCTTGAAGGGCCTGCCGATTTCGGTTGTCGACGAGGTCATTGCCAAGCGCATTACGCTAACCCCCGGCGGAGCTGAACTGATCGCTACAATGAAGGCAAAGGGCTACTACGCCGCCCTCGTCTCCGGCGGCTTCACAGTCTTCACGAGCCGTATCGCCGCGACCCTGGGTTTCGACGAGGACCGCGCCAATATCCTGCTGGAAGACAACGGCATCCTGACAGGCCATGTCGCCGAACCGATCCTCGGTAAACAAGCCAAGATCGACGCGCTGAATGATATCGCCGAAAAGCTCGGTATTTCCACAGATGACGCTCTCGCCGTCGGCGACGGCGCCAATGATCTCGGCATGCTGCGACTCGCCGGCTCCGGCGTCGCCCTCCATGCCAAGCCTTCGGTGGCCGCCGAGGCCAAGATGCGTATCGATCACGGCGACCTGACCGCCCTGCTCTACATTCAGGGCTATCGCAAGAGTGATTTCGTCAGAGCTTGATACACAACCATAGATATTGACAATATCACCATAAGTGGCAACCATCTGCATTGAAAAATCATTGCAAAAATGGTATGTATTTATGGCATGGTCGGTTGAGTTTCTCGATAATGAGGTAAAGTCTGCGCTCTATGCCTTACCTCACGATATGAGAGCGGGTTTCGAACGTATTTCGAATCTTATTAGGGCTCATGGCGTTGCAGGAATGCGCGAGCCATATGTGAAACATCTCGAAGGGCCGATATGGGAAATGCGCTTGAAAGGGCGCGATGGGATAGCCCGCGCAGCCTATGTGACAGTTAAGGAACAGCGAGTTGTTGTGGTTCACATATTTAGAAAGAAAACTCAGAAGACACCACGTCGGGAAATCGAAACCGCTCTCAGCCGAGCCAAGGAGGTCAAATGAAAAAAAAGGAAAGCCTTCTCGCTGAAGACGCCTTCAAGGAGTGGCGCCTCGATCCAGCATATGTGGCCGCCTATAACGCCCTCGAAGAAGAATTTGCCCTTGCTGAAGCTCTCATCAAGGCTCGCGCCGACGCATCCATGACCCAGGAGGACGTCGCCAAGGCCATGGGGACGACGCAAGCCGCCATCGCCAGGCTGGAAAGCGGTCGCTCCATGCCATCCACCCGCACGCTGCAGCGCTTCGCGGAGGCGACCGGTACGAAGCTGCGTATTCATTTCGAAAAACCAAAATCGGCGCGATCAGCGTCTTAACTTAAAGCCGATTTTCCAGCCACAAGCGGTCTCCCTGTGCCATGATCATCACCGAAACCGAACGCCTCATCATCCGCAACTGGCGCGAGGAGGATCGTGATCTCGCCTATGAGATCAATTCCGATGATAAGGTGATGGAATTCTTTCCATTTCGGCGCAATCGCGCAGAATCCAATGCGTTCTTTGAGCGCGTGCGATCCATGATCGCCGATACTGGTCTTGGCCTCTACGTGTTGGAAATCAAGGCCAGCGGAGAGGCCATTGGATATTGCGGGCTCATGCGAACGGACAATCTGGAGCCATTCGTCCCGGCAGGAACCGTCGAGATCGGCTGGCGGTTGGTACCGCAGCATTGGGGCAAGGGGTTTGTCAGCGAAGCGGCACGGGCATTGCTCGCCCATGGCTTCCAAACGCTTGATCTCGACCAGATCGTTTCCTTCGCCGTCCACAACAACGTCAAATCGACATCCGTGATGGAGCGGATCGGCATGTATCGTGTCGAAGGCGGCGATTTCGATCACCCCGGCGTTCCCGATACCTATCCGCACCTGAAGCGCCATGTCCTCTACAGCCTGGCCGCCGCCGAATGGCGGTCGCGGCAAACGCCGAAAGACTAGCGACTATTCCAGCGCCACGGCGATGAAACGCAGGTCGCCACTCGGAGAGGCGATCATCAACTGCGCATTGCGTCGGCCTTCCCGCTTCAGGGATGCAACTTTTTCCGAGGCCGCGGTCGGCGTCTGCACGAACTCCTGCGCCACTTCCACGACGATATCGCCGGGCTTCAACCCTTTCTCGGCTGCGGCCGAACCCGGCGCGACCTCGGTGATGACGACACCGTCGACACTGTCGGCGATGCCGAAGCTCTTGCGGTTTTCGGCATTCAGCGTTGCGAGCTTCATACCAAGCACACTCTGGGCAGCCTGCTGCTGCGGTGCCTGCGGTTGCTGATCGCCGCCCTGGTCCTGACCGTCCATGCCGTCATCGCCATCGTCACCCCCGTCGGGATTGATGACACCATCATTGCTACCGTTGCCATTGTCGTCCGGCGCGAGCTTCGGCGTCTTGTTCTTGTCGTCGCCCCCGCTCTTGTCGCTGCTTGCCGCCGCCTGATCGCTGTCCTCGAGCCGGCCGAGCGTGACCTTGACGGTCTGTTGCTTGCCGTCGCGCATGATGACCACGTCGACGGCCTTGCCCACCGGGCTTTCGGCGACGACGCGCGGAAGATCGCGCATCTCGTCCACGTCCTTGCCGTCGAATTTCAGGATGACATCACCGGCCTTGATCGAGCCGTTGTCGACGGGGCCGCCCTTGATGACGCCGGCCACCAGCGCACCCTTCGCGCCATCGAGACCGAGACTGTTGGCAACATCGTCGGTGACCGGCTGAATACGCACACCAAGCCAGCCGCGTCGGGTCTCGCCGAAATCCATGAGCTGCTTGACGACACCCTCGGCCAACTCGGACGGCACGGCGAAGCCGATACCGATGGAGCCGCCGCTCGGGGAAATGATCGCCGTATTGATGCCGATCACCTCGCCCTTCATGTTGAAGAGCGGGCCGCCGGAGTTGCCCTTGTTGATCGCCGCATCCGTCTGGATGAAATTGTCATAGGGTCCGGCATTGATGTTACGACCGCGCGCCGAGACAATGCCGACCGTCACCGAGCCGCCGAGGCCAAAGGGATTGCCGATGGCCATCACCCAATCGCCGATCCTCATCTTGGCGGAATCGCCGAACTTCACCGACACCAGCGGCCGTTTCGACTCCACCTTGAGCACGGAAAGGTCGGTCTTGGTATCCGTACCGATCAGTCGTGCCTTCAGCTTGTTGCCGTTCGGGAAGATCACCTCGATATCGTCGGCGCCTTCGATGACGTGATTGTTGGTGACGATATAGCCCGTGGGATCGATGACGAAGCCGGAGCCGAGCGAGCTGACCTTGCGATTGCTGTTGTCGTTGTTCCTGTTCTTGAAGAAGTCGTTGAAGAAATCCTGGAACGGCGAATTGTCGGGCACCTTGGGGTTTGCCGGACCGTCGCCCTGGTCCTTGACCTTCTGCGACGTGGAAATATTGACCACTGCATCGAGCAAGCCGGATGCCAGGTCGGCAACAGAAGCCGGACCGGCATTCATCGCTGGACTACCGGCAATGGCGGGCGCTGCCGCTGGATTGGTCGCCGTCGCGGCCGAACCAACTGTCGGAGCCTGAGCCGGGTTGGTCGCTGCCGCCGGTGCCTGATTGTCGACGGTCGGGGGCGTCTGTGCCGTCTGCGCACGCGCTTGTTCGACATTGCCCAGAACGGGACCGGCAATCAGAGCCACGCTGGCGAGAAGAGCGAACGAACGTCTGAAAGACAGGCGATTGGTCAAGGCCATCAGGCATCCTCATCGAGAAAGGGAAATCTTGTATAAGCATCACCATAAGGCGGAATGATGAAGCGTGTAATCACCTTTTTGCGATATCCCCGCGCCTCGGTCCACCCTTTGCAATCATGGTAAAGCCGACGCGGTTCCACAAAAAAACAAGGGGCCGCCAACCGGCAGCCCCTCGAATTTCAGCTATATGTCGCTCGCCAATTCGCGAGCTTCACCGTTCACGGCTTGGCCGGTGCCGACGTGGCAGCAGAGCCGGTCGAACTGTCGAAATACTTGAAGAATTCCGACTGGTTCGGCGGCAGCACCAGCGTCTTGCCGCCAGAGCCGAACGACGCCCGATAGGCCGCCATCGAGCGATAGAACTCGTAGAAGCTCGGATCGCGCGTGGAAGCATCGGCAAAGATACCGTTGCGTTCGGCTTCGCCCTCACCGCGCAGGATTTCCGAATCCTTCTGCGCATCCGCGAGGATCTCGACGACCTGACGGTCGGCGACGGCACGGCGGCGCTGGCCTTCTTCGTTACCTCTGGCGCGGATCAGTTCCGCTTCCGCCAGACGTTCCGCCTTCATGCGGTCGTAGGTCTGCTGCGATACTTCCTGGGTCAGGTCGGTACGGCGGATGCGAACATCCTCGATGTTGAGGCCGAGGGTCTCCGCATCACGATGCAGGTCGTCACGCACTTCCGTCATCATGGAGGCGCGCTCTTCGGACAGAGCCGCTTCGAAACCGCGCAGACCGTAGACCCGACGCAGCGACGCGTCGAGGCGGGTTCTGAGGCGTGATTCCGCCGCATCGCGATCGCCCGATACCGTCTCGCGGAATTTCCGCGCGTCGGTGATCCTGTAGACGACGAAGGCATCGACCTCATAGAACTTGCCGCCCGAAACCTGGACACGGATATTGTCCAGATCGAAACGCAGTTCCTGATCCTGGATATACTGCACCCGATCGGCATCCATGAAGGCGAAGGGCAGCTTGAAGTAGAGGCCCGGCTCGGTCTTGACTTCACGGATCTGGCCGAAGCGCAGAACGATCGCCTGCTCGCGGGCATTGACCACGAAAACCGAGGAATAAACGATCAGCAGCAGCACCGCGAGCGCGATGAGAATGGTTGGCAAACGGCTGGACGTCATTATTTGGCCTCCGGCTGAACTGCAGTCGCAGGCTTGCCGCCTGTCTGCGTCGTGGACTTGCCGAGATCATTCAGCGGCAAGTAGGGCAATACGCTCTGCTTGTCGTCGATGATGATGCTGTTGGAATTGCCGATAACGGACTCCATGGTTTCGAGGAACAACCGCTTGCGGGTCACATCCGGTGCCTTGACGTATTCGTCGTAGATCGAGATGAAACGCTGTGCCTCACCCTGAGCTTCCTTGACGACACGATCCTTGTAGGCGGCAGCCTCTTCGCGAATCTGGGCAGCACCACCACGGGCCTGACCGAGCTTCTGGTTGGCGTATTGGTTCGCCTCCTGCACCTGCTGGTCTTCGTTCTGCTCGGCGCGCTGCACCTCGTCGAACGCGTCGGCCACTTCACGCGGCGGCGACACATCCTCGATCGGCACGGCATTGATGGAAATGCCGGCGCTATAGCGATCCATCGTGTCCTGAATGATGTTTCTCACTTCGACAGCGACCTGCTGACGATTGTCGCGGTAGATGTCCTGTGCGGGACGACGACCGACCACCTCGCGCATGGCGCTTTCGGCGACCTGCTGCAGCGTCTCGTCAGGGCTTTCAACTTCGAAGAGATAGGCCTGCGGATTGGTGACGGTATAGAGCACCGAGAACTGAACGTTGACGATGTTCTGGTCGCCCGTCAGCATCAGACCGGCATTGGAGCCGGAACCCGAACGCCCGCCGATGTTGCGCTGCTGCTCGGTAACCTTGGCAATTTCGACGCGATCCATCGGCCAGAAATGGAAATGCAGGCCAGGCATGGACACCTCGGCACGCGGCTTGCCGAACCGCAATTCAACGCCACGTTCATCCGGCTGAACCGTATAGACGCACTGAATAAGCCAGAAAACGGCAATAACCGCCGCGACAATAAGAAAAGCACCGCCATTGAAACCGCCGGGCACGAGCCCCTTCAGCCGGTCCTGGCCACGACGAATAATGTCCTCAAGGTCGGGTGGCCCGCCGCTGCCATTTCCGCGAGGCCGGTTCGGTCCCTGCCCCCATGGCCCTTGATTATTTCCGCCGCCTCCGCCGCCGCCGCCCCACGGGCCGCCGCCGCCATTCTGATTGCTCCAGGGCATCAAAACCTCTTTGTTAGTGGACTCCCAGTCATCGCGCTAAACTTTGTCATTCGCAGTGCGAAATCCACAAGTTGCGGCGATTGTCCCCGTTATAGGTATCGACGCACCTGCTTTCAACGCAACTTCAGGAAGTTAGGCGGATTTATTGGAAAATAATTGAATTCTGGAACCAGTCACAACCGAATTTTGCGCAACATGCAGCGGCCGAATGTAGACAGAAGAGCCGTTTGTGAGGCCTACAGGCCAACTAGCTAGCAGTTGAATTAGAGACTTTCGTAAAAAGCTTTATTCAAAAAAATCCAATTGATCCTCTTCAATCGGTTCCAGCTTCAATTTAAGCTCATACTGCTCTAGCAGAACATCAAAATTAGGGACGCGCCCCATAAATTCTTCCTTCGAACGATACCGGTGGAATGGTTTACGGCGATCATATTTTGTTACTCGAAATGGGTACTGATCAAACTCGGTCTTCGGATACTCTTCCTCCGATTTAATAATCCACTCACTTTTCTCGCCAGCGATAGGATCGCCAAAATCTAATTCAAATTTCGCGTCACCATTGATGTTTCCACAGAAAACATCTGTAACAAATATAGTATTTATGTATGGCTCAAATACCCTATATATTTGATCACCACCGATAACAAAAAACTGCATCTTACCAGATATTATTGATTCAATATCAGCCAATAGAAGTGCTGTCTCTGGATTCTGCGCCCATTTCAAAGAAGGAAAACTCTTTAGAAATAGCGGCTCCGTTCTCGAGAGAATTATGTTCGTGCGGTTCGGCAGCGGTCGACCAATAGACTCAAAGGTTTTACGCCCCATAATGACCGCGTGCCCTTGGGTACGTTTCTTAAATAGCTGCAAATCAGTCCGCAGGTGCCACGGAAGAGAATTATCGACCCCAATAATTTTGTCGGGATAACTACGCGCAACTATTGAGGATGCAGATGGCATCCGCACTCTCTTCACGTTTTTTTTCATTAAGTTAGAACGCACTGTCTAATCGCCAACTAAGGAGAAAATCGAAGGTCCGTCCATAGTTTGTACGAGCAAGCATCGCAAGCCCAATCTCGATATCGCTCTGCGATCGACAACCTCATATGCGCGTCGGGCTCACCGCCTTGCAAGCTGATATCCGTGGCGATGCAGGCAAAAATGTCGATCCTGGCAAAGCCTCAAGCGCCGCCGTTGAGCCGATCCAATTCGCCGGCAAGCATACCGCCGGCCTCGCGGTCGTCGGCCATCTTGCGATAGAGGCCGGCCATGCCCTTGAAGATCAAGGCGGCGGGATCGTCCTTGCCGAGGAACTCGGCGATCTCTTCCATTTCCGCAACCCAGCGATAGGCTTTCGGATACATATCGGGAATGCTCTGGGCAAACTTGCGGTCAAGGTCGGACTGACTTTCCTGGAGCTCCCGTTTCAGGCCCTCATCTGCTCCGGACCTGATCGCGGCAAGCAGCATGGCGGTGCCGAGGCCCGTAACGCCTTTGTTGATGCCGGCATAGCACATCTTCAGTGCCGACGAGGCTCCGATCCCTCCGTCGATCCGGCGCACCAGAAGCCCATGGTCCGCAAGCACGCCGCTCCTGTTTGCGGCATCGCCGCTGATGTAGAGCTTGGGACCTTTCTGGCCCGGCTTCGGCGGCGCACCAATGATGGATCCGTCCAGCACGTCGCCACAGTCGCCACCGAAGACCGAAGCAACCTGCGCCATCGTCTTCGGCGAAATCGCATTGCAGTCTATGAATGTGGTCGTCCTGCCACGACGCCGCAATGCGGCGGATAAAAGCTCGGCCACGCCAATGGCCTCCGCGGGCGGAACGATGGAAAGGATGATGTCGGCCTCGACGAGGCGGTCCAGCCCGACGGCCTTCATGCCGACCGCCTCGGCCCGCTCTATGGTCGCCGGCGAGCGGCCTTCAACATAAGTGAGAACGTGAGCGCCACCCTCGACCAATCGCCCTGCTATGGCGCTCCCCATCGCACCGGCCCCAATGACTCCGATATCCATCAGCGATCTCCTTCCCCTTGTTCAAAGATGAAGGCTATCTGGGACCTCGCGGAATGCATGGCGGTCAAGGCGCGAAACGACGAGGGATAGCTTCGGGCCTATTCGTAAATAAAAATGGCCCTGGATGTAAGTCAACTTCGCGAGATGAAGAGGCTTCTCCGATCGGCGCCGTGAGCGTGAGGGGCCGGCCTAGAACTCCAGAAGGCCCTTCCTGGCAAGACCGATAGCCTTCATGATCAAGGCCGGGCTTTGAGCGATGCCGAGCGGGTCCATTTTCAAAAAGCTGAAGATGGCCCCCACGCTCTTGGCACGATCGCGGCGACCGTTGCGCATGATCAGATAGGAGATACCCATTCTCGTCTTGTTGATATGCTCGTCCAAAATCTGCCTGTCGTCATCGTCGAGCTTGAAACTGGCGGCTACCCTTTTCCAGAACAGGAGATTGCCGAGCAGACGAACCAGAACCTTCGGGCTGTCCCAGGAATAAGCGTCGCGATAAACGGAGACGCCCTTGTCTCGATCACCGTTCACATTGCTCGAAAACGTCACCGGCGATCCGCTATTGGCGATCAAAAGCCAGAAGAAATAATCCTCTCCGGAATAGCGCAGATCGGAATCGAACCGCAGATCCTTGAATCTGGAAAATCTGTAAACAACGGTGGAGGTCTGCGAAATATACTCTCTGATAAAGGCCTTGAACGCCAATCGCGGCTTGAACTGGAAGATATTCAAAGCTGGCTCGACAATCTCCCAATCACCAGCACTGGCGGCCCGACTGAAATACTTGGTCTTCTCAAAAGTCGTGACGGGCCTGTCTTCGTAATTGTCGCTGAAATAGAACACACCTTCATCGCCAAGCGCCCGCATGGCCGTTCTGAGATGATCTTCAAACCAGACATCATCGGAATCAAGAAAGGCGACAAACTCCGTCTCCGCCGGAAGAGCATCAAGCGCGTTGTTTCTGGCCGCTGCCGGGCCGGCATTCTGCTGCGCTATTATTTCAAAACTGACATTAGCCGGAAACTCCAGATGTGAAATTTCAGACAGCGGATCTATGGGGGATTCGTCGTTCACGATCAGGATATGAACCCTGACGTCATCCGGCAGTCTTTGATCAACAATGGACTGTACAGCCGCAGTCAGAAAGCCGCTTTTGCGTTGGAAAAAAGGGATAATGGCAGCAATGTTTTTCATCAAAAACCTTCCAGAGACTATATCGCAGAACGCATGTCGGGATAGCGCACGAATACTGTCCGAAGTGTAACGTGCCACAATTACCACGGCGCGCGCAACAATCCTTAAAGAAGGTTTGCGCTGATTTTTAATAAGCTAAATTATAGAAGCGAAACCGCAGAGATAATAATGCATACTTATCACATCTTTTTATCGAGCACGCACTCGTATCGACCGCATTGGATTTCGATATTCATGTAATATTTCAAATATAGAGCAAAATTTCGACGGGATTGTTTCCCCAAGTTTCCATAGCCAACAGTCTTATTTCCGGAGCAGTAGCGATCACGCATAAGCGCGAACTCCGGTCGCCATGAAAATTGGCGCTGGTGTTCACTACGCTGCTTCGGAAACGGAAATGCCGGCAACCTCGCGGTCGCCGGCATCTCATCCTACACCGATCCAAATCGGATATTCCGAACTCTAGTCGTCAGCGCGTCGTCTGCTCGACCCAGCCTGGATCATCCAGCGAAAACCCGACCATCAAACAGCTTCCGCGCCGTCCTGACCGTCCCCGCTCCCTTGATCGAACCGTCATCGCCAATATCCAGAAAGACCTCCATCGCGCCGGTCGGATGCTCGATCAGATAACGCTCATCCGATGGGGCCGTCGCCAATTGCGCGGCGGTGCTGCCTGCCAGGCGCGTCGCGGTCGCAACCGTAACGGCCGCGAGAACGCCGACGGACGCGTGAACCCGGTGCGGAATGAAGCTCCGTGTCGAGATCGCGCCGCCATGCTTTGGGGCCGACACCAGGGTCATCTTCGGCACAGAAGCGGCTTTGACATCGCCGAGGTTCATCATCGGCCCTGCCTTCAGGCGGATGGCCTCGATCCGCGACTTCAGCTCGGTATTGGCTTCGATCGCCTCGCGGGTCTCCTCCCCCGTCAGCCCGAAGTCGGCGGCCCGCATGATGACGCAGGGCATGCCGTTATCGATCAAAGTCGCCTCTATCCCGTCGATGACATCGACCTCGTTTCCGGTCGGCAGCAGCGCGCCGCACATCGAGCCGGCGATGTTCATGAACAGCAAAGGGACAGCGGCATGGCTGCCGGGAACACCGGCAATTTCGGTCGCGCCGGCATAGTTCACGCGGCCGCCCGGCGTCTCGATCCGTGCGACCGCCACTTCGCCGGAGTTCAGCATATGGATGCGGACCTCAGTGACGCCGTCACTCCCCTTGACCAGACCACGCTCGATGGCGGCCGGCCCGACACCGGCGAGGATATTGCCACACCCCTGCGCATCACTGACAACAGCCTGATCCACGAAAACCTGAAGGAACAGATAGTCCACATCAGCATCAGCGCGCGTCGAGGAGGACAGAACCGCAATCTTCGACGTCAACGGATCGGCGCCGCCGATCCCGTCGATCTGCCGGGGGTCCGGCGATCCCATGATTTTCAACAGCAGCGCGTCCCGCTCGGCGGGATCCGCCGGAAGATGCTCGGCAAGGAAATACGCACCCTTGGAAGTCCCCCCTCGCATCCACAGGCAAGGGATGCCGTCCTCATACATATTTCAGCCCCTTTGCCAGCAGGGTCGGACGCATCCCGTAGATATCCAGCCCGAGTTCTCCGGCCGCAAGCCGCTTGCGCTTCGCATCCTCGTTGGCCAGACGCGTCTCCGCCGCGACAACGACAGCTTCCGCCTCCTCTCGCTTGACGACGCAAACGCCGTCATCGTCGGCGATGATGACATCGCCGGCTTCGACATAGGCCCCTGCACAGACCACCGGCACATTGACCGAGCCTAGCGTCTCCTTGACGGTGCCCTGCGCCGATACCGCTTTCGACCAGACCGGAAAGCCCATCTGCGTGAGATCGCGAATATCACGGACACCGGCGTCGATGATCAGGCCCTTGCATCCGCGCGCCATCGCCGAGGTCGCCAGCAGATCGCCGAAATAGCCGTTGTCGCAAGGCGAAGTCGGTGCGAGCACGAGAATATCGCCTTGCTTCAACTGCTCGATCGCCACATGCAGCATCCAGTTGTCGCCGGGAGGGGCAGAGATGGTCACGCCCGAGCCGGCAATCTGCGCGCCGGCATAGATCGGACGCATATAGCTGGCGAGCATGCCCTTGCGGCCTTGCGCCTCATGCACGGTCGCGACCCCGGCATAGGCCAGCCGGTCGATCACATCCTGTGGGACCCGAGCGATGTCCTGAACAACAATACCCATTACGCGTCTCCTTATTTTTTAACCGGGGGCGTCCCGTGGGTGTGGAACGTCTCGATCGTCTTCAATCCCCACGCCTGCCCCTTCTTGCGCTCCGTCTCCGTCCAGACCACCGGCTCCCAGTCGGGAGCCAGGATCAGGCGTGCGCCGGAATTGGCAAGCTCCACCCGGTTGCCGGCGGGCTCCCAGACGTAGAGGAAGAAAGTGCCCTGGATCGCATGCTTGTGCGGGCCGGTTTCGATGTGCACGCCGTTTTCGAGAAAGATGTCCGCGGCGCGCAATATCTCTTCGCGGCTGTCGGTGGCGTAGGTCACATGATGAAGACGCCCGCCTCCGGCGCCATGCTCTTCGGTGCAGGCGAGATCATAGGTCTTGTTGTTGACGGTGAACCAGCATCCGCCGAGCCTGCCATTGTCGAGCTGGATCATCTCCGTCACGCGGGAACCCAGGCAGGTCTCCATGAAGCGCCTGAATTCGGCAACATCAGAGGCGAGCAGGTTCAGATGGTCGAGACGTCGCGGATGACAGCCGCGCGCATGATATCGTTGCGCCACATTCTTCAGCGCCGGCTTTTCCTGCTCCGGCGGCCAATAGCGAACAGTGTCCCAATAGATTTCGAACACATGGCCGAACGGATCCTCGAACCGGAACGTACGACCATGGCCAAGATCGCCGTCTACCCAGCCGAGAGCCTTGAAGCCGCTGGCTTCGATTGCCTTGACGCGCCGCTCCAATGCCGCTTCCGAAGACACCCGATAGGCAATGTGACCCACACCGGTCGTATGATGCCGGGTGAGTTTCAGCGTATGGAACTCGTAGTCGTCCCACGCACGCAGATAGGCCGACTGCTCGTCCTGCCCAGCAACCGTCAGCCCATAGACGTTCACGAAGAAGTCGAGGCTCTCCTCGAACTTGTCGGAATACATCTCCACATGCGCCAGATGGGCGATATCGAAGCAGGGTTCCATGTCACGTTCCTCCCGAGAGCTCATTAGAGCTCATCGACCGTGCGTGGGAAGACCGACTGGAAGCCCTCTGCATATTTCGAGGCACGGCCACCCGACTGGCCGCCCGAATTGCGTTGGAAATGATTGGCGCGGTTCTGGGCGACACGGGTGTAGAATTCCCAGAGATGCTCCTGTCCCTCCATGCATTCGATGGCGGCCCGCTTCTTTTCCCAAACAGATGTAATGTCGAGGAAGACATCGGGCTTCCAGCCCATCTGCTCGGTCTGGTGAGGCTCGAACAGGTAAAGCTGCGGTGCGCCGAGCACTTTCTCACCCGGATTGTGGCCCCACGCCTGCGCGATCATCCGCGTCTCAAGCGCAACCTGCGTCGCATACATATGGTCGGTATTGTAGGGATCATACTGCGAATGGCTGAGCATGAAGGCCGGTTGTACCTTCCTGATCACATCGACCAGGCGATACTTGTCCTCGTCCGTGAGGCGAAGCGGATAGTCGCCGAGGTCGAAGCTGATGAGATCGTGGACGCCAAGTGCCTTGGCCGCCTTTTCCGATTCCGTCCGCCGCGCCGCCTTGACCTGCTCGAGCGTGATGCCCGGCTGCTTCCAGAGCTTGGCGGATTCTCCCCGCTCGCCGAAGGACAGGCAAACGACGGTCACCTTATAACCAAGCTCCGCATGCAGCGCGATCGCGCCGCCGCAGCGCCATACGAAGTCAGCCGCGTGTGCGCTGATGACAAGTGCAGTCTTTTGTTCCGACATGGGATCTCCTTCCGAATTGCGCGTGATTTCACGCCGGAGGGGGTCCTTTGCCAATTTGGATTTGATGCCTCACCAATAAGTTTTGGCTATAGCCGCGTCGGCCAAGGCGCGCTCCCGGCAAGGTACCTATAGCTTTTTCTTATGAGGCGACGACCATTTTGAAATGGGCAACCGCCCCGCTTCCCGTCATGGCTAATCACCATTCAAGACCCAAAAGGTCCTGCGAAAGATGCGTTCGGGAGAAACGGCCAGATCTGGCGGCCTCGGAGGAGCGTTATCCGGGACAGGGAGGAAAAATGCTAACCCTTTTATTCGACGGCCTAGCCTATGGCATGCTGCTGTTCGTGCTATCCTGCGGACTGGCCGTCACCCTGGGATTGATGAATTTCATCAATCTGGCGCATGGCGCCTTCGCGATGGCCGGCGGCTACGTCACCGTCATTTTGACGAACCGATTGGGCGTCCCCTTTCTGCTGACGCTGCCTATCGCCTTCATTGCCACGGCAATCGCCGGGGTCATCGTCGAAAAAACACTCTATGCGCGTCTCTACGACAAGATGCCGCTCGATCAGGTGCTGTTTTCGATCGGCATCGTCTTCATGGCGGTTGCCGGGATCGACTATGTCATGGGATCGCAGCAGCAGATCCTCAATCTGCCGGACTTTCTGCGTGGCCGCGTCGATGTGCTGGGCGTCGGCATCGGCGTCTATCGCGCCTTTCTCATCCTTGTCTGCGGCGCGCTCGCCATTGCGCTGCAAATGATCCTTGCCCGTACGCGGTTCGGCAGCAGATTGCGCGCATCCGTGGATGACCGGCGCGTCGCTCGCGGCGTCGGCATTCACGTCAACACGATTTTTGCCGTGACATTCGCGGTCGGATCCGGCCTGGCCGGCCTTGGCGGCGCGCTTGGGGCCGAGATCCTCGGCCTCGACCCTACATTCCCGCTGAAGTTCATGGTCTACTTCCTGATCGTCGTTTCCGTCGGCGGAACCTCGAGCATGTACGGCCCTCTCTGTGCCTCCATTCTGCTCGGCGTCGCGGACGTTCTCGGCAAATATTACGTGCCGTCACTCGGCGGCTTCATCATCTATATCATCCTCGTGGCGGTACTGGTCGTCCGGCCTCAAGGTCTCTTCGCGAGGGCCGGCTGATGCAGACATCCCATTCCGCAATCCCAGCCTTGAAGCAGCGGGTATCCGACGTCATGAGGCGTTCTGCGCGCTGGAGCGTCCTTGAACTGGCGTTCTGGGCTCTCGCGCTCGCCTCATGGTTCCTCTTCCCCAACCAGCATCTGATCCTGACCGAGATCGTCGGCTTCGCCATTCTCGCGCTCTCGATCGACCTGATCCTCGGCTATGCCGGGATCGTCTCCCTCGGTCAGGCGGCCATGTATGGCGTCGGCGCCTATGCAAGCGGTCTGTTCTCGATCCACGTCACTGGCGAGCCGCTGTCGGGACTGGTGGTCGGCGCGCTCTCCGGAGCGGTCGTTGCCTTCCTGACCAGTTTCCTGCTGCTGCGCGGCGGCGACCTGACACGGCTGATGGTGACGCTTGGCGTTGCTGCCGTCTTTGCCGAAATCGCCAATCAGGCGAACTGGCTGACCGGTGGCGCCGACGGCCTGCAAGGGATTACCATCGAACCGCTCTTCGGCGTCTTCGACTTCGATATCTATGGACATACCGGCTACGCCTACAGCCTTGCCGTGCTGTTCCTGCTGTTCCTGCTGGCACGGCTGATCGTCTCTTCGCCTTTCGGTTATTCGTTGAAGGCGATCCGGGACAATCCGTTGCGCGCTTCAGCCGTGGGCGTTCCCGTCAACGCGCGCCTGGTGGCCATATATACTCTCTCCGGTGCCTATGCCGGGATCGCTGGCGCGCTGTTTGCCCAGACGCAGCAATTCATCTCGCTCGATGCGCTGTCGTTCCAGAAATCCGCCGATAGCCTGATGATATTGGTCATCGGCGGCACGGGCTATCTCTACGGCGGTATCATCGGCGCCTTGGTCTATGAGCTGATCCAGGACGGACTGTCGTCGCTGACGCCGCAATACTGGCAGTTCTGGCTCGGCATGCTGCTGGTCGCCTTTGTCCTCATCGGGCGTGATCGTCCTCGCCAGCTCGTGCTTTCTCTTTCCGCCCGCCTCACCACCATCCGCGGCAATCTCTTCAGAGGCCGCACGTCGACCCGGAGGGCACCATGACCGCCGCCGTTCTTGAAACCAGACAGCTCAACAAGATGTTCGGCGCCCTGAAGGCCACGACAGACGTCTCGTTCCGTCTGGAAAGCGGCGCTCGCCATGCGCTGATCGGACCGAACGGCGCGGGCAAGACGACGCTGATCAATCTTCTGACCGGCGTGCTCACACCTTCAAGCGGGCAGATCCTACTGAACGGCGAGGATATCTCGTCGCTCAAGCGCGAAAAGCGCGTGCAGCGCGGCCTGGTCCGGACGTTTCAGATCAACCAGCTCTTCGGCGATCTGACTGTCGTGGAAAGCCTGGGCCTCGTCATCAGCGAACGGCAGGGACACGGCAAGGACTGGTTCCGCTTCGCCGGAAAGCTTCCGGGCATCGAGGACGAAATTGCCGGCCTGGTTCAGGATTTCGGTCTGGACACGGTGCTCGACCAACCCTGCTCGGGCCTGCCCTATGGCAAGCAGCGGCTTCTCGAGATCGCCATGGCGATTGCCTGCAAGCCCAAGGTTCTGCTGCTCGACGAACCGGCGGCCGGCGTGCCGGAAGCAGACCGGCATGAAGTACTGGCAAGGCTTGCGGCGCTACCCGCCGATGTCTCGATCCTGCTGATCGAACACGACATGGACCTGGTCTTCAATTTCGCCGACCGGATCTCGGTTCTCGTCGCGGGCGCGCTCTTCGCGGAAGGCACCGTCGATGAGATTTCGACAGATCCCCGCGTCAAGGAAGTTTATCTCGGAGGGGCGCACCATGCCTGAACTCTTGAAACTGGACGGCCTGAAGGCCGGCTATGGCAAAGCCGTGGTTCTGCACGGCGTCAGCCTTTCCGTCGGCCCGGGCGAAGCAGTCGCTCTCCTCGGCCGCAACGGCGTCGGCAAGACGACGACGCTCAACAGCATCGTCGGCCTGACGCGCTATCACAGCGGCAAAGTCACCGTTAGCGGCCGGAGCATCGAACGGCTGACGCCCGAACGTCGCGTCGAGGCAGGTGTCGGCTGGGTGCCGCAGGAGCGCGGCATATTCAGGTCTTTGACGGTCGAGGAAAATATCACGGCGGTCGCCCGCCCCGGCAAATGGAGCCTTCCGGCTGTCTATTTGCTCTTCCCGAGACTGGAAGAACGCCGCAACAACTACGGCAACCAACTGTCGGGCGGCGAACAGCAGATGCTCTCGATCGCCCGGGCACTGGTTCTCAATCCGAAGATCCTGCTGCTCGATGAGCCGACCGAGGGGCTCGCACCGATCATTGTAGAGGAATTGCTGACTGCCATCCGTCGCATCGTCCGCGGCGAGGGAATGGCCGCCATCATCGTGGAGCAGCACGCGCAGCAAATCCTGGCGATCACCGACAAGGCCGTGATCCTAGAGCGTGGCGCCGTCGCCTATTCCGGAAGCAGTGCAGCCTTGGCACAGGACAACTCGACCCTCGGCAAATTCCTTGGGGTTGGCGCGGGGACATCGGCGACCGCAACGCCAGCCCCCACGCAACAAAAACACTGATCATCCAGGTCCACGCCGGAAAGAGGGCCGGCTTGAACGACATGCACAGCACATAGATTTTTCAACAGGAGGAGAGACATGAGCATTAAGAAACTGGCGCTAGGCGCCGTCGCCGCAATCGGCTTGATCGGGGCTCCCGCAATGAGCTTTGCGCAGGATACCGTCAAGGTCGGCGTCGTCATTCCGCTCA
>DASVPC010000300.1:0-3620 GCA_036383055.1 Rhizobium sp. | reverse complement strand
CTGATATCGAAGCTGCGATCCGTGTCTTGCAGGCATTCGAGGATTTCGAGGAGACGAAGGCATCCGGAACCAATCAGCAGCGCGAGGAAGCGCTATGAGCCTCCCGTCCTGGCGTGACTGGCTGTTTTCCGCCAAGGCCTTTCTGGCGGCCATGCTCGCGCTCTTCATCGCATTGTCGCTGGATCTCCCACGTCCTTATTGGGCGATGGCAGCTGTCTACGTCGTTGCCAACCCGCTTGCGGGGGCGACCAGCTCGAAAGCGCTTTATCGTGCTCTCGGCACGCTGCTCGGGGCCTCCGCGGCGGTCTTTTTCGTTCCGCTCTTCGTCAATGCGCCCATGCTTCTGTCCATGGTCATCGCGCTCTGGACAGGCACGCTGCTGTTCATCTCGATGCTCGACCGGACCTCGCGCAGCTATGTCTTCATGCTGGCCGGCTACACGCTGCCCATGATCGCCTTGCCGACTGTCGGGTCGCCAGAAACGGTCTTCGATGTCGCGCTCGCCCGCTCCGAGGAAATCATCATCGGCATCGTCTGCGCCAGTGTGGTCAGCGCCGTCTTTTTCCCGACCAGCGTACGCTCCGTTCTCGGCCAGCGCATCACGACATGGCTCGATGATGCCGGCAGCTGGGCCGACGAGATCCTGCGCGGGGAGGGTGCGTCACCCGCCACGCCCCTGAAGCGGCAGAAACTCGCCTCCGATGTCACCGGGCTCGATCTCATCATCAGCCAGCTCGGCTACGATGCCGACAGCCGCGATATCGTTCGCCATTCCCGCGAGCTGCGTGGCCGTCTCCTGATGTTGCTGCCGCTCTTCTCGTCGTTGGCCGATCGCCTGCATGCGTTGAAGGCGAGGGAGAAGGCCCTGGCTCCCGAACTCCTCGCGGTCATGAGCGAAGTGGCCGATTGGTTGAGCAAGGGTGGCAAGAGCGAATCCGATAAGATGGCGACCTTCCTCTCCGGAAAGATCGATGCTTTGCAGAATGCCGATCCTGATCTGAACTGGGATGACCTCGTGCTCTCCAGCGCATTCGCCCGGCTGAGGGAAATCGTCGATCTATGGCAGGATTGCCTGACGCTGCGCAATCAGATCGTCGCCGGCAAGCGAGCTGGTTCCTGGCACCCCGCTTTTCGTCATCGCGATGTCGTTGGGCGCAGCCGGCACTACGACTATGCCTTGCTGGCTTTCTCCGCCGGTTCGGTCGTCGTCGGTATCTTCGTTGCCTGCTTGCTCTGGATATTCACCGGATGGGAAGACGGCGCCGGCTTCGTGACCATGGCCGCCGTCGCCTGTTCCTTCTTTGCCGCGCTCGATCGCCCGGCGCCATTCATCACCTCGATGTTCGTCTGGAGCGCACTCAGCCTAGTGATTGCCTTCGTGTATCTCTTCGGCATATTGCCCGGTATCAACAGCTACGAACTGCTCGTGCTGGCCTTCGCCCCGCCTTTCCTGGTGATCGGCCTGCTGATACCGCGGCCCCAATCGAACATGCTCGCCATGCTGCTGACGGTGAACGGTGCCACCTTCATCGCGCTGCAGGATCGCTATGCCGCCGATTTCAGCACCTTCATCAACGGGGCGGTCGCGGCCCTTGCTGGCATAGGTTTTGCGCTCGTCTGGACGCAACTTTCGCGGCCATTCGGCTCCGAACTCGCCGCATCGCGGCTGGTGCGCGCCGGCTGGAGCGACCTTGCCGAAACCGCAGCAGGTGCGCGGCGAGGCGATCATATGCGTTTGTCCGGCCGCATCCTCGATCGCCTCGGCCAGCTTGTTCCTCGCCTCGCAGCCGTCGAGGATCGTGAGCTGAAAAAGGTAGATGGCTACGCTGATGTGCGCCTGGGCTTCAATGTGCTCATGCTCCAAAAGGAACGCCCGCAGCTCAGCATCACCGGCGCGACGTCGGTCAGCACGGTTCTTTCCGGCGTCGCGGATTTCTATCGCACGCGGATAAAGGCCGGGCAGGCTATCGATCCGTCGGATGGATTGCGCCAGTCGATCGACAACAGTCTGGAAGCTATCGCGCTCCGGGATGGCTCAGCGGGTCGCGCGAGCCTCGATGCGCTGGTCGGCCTGCGCCGGGCGCTCTTTCCCCATGCCGAGCCGCCGGAGAACTGGCAGCCGCCCATGTCGGATACATCCTCACCACTTCCCATCGCCGCCGAGTAACGTCATGCCCGCAGAATTCGATCTTTATGGCGTCTATATCCCACGCCTCCTCGTCCTCATGCTCGTGACGCTGCTCGCCGTCATTCCCCTCCGGCGCCTTCTCGCCAGGATCGGGGCCTACGCCCTGGTCTGGCATCGCGGTCTCTTCGATCTCGCGCTCTACGTCCTGCTGCTTGGCGCCATCTCCTCACTCTCCCGTTGGTACTTCACATGAACACGTTCAAAATAATCGGTCGTCTTTTCGTTACCCTCGTCTTTGTCGTCGGAGCCGTCTTCGTCGGTCGCGAGCTCTGGGGGCATTATATGGATGAGCCGTGGACGCGCGATGCGCGCCTGCGTGCCGACGTCGTCGGCATTGCGCCGGATGTCGCCGGCCTTGTCAGCGACGTGCTGGTCAAGGACAACCAGACCGTCAATAGGGGCGACGTCCTCTTCCGGGTCGATCGCGAGCGCTTCGCCATCGCGCTGGCGCAGGCCGATGCTGCCCTTGAAAGCAGCAAGGCCGCGCTCGATCAGGCCCACCGCGAAAACCAGCGCCAGGCACGCCTCGGCGACGCAGGCTCCCTGCAGCAGAAAGAGCAGGCGCAGACATCCGAGCAGCAGGCCGACGCGAATTTCCGTCAGTCGGAAGCCAACCGTGATCTCGCCCAGCTCAACCTCGATCGCTCGGAAGTCCGCGCCACCGTCAACGGCAGGATCTCGAACCTCAGCCTGCGTCCCGGCGACTATGTGACGGCCGGCACCGCTAAGGTAGCGCTGATCGACAGTGATTCTCTGCGCGTCGAGGGCTATTTCGAGGAAACCAAACTGCCGCGCATCCATGTCGGCGACGACGTTTCCATCCATCTGATGGGCCAGACGGAAAAACTGTCCGGTCATGTGGAGAGCATTGCCAACGGCATCGAGGACCGCGAACGCACCTCCGGCAGCCTGCTCGCCAATATCACGCCGACCTTCAGCTGGGTTCGCCTGGCGCAGCGCGTACCCGTGCGCATCGCGCTCGACAAGGTGCCCGACGGCACCAAGCTGATTGCCGGCCTGACGGCAACGGTCGAGATTTCCGACGGTCAGCAAAAGCAGGCTTCGCTCGGCACAACGGTCGAATAACCGTTTGTTACGGGAAGTGCCGGGGAAAGCCGGCGCCTCACGCAGCCTTTGATCGTGTCGAGGCGGTTGGTTTCCGTGCCGCCCTTCGCCGCTCCATCATGATCGGCCGGTAGGACCGGTAGAGGATCATGGCAATCAACAGGCCGATATAGATATATTGCTCGAGCGACAGCACCTTGGTCGACAGCGCGAAATGCAGCGCGCCGCAGGCAGCGATGATATAGACCAGCCGGTGCAGCCAGATCCATTTCTTGCCGAGGCGCTTGATCGAGAAACTGTTGGAGGTCACGGCCAGCGCCAGCAGCATCACCAGCCCGGCCATGCCGAACATGATAAAGGGCCGCTT
>DASVPC010000299.1:0-13226 GCA_036383055.1 Rhizobium sp. | reverse complement strand
AGGCAAGGTGAGGCTTGTCGGACCTTCGGTCAGCACCGATACCAGCCGGGCGATCGTGTATGTCGCGCTTCCAGCAGACGTCCGTTCGCGTGTCGGCCTCTATGTTACCGGCAATATCGAATTGCAGACCACGCCGGCGCTGACCGTTCCCGAGACGGCGATCGTGTTCCGGGACGGGATCAGCTACGTCTTCACGGCGGGAGAGGACAAGCGGGTGCGCAGGGTCCGCGTGGAAACGGGGCGTCGTAACAACGGCGAGGTCGAGATCGTCTCCGGCATCGACGCATCAACGAAAGTCGTGACGTCGGGCGGAGCCTTTCTGTCGGACAATGACCTCGTGAAGATTGCGGAGAAAGACTGATGAACTTCTCCGCTTTCTCGATCCGCAACCCCGTTCCGGCGATTCTGCTGTTTTTGATGCTTGGCTTCGGCGGGTTGTGGGCTTTCAAACAACTGGCGATCCAGAACTTCCCCGATATGGATCTGCCAACCATAAATATTTCCGCTACCCTCGACGGCGCTGCGCCGACACAGCTCGAAACCGAGGTCGCCCGCACCATCGAGGACAGTCTCGCCTCGCTCAGCTATCTCGACCACATCACCACGACGATCACCGACGGCACCGTCTCGATCAAGGTTTCCTTCAAGCTTGAGAAGAACAGCGAGGCGGCTCTCAATGAGGTGCGCAACGCTGTCGACAGCGTCAAGGCCGATCTGCCCGCGCAGATGGAGACGCCGAGCGTTACCAAGGACACGGTGCAAAGCTCGGCACTGGTCACCTATGCGATACGCTCGACCAATCTCAACGAGACCGAATTGTCCTGGTTCATCGACAACGATCTGACCAAGGCATTGCTGTCGGTGCCGGGTGTCGGTCAGGTCAACCGCAAAGGCGGTGTCGATCGCGAGGTTCATGTGGATCTCGACCCCGCGACCATGGCATCGCTCGGGGTCACTGCAGCCACTGTATCCTCGCAGCTCAAGGCCGTGCAGGCAGACACGTCCGGCGGCCTCGGAGAAGTCGGGGGGACGCGGCAGACCTTGCGCACGCTCGGCAACCTCCCGTCGGTCGAGGTTCTGAAGGGGCTTAGAATTCCCTTGGCGAATGGCCAACAGGTGCGTCTCGACGATGTCGCATCGGTCAAGGACAGTTTCGCAAGCCGCACGTCGATGGCTTATCTCGACGGCAAGTCCGTCGTCGCGATCGAGATCAAGCGCTCGAAAGGCTTCTCGGATAGCGGTGTCGCTGCGGATATCGATACGGCAATAAAGAAGTTCGCCGCCGCTCACTCCAACGTTCAGATCGACGAGGCCTACAGCACGATCGGACCGATCATGGATAACTACCATGGTTCGATGCATATGCTGTATGACGGCGCTATCCTCGCAATCGTTGTCGTCTGGCTTTTCCTTCGTGACTGGCGCGCCACGATCCTGTCTGCGGTGGCACTGCCCTTGTCGGTCATACCGACATTTCTCGCCATGTATTTTGCTGGCTTCAGCCTGAACATCGTCACCTTGCTGGCACTGTCGCTGGTGGTCGGCATCCTCGTCGACGACGCCATCGTCGAGATCGAGAACATTGCGCGCCACCTGCAGATGGGCAAACGGCCGATCGATGCCGCGATGGAAGCGGCCAACGAGATCGGGCTTGCCGTCATCGCGACGACCTTCACCCTGGTTGCGGTCTTCCTGCCGACGGCCTTCATGAGCGGTATACCGGGGCTTCTGTTCCGCCAGTTCGGCGTCACGGCCGCCGTCGCCGTTCTCGCCTCGCTTGTGGTGGCGCGTCTGCTGACGCCGATGATGGCAGCCTATTTCATGAAAGCCCATCCGTCCGAGGAGAAGGATGGCCGCATCATGCGCGCCTATATGACGGTCGCGAAGGCGGCCCTGAGCCACAGGAAGACGACGGTTGCCGCAACCGCCGTCGTTGTGGCGCTTTCGCTTGCCACCATCCCCTTCCTGAAGTCGGGCTTCCTGCCTGCTGCGGACGATGCGCGCACCCAGGTTACGTTGACCATGCAACCCGGCGCGACCATCGAGCAGACGGATGCGATGACCCTCAAGGCCGCGGATATCGTCGGCAAGCTCAGCGACGTCACGCATGTCTTCTCCTCGGTCGGTTCCGCATCCTCCGGCGGCGGCATCGACAGTAGTTCCACCAGCGATGTCGGTTCTGCGACGATCGTGGTCGTCCTGACATCCATCGGTGAGCGCGATCGCAAGCAGTCGGAAATCGAAAATGAGATCCGGCAGGCGCTTTCCATCCTTCCTGGACTGCGCGTAGAGGTCGGCAGTGGTGGTAACGGCACCAAACTTGATATCACCCTTGCCAGCGACGATGCCGGTGTACTCGACAGCGCAAGCACGGCACTGGAAGAGCAGCTTCGTACGCTGCGGGGGATCGGTGCGGTCACATCGACGGCAGCCAGACAGGCGCCTGAGATCCAGATCGCGCCCGATTTCGCGCGCGCCGCGGCGCTCGGCATAACGTCGAATGCGATCGCCAGCGCCGTGCGAGTGGCAACAAACGGGGAATATTCCTCCGATCTGCCGAAGCTTACCCTGTCGCAGCGGCAGATCCCGATCGTCGTCCGCTTCTCGCCCGAGACACGTACCAGTCTCGACGACATCAAGACCATGCGGGTGGCCGGCACCAATGGCAGCGTCGATCTCGGATCGATAGCCGATATCCGGATCGGTGGCAGCCCTTCGGAGATCGACCGCATCGACCGTATGCGCAATGTCACGGTCTCCGTCGAACTGAATGGCCGCATCCTGGGCGACGTCAACCGCGAGGCGCAGGCACTGTCGGCACTCCGGCATCTACCGCCGGGCGTGACTCTTGTGGAGCAGGGGGAATTGCAGCGCAGCTCGGAGCTGTTCCAGAGCTTTGGTCTTGCAATGGCGATCGGCGTGTTCTGCATCTATGCGGTCCTCGTTCTGCTCTTCCATGATTTCCTGCAGCCGCTCACTTTGCTGATGGCCTTGCCGCTTTCGCTCGGCGGTGCACTGGTTCCGCTCGTGGTGACCGGAACCAGCTTCTCGATGGCGGCGGTCATCGGGCTGCTCATGCTTATGGGCGTGGTGACGAAGAACTCCATCCTCCTCATCGAATATGCGATCATGTCGCGACAGCAAGGCATGCCCAGGTTCGACGCGCTCATCGATGCCTGTCACAAGCGCGCGCGACCGATCGTCATGACCACCATCGCCATGGCATCGGGCATGCTTCCGGTCGCCCTTAGCCTGACCGGCGGCGATTCAAGCTTCCGTCAACCGATGGCCATCGTGGTGATTGGCGGCGTGATGATGTCGACTTTGCTCAGCCTCATCGTCATTCCGGTCATTTTCACCTTTGTCGATGATCTGGAAATAGTCCTCAAGCGGCTCCTGCGCCGGCTCGGTTTCGCTCACGAAGCCGCCGATCAGGAACCGTATGATGCGTCCAATGATCGCGAAGCCATCGCCTTTAAGCTTGGTCATGCAAAGCAAGGGCACGGTCATAGATGATCCTCTTTCGGCAAGCGACGGGTCAGATGGCCCTGTGTCGCGCGGAGACTATGCCCGGTGGCGTACGTGGCAACCTCTTCGGTCGAGTTCCTCCCCCCGGAGCGAGACCGCGGGACGTATACCCTCGCAGGCGGCGCCGCCCCGCCGCCTGCGCGTCCTGCCATCCAAAGGGGAAGAGCCTGATGTTCGACTTCCGATCAATCTGGCTCTTTAAGAGGAGCTTGACGCGAGCGCTCGTTGTCTTGCTCCCTTTCGTGCTCATCCTGTCGGGATGCATGCAGACGTTGGATAGGGCCTTGGACGCCGGTGAGGCGGACAAGGCTTCGATCGCGGGCTATGGCGAAATCCGGACCTATCTCGACGCCCGGCTCGATGAGGCGCCACGCGATGCCCCGAACTGGGCGCCTGCGACCAGACGAGGTAGACTCGATGCCCTGATGATCTCCGGTGGTGGGGCCGGCGGAGCCTTCAGTGTTGGCGTGCTTTCGGCGTGGAGTGCGGCCAAGACCCGGCCACAATTCGATGTCGTGACCGGCGTCAGTACGGGCGCGTTGATCGCTCCCTATGCGTTTCTCGGATCAGCCTATGACGACACCCTCGTGCGTCTCTATACCAGTGGCGTCGCCCAGGAACTGGTGCGGACGAAGGGTTTCGTCGGATTGTTCGGATCGAGCTTGCTGAGGGCCGGGCCATTGAGGCAGATGATCGAGCGTTTCGTCACGCCCGCGATTCTGCAGCAGGTTGCTGCCGAACACCGTAAAGGTCGTCGCCTCTTTATCCTGACGACCAATCTCGATACCCAGCGTGCCGTCGTGTGGAACATGGGTGCCATCGCCAGCAGCGGCCGACCGGACGCTCTCAAACTATTCCAGGACGTTCTCACGGCATCGGCGAGCATCCCGGGCGTTTATCCGGCCGTGATGATCAAGGCGGAGTCGGGAGGGCGTCAATTCGAGGAGATGCATTCGGATGGCGGCTCCTCGTCACAGGTCCTCATGATTCCGCAGGCGCTCCTGACGAGTTCTCAAGGGCTTCTGCCCACCAGGGGGCAGACAGTCAATTTCTACGTAATCGTCAACAACGCCCTTATGCCGGAATTTGCCACGACGCCGGATAAGACGCTGCCGGTGATCGTTCGGGCATACTCCATCTTCGTCAAATCGCAGACGCAGAGCGCGCTGACGGCCCTCTACACCTATTCCAAACTGACCAGGGCACGGTTCCACCTTGCGTCAATCGACGCCCAAGTCCCTTATTCGATGTTCGATCCGTTCAACACCAACTATATGCGAGCCGTCTACAATCTCGGCTATGCCGAATTCGTCGCCGGAACCCTCTGGAAGGACAAACCGGTTTTTCGCTGACGAAGTGGCGAAGATCCATCACACATCAGAATTGACCAACAGAATGGCAAAGAGCACGGCTATGGAGTGCTGTCATGTTGATCTCGGATTAACGATTGGCCTGTCGATCGGGCGGGATTAAACGTCGCGCAAAACGATCGCCGTGGCTGGCGGTCTATCGGTTTGCCTTGGGGCGGCTGATGTCTGGCGTTCATTCGCTGGAACTGCGCGTCGCCAACACGGCTGCAAATCGCTATTACACGAACACTCCCTTTCTTGGCGACAGTCTCGACAAGAGCGGATTGACTGCCGCACTGAAGCTTATACCGTTGCTAAACCGACCGGAAACCATAGAGCCATGCCACAACATTCGACGATTCCCCTAATGCGTGCCTGGAACAGCTGGTCCAACAGACCGGCGGAAATGGTTTTCCTGCCGCTCGGCGTCCGGATCACGCCGATCCTGTATTCCACCCGCAGCAAGACGACATCCGCGATCGAGCCACGCCGCGATACCGTTCGGCTGGGGCGTCACACGATCGACGGCTCGTTGATCGAGCTGGAGACAGATCACAGCGGCACGACCGTGGCCTTTTCGACGACGAAGACCGATCCCTTTGCCGTTCGCGGCAGTTGGGACGGCAAGGTGTCGGCCGAATGGGGCCTACGCTTCTGGTTGACACTGGCGATCTCTTCCGATGGCAGTGAGATCGCTATCCACGATGCAGGAAAAAACGTCACTCTCGTGAAGATCGGTACCCGGTTCGTGGCGGTCGCGACCGCTGAAGCGCCGGTGCATGTAACCGGGCATGACACGATCGAAGCCTTGCGCGCGGATTTCGAAGAGAACGGCTACTTCTACACCGCCACCCGCAAAAACGAGGCGCCGGTCATCGCCTTGCGCTTCAACCTCGAAATGATGCGCAGGGGCGCCTATGCCGCCGGTGTCGCCGACAGTGCGGAGCTTGCGATTGCAAAGGCACAGGGCTGCCTTGCCGCCGGAGCACCTGCCGATATCTCCGACGCGCAGGCCGGCTTGTTCGAGGGCGCACTCGACGCCATGCGTGACGTCGTGGCCTGGAACACCATCTGGGACGAAACCAACGCGCGCCCGTACACGGCGGTGACGCGGATCTGGAACCTCGGGAAATTTGCCGTCTGGTTCAACGACCAGATCTTCGCGGCCCTTCTTGCCGGCGTGTTCGATGCGGATCTGGCGCGCGAAAACATGGCAACAGCAATGGCGGGCGCCACGCCGCAGGGCAACATTGCTTGCATCGTCACCTCCAATGACGCATGGGTCGATCGCAGCCAGTTGCCGTTCGGCGCGCTTGTTGTCTGGCAGCTCTACCAGCGAACCGGCGAACGTTCGATGATCCAGGCGAGTTATGATGCGCTGGTGCGCAATCGGCGCTGGTGGCAGGAAAATCGCGATCCCGACGGCTTTGGTCTGTTCTCCTGTGGCACGTCGGATGTCGGCGAGGGCCTTTACAAGGGGACTGCGTTTGCCGCTCGCAACGAAACCGGCATGGACAACTCCGCGACCCACGACGAGGCGGTTTACGATCCCGTCACCCGTACACTGTCGACCTTCGATCTGGGCCTCAACTGTGCAGCGGCTCTCGACGCCGAAATGCTGTCGAAAATGGCGGCCGTGATCGGCAAGCATGATGATGCGCGCGAATTCGCGGCGCTGGCCGAGCGCAGCCGTACACTCATCTCCGAAACGTTGTGGGACGAAAGCCGTGGCATCTTCGCCAACCGTCAGCGCCGCGGTAGTTTCGTGCGGTCCCTGTCTCCGACCAGCTTCTATCCGCTGCTCTGCGGTGCGGCGACATCAGCGCAGGCAGCCCGCCTGCTTGAGCATCTGAATGATGCGAGCACCTTCGGCGGCAACTACGTGCTTCCGAATGCAACACGCGACGATCCCGCCTTCGCCGACAATGTCTACTGGCGCGGACGCATCTGGCCGAATGTCAATTACATCGTCTGGCTCGGCCTGCGCCGTTACGGCTTTATTGCGGAAGCGAGCAAGCTTGCCCGCCAGAGCTACGACCTCTTCATGCAGTCCTGGCGAAAGGATCGCGTCGCCGCTGAAAACTACAACGCGGTGACCGGCGAGGCGATGGATCAGGGCGATACCGACCCGTTCTATATCTGGGCCGCCATGTTGCCGCTGATGGCGACGGGTGAGATTGTGGAGTTCGATCCGTGGACGGGCTGGACCGTGCGCAACACCGGGCAAGATGTCGCTCTCGGACCGATGCTGTCGCCCTCGGGAGCGCTGCGCCTGACCGTCGAAGCCGGAAACCTTGTCATGACGCTAAACGAGCGCACGGCGCTGAGGACCGATCTGCAGACCACGCTCTCTCACATTACGGTTGCGGAAGGGCGGTTTGCCTGCACTATCGCGCCAACCTCTGGAAGTGGCTACATCGAGCTGCCGGGCGTCAACGTTCAGAGCATTTTTGCCGCCCGTCTGGATGGGGAGAATGCCGGCTTCGTTGCATCGCAGGAAGGTATACGTATCACGGTTGCTGAAAGCGCCCGGGATCGCCAGCTCGAAGTGTCTTTCTCCGCGTGCGACCCTCTTCCGATGCAAGGTATCGCTTGACAGCTATCGCTTCCTCAATAATAGTTTGTGTACAAATAAAAAAGACTACAAGACTGATGCTAAGATCAGAGGGTTGAACTGAAGGCTTGCCTACGACAAAATGACGTAGGTTGGAGGTTATTAAAGTTACATGCCGCTTTTTTGTTAGATGAGGCTACGCCGTTGTGCGGAGCAGGCTTCCGCTTGCCCAAAAAGGCTTATTTCAAGTCCTGGATCACCTCTGATTATAGTTTGCATACAAACAATTTGATGTGCTTACGACACGTCTTATGTTTTCGGCTTGGCCGATCCGTTGAGGTCGCTGACTGCGGTCACGATCATCCATAACTGTGTATGTTCAAGAGGGGTACCACAATGACTGAACTCACCAGACGCAACACCATGAAGTTGATGTCCGCAGCGCTTGTCGCTGGCGTCAGCTTCTCCAGCCTGCCGCGCAAGGCATTTTCTGCTGGCACCATCACAGTGCTGAACTGGCAGGGCTACGGCACGGACGAAGCGTGGTCCATCAAGGCTTTCACCGAAAAGACCGGTATTGCAGTCGTTCACGACTACTACAGCTCTGAATCGGAAATGCTGACCAAGCTGCGCACCAATCCAGGCGCTTACGACCTCGTTGTTCTCAACGCTGCACGTTGCGCCCAGGCCGCTGCCGAGGACCTGCTTCAGCCGATCGATTTCAGCAAGGTTCCGAACGCTGCAACCGTCGATGAAGCCCTGCGTTCCAATCCAAATTTCAGCAAGGACGGCAAGGGCTTCGCAGTGCCGTGGGTTTGGGGCATGACCTCGCTTGCCATCCGCGAAGGCATGCCGGTTCCAGCCAGCTATGCCGTTCTGGCTGATCCCGCCTACAAGGGCCGCGTTGCCATGGACGACGATCCCATCATCAACGTCGGCGTCGGCGCCCTGATGAGCGGCCAGGACATCAACGATCCGAAGGATCTTGCCGCTGTAAAAGCTGCGCTGAAGTCGATCAAGCCGAACGTCAAGCTGCTGTGGTCCACGGAAGATCAGTGGAACAAGTCGTTTGCCGCCAAGGAATTCGATCTGTCGCTCTTCTGGTCTGGCGGTTCGGTGCGCTCCAAGCGCAATTCGAAGCTTCCGGTTCAGTTCGTCGTGCCCAAGGAAGGCGGCATTGGCTGGGTTGATGGTCTCGGTATTCCTGCATCGGCTCCGAATGCAGAAGGCGCCCTTGCGTTCGCCAACTGGATGATCGATCCGGCATTCTACGTCGAATGGGCAACGAAGGTGGGTGCACCGGCTTCGTCGAACTCAGCCGCTCTCGCAGCGCTGCCGGCCGACGATCTCAGTCGCCAGGTGCACAAGCCTGAATACCTGAAGACGATGGGCATCATGTCGGCTCTGCCGGACGATCGCCGCGAGGCCTTCAACAACACATGGCAGGAAGTGAAAGCCTTCTATGCAGAATGATCAACTGACATCGGCGTCAGAGCGCGGACCTTCGGGTCCGCGCAGCCGGCGGACGCTTCCGTCGTGGATTTCAACGACCGCCCTGCTGCTTCCGACGTACGGGTGGTTGACGCTTGCAGTTTTCCTACCGCTGCTGACCATGCTGGTGTTCAGCTTCATGTCGGCGACACCGATGGGCAAAGCCCCTATCGTCTTTACGCTGAAGCAGTACCGCGCCTTCATCGATCAGCCCTATCTGGTCGGTATTGGTATCACATCGCTGTTGATTGGCTTCTGGACAACGCTGTTTTGCGCCGTACTCGGCTTTCTCGCCGCCGTTGCGCTGGTCCGCTCAACCGTCGGCAAGACGCGCGAAATGCTGCTGATCCTGGTCCTTTTGCCTTTCTGGACCAACGGCCTGGTGCGCGTCTTTTCCTGGACGATGGTGCTCAGGGAAAACGGTTTCCTGGATAACCTGCTGCATATGATTGCGCCCGACGCCGGATCGATCGGCTTTCTCTACACGCGCTATGCCATCGTGGTCGGTCTTGTTCACGGCTATCTGCCGTACATGATCCTGACCTGTTATATCGCCCTTGTGGCTATCGACGACGCGATCATAGAGGCTGCATCGAGCCTTGGCGCGCGCTGGTGGACCATTCTATTCAAGATTTTGGTGCCGCTCGCGGCTCCCGGCCTGATTTCCGGGTCCGTCCTGATCTTCATCCCTGTTATCGGTTCGTTCATGGAGCCGCGCATCCTGGGTGGTCGCGTCGGCGTCACCATGGGGACGGTGATCGAGGACCAGTTCACGCAGGCCTTCAACTGGCCGCTGGGGGCATCGCTGTCCTTTACGCTGCTGGCTGTGGTACTCGCTATTTTCGCAACCTTCTCTGGCGTGCTGCGCCGCGGCACGGCAGCTTGAGGAGAGGATCATGAAGCCGCTTGGACGTATCTATCTCGTCGCTATCCTGATCTTCCTGTACACGCCCATTCTCGTGATGATGGCGATGGGGTTCAACGCATCGCCGCTCTACGAACTACCGTTCAGCTTTTCGCTAAAGTGGTATCAGGCGCTGTGGAACAATACCGTGCTTCTGACTGCCGGCCTCAACAGCATCATCATTGCCACGATCACGGCCGTGCTGGCGACGGCACTCGGGACCATGGCCTCGGTGGCGCTGTCGCGTCGGACATTCCGCGGCAGGAGCCTGCTACAATTGATGCTGCTACCGCCAATCGCTATCCCCTGGTTGATCACCGGCACGGCGATGCTGATCTTCTTCTACTGGAGCGGCATCGGACGCGGCATGCATGCCCTGCTGATCGGACACGTCGCACTCGCCATTCCCTATGTGGTTCTGGTGGTCGGTACTGGTTTCCGAACCATTCGTGCGGATCTTGAAGAAGCGGCGATGAGCCTTGGCTCTACGCCGGTGCATGCTTTCTTCTCGGTTACGCTGCCGCTGCTCTATCCCAGTATCCTGGGCGCCGCCCTGTTTGCCTTCGCGGTATCGCTCGACCAGTTCGTGATTTCCTACTTTCTCGCAACGCCCGGCTATACCACTCTGCCGGTGCAGATCTACTCCTCGATCCGCAAGGGCTTCACCCCCGAAATCAATGCAATCTCGACCGTGCTTCTGCTCGGCTCGATGACGGTCATCCTGATTTTCGCGCGCTTCGCCAAGCCCGGAGACACCCGTGACAAACGTTAAAGTCGATTCCGTCGCCAAGACCTATGGCGCCACGCCCGTCCTCGCCGACATCACCGCCGAGTTTCCGGAAGGTTCCTTCACCAGCCTTCTCGGACCGTCGGGTTCCGGCAAGACCACGCTTCTGCGCATCATCGCCGGCTTCATCAAGCCGGATCAGGGCGTGGTGACGATCGGCAATAACGATGTGACGAACATTCCGGTCTGGGGCCGCAATATTGGCATGATGTTCCAGTCCTATGCGTTGTTTCCGCATATGACGATCGCCCAGAACGTCGCATTCGGCCTCGAACGGCGCGGCATCAAGGGTGCGGCAGCCCGCAAGGAAGTCGACCGCGCGCTGGAGATGGTGCGCCTTCCGGGCTTTGGCGAGCGCACGCCGAAGCAGCTTTCCGGCGGCCAGCAGCAGCGCGTGGCGCTGGCGCGTGCCATCGTCATAAAACCGAGTGTGCTGCTCCTCGACGAGCCGCTTTCGGCGCTCGATCGCCGGCTCCGTCAGGAGATGCAGATCGAGCTGCTGCGCATCCAGCGCGAAAGCGGGCTGACCACGATTTTCGTGACCCACGACCAGGAAGAGGCGCTGACGTTGTCCGACAAGGTGGCCATTCTCGACAAGGGCCGTATCGTCCAGATAGGCGAACCGGAAACGGTGTATGAGCGACCGCTGACGCGTTTCGCGGCGGAATTCCTCGGCGATTCAAACTTCCTCAGCGGTACGGTCGATAACGGCGCCGTCCGCCTGAGCGATGGCGCGATCGTCAGGACCACGGGCACGCTGCCCGCCAATGGTTCGAGGGTCACGCTGGCCATCCGCCCGGAAAAGATGTCGATTGCGTCAGGACCGACGGATGGCAACAGCCTGACGGCCCGCATCACCACCGTCATCTATGCCGGGCCGGTGTTGTCCTACCTCTTGGAGACCCCGGATGGCCTTCCGCTCAAGCTGTTCGCGCAGAACCGCGACGGCAAGGTTTTGAGCGATGGCGACATCGTTACCTTGAGTTGGTCTCCGGAGCATTCGGTTCCGGTGGCGAATTGATCATGGTAACCGCGCCCTTCTCGAACAACACGCTGCATGTCGTGATCGACATGCAGCGTCTCTTTGCCGAGGAAACGGCGTGGTGCACGCCGGCATTTGCGGAGATACTTCCGAACGTGCTGACGCTCAGCAAAGCGAGACCATCCGATACGATCTTTGCCCGCTTTATCGTTCCGCAAAATGCAGAGAGCGCCAAGGGCCGGTGGAGGAATTACTATCGCCGCTGGGCGGCTGTGACCGTTGACGAGCTGGACGTTGCGATGCTCGACCTCGTCGCGGAGCTCGCGGTGATCGCCGGCCCAGGCTCGATCATCGACAAGGAGACCTATTCGGTTTTCGGAGCGCCAGGTTTTGCGGAGCGATTGCAAGCGGCAGGGATCGACACGTTGATCTTTTCGGGCGTCGAGACTGACGTCTGCGTCTACTCAAGCGTTCTCGATGCCGTGGATGCCGGTTACCGTGTCATTCTTGCAGAAGATGCATTGGCGAGCGGTGACAAGGCCGCGCATTCGGCAATTCTGCAAAATTTGGCGCCAAGGCTTTCCGAGCAGATTGAAATTTTGTCGACCGAAGCCATCCTGAACCTATGGCGATCATAAATCTTGCGGCCGTGCTGCTCGGAGAGCCGAGCAGCGAAACTTGAGAGATCCGATGGACGTTCCGTTCAAAGACAGGGCCGGTTTGCCGACAGCTGCATCTTCGTCGACGGCGCATGAGAAAGGCCAGCAAGTCGAATACGCTCTTGACGAGCAGATCGGCTTCTATCTGCGCCAGGCCAACCAGCGCCATGTGGCTATCTTCGCAAGCCTGATGGCGGAGAAACTGACCACCACGCAATGGGCGGCGCTGGTCAAGCTCAAGGATCTTCAGCCTTGTTCGCAGGGCAATCTTGGCCGCGAGACGGCGATGGATATGGCGACCATCAAGGGTGTCGTCGATCGCCTCGTCAAGCGCGGGCTTGTTCACACAGCGCCGGATGCGGCCGATGCACGGCGTCTGGTCTTGCGGCTGACGGCCGAAGGCGAGGCGACGGTGATGCGCAACTTGTCGATCGCGCTTGAGATTTCGCAGGAAACGATGAGCGCCCTGACGCTTGCAGAGCGTATGATGTTGATGGAATTGCTTCAGAAGATCTGCTGAGCAACCTTTAGTTGCAGTTTAGAGCCCGAAAGACTATTTATGTTTCAGCCCAGCGAAGACGAAATCAAGTCGCTCATCGGCCAAATGACGGTTGCCGAAAAGGTCGATCTCCTCAGCGGACGCGGCCTTTGGAAAACTGCAGCGATCGAAAGACTTGGGATTCCATCGATCGTCATGACCGATGGCGCTTACGGCGTTCGCTACTCGACCACACAGATCGACGCCGGCGACAGCGATGAGGACAGCCTGCAGGCATTCCTGCAGCTCGTCGAACAACAGGCTGACGCATTGGGCGGCATGTTCGGCACGACCCGAACTGCGACGTGCTTTCCAAACGGGAACCTGCTCGGCTGCTCCTGGGACGTCGATCTTGCCTATCGCATGGGGGCGGCGTTGGCGGCGGAATGCCGGAATTTCGGCGTTCATCTGCTGCTGGGCCCCGGCATCAACAT
>DASVPC010000298.1:0-3040 GCA_036383055.1 Rhizobium sp. | reverse complement strand
GGGCTTTATTGCCGGCCAGGAGCGCATACGCCTCGACATTTTCGTGAAGGACAATCTGCCGTGAACGGCGGACTCTAGGGAGTATCATCTGATGTATTTGGGTCTCGATCTTGGAACGTCCGGCGTCAAGGCGATGCTGATCGACGGTGACCAAAAGATCATCGGCTCGGCCAATGGCGGGCTCGACGTGTCGCGTCCGCATCCGGGCTGGTCGGAACAGGAGCCGTCGCACTGGATCCGCGCCACCGAAGAAGCGGTCGCCGGTCTGAGGGCGGCGCATCCAAAGGAGCTGGCCGCGGTGCGCGGCATCGGGCTTTCCGGCCAGATGCATGGTGCGACGCTGCTTGATGCCGAGGACAAGGTGCTGCGCCCCTGCATTCTCTGGAACGATACGCGCAGCTATCATGAAGCCGCAGCCCTCGACGCCGATCCGCGTTTCCGGGCGCTCACCGGCAACATCGTCTTCCCCGGCTTCACCGCGCCGAAGCTTGCCTGGGTCGCCAAGCATGAACCTGACGTCTTCGCCAAGGTGCGCTGGGTGCTGTTGCCGAAGGACTATCTGCGTCTCTGGCTGACCGGCGAGCATATCTCGGAAATGTCGGATTCCGCCGGTACCTCCTGGCTCGATACCGGCAAGCGTAAATGGTCGTCCGAGCTGCTGGCCGCGACCGATCTCGATGAGAAGCAGATGCCGATCCTGGTCGAAGGCACGGATGCCGCCGGTAAGCTGCGCGGCGAGCTGGCTTCGAAATGGGGTATCAGTGGCGACGTCGTCGTGGCCGGCGGGGCAGGGGACAACGCGGCTTCAGCCTGCGGCATGGGCACGGTCAGCCATGGCGCCGCCTTCGTCTCGCTTGGCACCTCGGGCGTGCTCTTCGCCGCCAACGGCTCCTACCTGCCGAAGCCGGAAAGCGCCGTGCATGCCTTTTGCCATGCGCTACCGAACACCTGGCACCAGATGGGCGTCATCCTGTCGGCGACCGATGCGCTGAACTGGCATTCGACCGTCACCGGCAAATCCGCCGCCGACCTCACCGGCGAACTCGGAGACATGCTGAAGGCGCCGTCGAGCGTCACCTTTCTTCCCTATCTCTCGGGCGAACGCACTCCGCACAATGACGCAACCATCCGCGGCGCCTTCATCGGCCTTGGTCATGAAAGCGGCCGCGCCGTGTTGACGCAGGCGGTGCTCGAAGGCGTCAGTTTCGCCATCCGCGACAATCTCGAAGCATTGCGCTCGGCAGGCACCGACATTGTCCGCGTCACCGCGATCGGCGGCGGCTCGCGTTCGCGCTACTGGCTGGCATCGATTGCGACAGCACTCAACGTTCCCGTCGACCTGCCGGCCGACGGCGATTTCGGCGCGGCTTTCGGGGCTGCCCGTCTCGGCCTGATCGCAGCGACAGGTGCCGATCCGGTTGCCGTGTGCTCGGCCCCGGAAACGGCTGGAACGATCGAGCCCGTTACGGCGCTGACCGGTGCCTACGAGGATGCCTACAAGCGCTACCGTGCGCTCTATCCGGCGATCAAGCCGTTGAGCGCGCATTGAAATAATCAACCAAGATCAAATTTCATTCCAAGGAGACAGAACATGAGCACCGGATTTTTCGGCGATATCGCCAAGGTTAAATACGAAGGCCCCGACAGCACCAATCCGCTGGCCTTCCGCCATTACAACAAGGACGAAGTGGTTCTCGGCAAGCGGATGGAAGACCATCTGCGCTTTGCCGTTGCCTACTGGCATACCTTCACCTGGCCGGGCGGCGATCCCTTCGGTGGCCAGACCTTCTTGCGTCCGTGGTTCGAAGACACGATGGCAGCCGCCAAGCTGAAGGCCGATGTTGCCTTCGAATTCTTCACTCTGCTCGGTTCGCCCTACTACTGCTTCCACGACGCCGACGTGCGTCCGGAAGGCAAGAATTTTGCCGAGAACACCAAGAACCTCAACGAGATCGTCGATTATTTCGCTCAGAAGCAGGCCGATACCGGCGTCAAGCTTTTGTGGGGCACGGCGAACCTCTTCTCCAACCGTCGCTTCATGTCGGGTGCCGCGACCAATCCGGATCCGGATGTCTTCGCTTTCTCGGCTGCGACCGTGAAGACCTGCATGGACGCGACCCACAAGCTCGGCGGCGAAAATTACGTGCTCTGGGGCGGCCGCGAAGGCTATGAAACCCTGCTCAACACCGACCTGAAGCGTGAGCTCGACCAGATGGGCCGCTTCCTCAACCTCGTGGTCGAATACAAGCACAAGATCGGCTTCAAGGGTGCGATCCTGATCGAGCCGAAGCCGCAGGAGCCGACCAAGCACCAGTACGACTACGACGTCGCCACCGTCTACGGCTTCCTGAAGAAGAACGGCCTCGAAAACGAAGTGAAGCTCAACATCGAGCAAGGCCATGCGATCCTCGCCGGCCACTCCTTCGAGCACGAGCTGGCGCTTGCAAACGCGCTCGGCATCTTCGGCTCGATCGACATGAACCGCAACGACTACCAGTCTGGCTGGGATACCGACCAGTTCCCGAACAATGTTCCGGAAATGTCGCTCGCCTATTACCAGGTCCTGGCAGGCGGCGGCTTCACGAGCGGCGGCACCAACTTCGATTCCAAGCTGCGCCGTCAGTCGCTGGACCCGGCAGACCTGCTGATCGGCCATATCGGCGGCATGGATTGCTGCGCACGCGGCCTGAAGGCTGCCACCAAGATGATCGAGGACAAGGCTCTGTCACAGCCGCTCGCCGACCGTTACGCCGGCTGGGATTCGGCTGAAGGCCAGAAGCTGCTGCGCGGTGAATACTCGCTCGATCAGATCGCACAGTGGGTTGAGACCAAGGACATCAACCCGCAACCGAAGTCCGGCAAGCAGGAACTGCTGGAAAACATCGTCAACCGCTACGTTTGATCGATCTGTGACATCCGGGAGGCGGTGCTCATCGCCTCCCGAGCTACCGCCTGAATGCGCGGCTGGAAATAGCGATAGGATTTCCAGACGGGTCCTTGGCATTGGCGAACACATAGCCGTCTGCCTGATGCAAGGGTC
>DASVPC010000297.1:0-33901 GCA_036383055.1 Rhizobium sp. | reverse complement strand
ACTCGAGGCGGTGGTGCTGGGCGCGCAGTGGGTCGCGGGCCATTCCGATAAGGTGCTCGCCAATGCGGCGCGCGATGTGATCGCGAAGATCGCCGCCGTTGTCCCTGAACGCCTGCGCCTGTTCATCGTCGAGCCGAGCGTAGGCGCAAGACCGACTATCGGCAGGCTGGAGGAGCGTGTCGATGCGTCGCTGCTCAGATCAGCAATCCGCAATGGTGTGAAACTACGGCTGCGCTACGGCTCCGAAGCGGGCAACGAGACCGAACGAACAGTCTGGCCGGTGATCCTCGGCTATGCCGAGACGAACAGCCTGCTGGTCGCCTGGTGTGAGCTGCGGCAGGGTTTTCGTCATTTCCGCACCGACCGCATTATCGCGGCAGAGATACTCGATGAGCCCGTCGGCTTGCGGTCAGGCGAATTGCGCCGCCGCTGGCAGCGGTGGCGCGAGGAACAAGTTCGTCTATCTCCAGATTTGGCGTGATCAATGGAAAATGCCGGCTCATTGTCCGGCATTTCCAATGGATTATACATATTGTCTAATATACAGATTTAGGCAGCGCGATACCGTGTTTCAGTGCCGCTATAGCCTTGGTATTCCGCATCACCCTCGCCCGTGCGGAAGCGATCGATCTTCTCGGAGAGCATGTCGACGCGCTGGCGCAGGCCGTGGATCTCCGCATTGTTCTCCTCAACCATCGCCGCATTTCTCTGGGTGATCAGCTCAACCTCGCCGACCGCCCGTGTCACCTCCTCGATGCCGGTCGATTGCTCGGCGGTTGCGGAAGAAATATCGGACACGAGCGTCTGGACACCGGTAACGTGCCTAATGATCTCCGACAGTGCCGAGCCGGTCTGCTCGACCAGATGCACGCCGCTGCGTACCTGCGCCGAACTTGCGGAAATCAGCCCCTTGATCTCCTTCGCCGCGTTGGCGCAACGCTGCGCCAGCTCGCGCACTTCCTGGGCGACGACGGCAAAGCCACGGCCGGCATCGCCGGCGCGAGCCGCCTCAACGCCGGCATTCAGCGCAAGCAAGTTGGTCTGGAAGGCGATCTCGTCGATGACGCCGATGATGGTGGCGATTTTTTCGGACGAACGATTGATCTCGCTCATCGCGCCGACAGCCTTGGCGACGACTTCGCCCGACTGGCTGGCATAGGCCTGGGTCTCGTTTACAGAGGCCGCCGTTTGCTTGGCGCGCTCAGCGGTGGAGCGGACGACGTCGCTGAGGCGGTGCAACGCCCGCGAGCTTTCCTCCAGCGCTGCCGCCTGCTGTTCCGTCCGGCGCGCCAGATCGTCGGCCGACATGGCGAGATTGCCGGTGCCACCCTTGATCTCCTCGGCGGTGTAGCGGACATCCGTCAGCGTCTCGCGCAGTGCCTCGATCGCATGATTGTAGGTAAAGGCCATCTCGACGAAATCAGCAGAAAGATCTTCCCGCATGCTTTCCTCCAGATTGCCGTCGGCAAGCTTGGAGAGAACGTCGGCTAGCGCATTCAGCGCCTGCTTCTGCTCCGCCTCGATGCGGGCGCGGTCTGCGGCCCGGCGTTCAGCCTCTTCCGCCGACAGGGCGCGGGCACTCTCCGCTTCCCGCTCCAGCCGAACGTTTTCGACAGCAGCATCGCGGAAGACGGTGACCGAGCGGACCATGTCGCCGATCTCGTCACCGCGATTGCGGCCGTCGATCGCCACTTCCAGATCGCCGCTTGCAAGCCGAGTCATGATCTCGGTCACCCGCTTCAGCGGTCCGCGCAGCGTCTCCACCAGCATCAGGCCACCGACGATTGCCAGCAACGTGCCGAGGATCATGGCGATAACCGAGACATTGGCCGAACGCTCGCTGTCTTCCTTGCCGATCTCCTGAGCCTGGGCGACGAAGCTGCGCAGCGATGTCATCGCATCCGCCAATATGCCGTTGGAGTCGACGCGCGTCGTCTTCCAATCCGCCGAGGTCTGCAGCAGATCGGCTGACCCCTTGGTCACGCCGTCGATCAGCGGCTGAGTATGCGAGGCAAAATCACGCATCGTGGCATTGGTCGGGCCGAGCACTGAAATCTTTGCGGCAACGTCCTGCAGATCCTTAAGATCGGTAATGACGGCATCGCGCGAGGTTGCGTCGCGAACATTCTCCATGCGTGACGCATGCAATGTCAGGCGATCGATAATACCGAGCGCCACGTCGACGCGGTCCAGAAGCTCCTTCTGTCCGTCGATGATCTTGTCGAGGCTGACGAAGCGATCGGCGGCGGTGTCGCTGTTCTTGGCCGATTGCAGGGTCATGTCGCCCTCGATCTTCACGAAGCTCTGCAGGATCGGCCCCATGGCCTCGACCTTCTGATCGGAGGTGCCGTTCCCCTTCAGCAGGGCATCGAGCTTGTTGGCTGCGTCGGCGGCATTATTGACCAATCCGGCGCCGCGCTTGGAGACGAGGGCCTGCGAGATGGTCAGCTGCTTCAGAATGGCGTCGGCATAGGTGCGCGCATCGGTGATTTCCTCATCGGCGTCGGCAGCCATCTGCACCTGGATGCGCAGGTTGCTCATCTTTTCGGACAGGCCCTTGTAGGCAGCCGCATCGTAGAGCAGCTCCTTGGCGAAGGTTTCCTTGTCGCTGAATTCCTTGCGGATGATGTCGATCTGCTTGGCGGCGGCCTTGCCGCCGGCTTCGATGCCCTGCACAGCCTTGCGGATCGCATCGACATCGCTGTCCTGCTTCTGCCTGATAGTCCAAAGAGCAGCCGCCTGAGCGCGCATCTTGTCCGCCAAGGTGCCGACGGTGGAAATCTTGGCGCGCTGATCGTCGCTGAGCAGACCGCTCAGACGCTGAACACCGGCCTCCTGCGCATCGATCTTGCCGGCGAGCGCCTGGCGCGTCTCATCGGACGGCGTGGTGGTGAATTCCTGCAGCGCCGCCTGCAAATTCTCGAAATCGCTGATGTTTTCGATCGTCGCCCGCGTCACGGTCATATGCCCGTTGAGGATATTGGCCGTGTGATAGCCGACCATGCCGACACCGGCGATCAACACCACCAGCGGCACGACGAAAATCAGAACCTTGGTCACGATACGGCGACTTTGCAGAAGACGATCAATGAAGAACATGCCACGCCCCAATCAAATTGGTTGGTATCCGGCGAAGGCGGGACCATCATTCCTGCTGCGCTGCGGTAGATGCTTCTGCGTCATGCAAAACCGAGTGGGAGCCTCGGGAAATAAGATTGAATAAGAATTAAGCGCACACATAAAAGATTGTGCAATCTACGAAAAATCCGAAATTCTGTCTCGTTTTGCGATTTTATCGAAGCCAGGCATGCGATCCACTGGAAGTTTCGCTGCAACGCACAATCGAATTCCGCCGCCAGCAGACTATGAGCGATTCCAATTTGACGAAAAGCACAGTAGGTCAAACTGATATATCCAGGGAATCGTTTCATGCCGCGGACCAAGAATACGCAGGGCGCCCTTTACATGGCCGCATCGATGGCGGGCTTTGCCTGTAGCGATGCCCTGTCCAAATCAGTCATCTCGGTGATGAATGCGGGCGAGATCATTTTTATCCGCGGGCTCTTCACTAGCATCATCGTCTACCTGCTCGCCCGGCATATGGGCGCCCTGCGCTCCTGGAAAGTCATTCTACAGCCGATGATCGCGTTGCGCATCGCCTGCGAGGCGATTGCGGCGGGAACCTACATCACCGCGCTTGGAATGATGCCCATCGCCAATGCCTCGGCTATCCAGCAGGCGGTGCCGCTCGCAGTCACGCTCGGCGCCGCGCTGTTTCTCAAGGAACCCATCGGCTGGCGGCGCTGCGCAGCAATCATCGTCGGTTTCGTCGGCGTACTGATCATCGTCCGCCCCGACCCCCAGGGATTTACAACGGCCGCCCTGCTCTCCATTGCCTGCATGTTCGTCACCGTCGCACGCGACCTGGCCACGCGCTGCATCAGCAAGGACGTACCGTCGCTGATGGTGACCGTGTGCACCGCAGTTTCGATTTCGATCTTCGGCGCTCTGCTGACGGAACCGCTCGGCGGCTGGCAGCCGGTCAGCCTCACCTCGTTCTCGCATATCCTGCTGGCCTCGGTCCTGGTGCTGATCGGCTATCAGGCGACCATCCTGGCGATGCGGACAGGAGAAATCTCCTTCGTCGCCCCGTTTCGTTATGTCAGCCTGATCTGGTCGGCGCTGCTCGGCCTGCTCTTCTTCGGCGAGGTGCCGGATGTCTGGACCTTCGTCGGCGCCGCCATTGTCATCGCTTCCGGCATCTATACATTCTATCGGGAGAGAAAACGGCAAGCGGCCCAGCCTATCGCTCAGGAATCAGAGCCGCGTGTGCCCGCCTGAGGTCGCCAGCATGCCCGGCTTCATCGCAGATCCCGCCGAAATCCCGCCCTTCCTGCTTGCCGGCGGTCGTTCCAGCCGCATGGGTATGAACAAGGCACTCGTTTCGCTCGGCGGCGAAAAACTTCTGACGCGCATCGCGACACGGATCGGGCAAGGGCAAACAATACCGGTCGCGCTCAACGCCGATGCCGACTGGCCGGATACGGAAGGACTACCGCTGGTCCCCGATACTATTCCGGGCAAGCTCGGCCCCCTCGCCGGCGTACTGACCGCCATGCGCCATGTGGCTGTACACCACCCCCGCACCTCCCATCTCGTCACCGTGCCGATCGACAGTCCGTTTTTCCCCATCGATCTGGTTGCTCGGCTCGCAGCCCCAATCGAAGGCCGGGATGACATCGCAATCGCCGCATCGCTGGGACGCGATCATCCGGTCTTTGGTCTCTGGCCCGTCTCCATCGCCGATGATCTCGAATCCTGGCTTCTCGCGGATGAGAAACGGCGCGTCCGGGATTTTCTGGCACGTCACCTCGTCCGGACGGTGGATTTTCCGATGGTCGAAACGGCGGTCGGCGCGCTCGACCCCTTCTTCAACATCAATAGGCCGGACGACCTGATCGACGCGCAAAGATGGCTCACGGCACTGGAGAAGACCTCATGACAATCCCGCGCCCGAAAATCTTCGGCATCGCCGGCTGGAAGAACTCCGGCAAGACCGGCCTTGCGGTGCGCCTGGTCACCGAATTCACCCGTCGCGGCTACAAGATTTCGACCATCAAGCATGCCCATCATGATTTCGACATCGACAAGGTCGGCGCCGACAGTTTTCGCCATCGCGAGGCGGGGGCGCATGAAGTCACCATCGTCTCCGGCACACGCTATGCCATCATGCACGAATTGCGCGGCGAACCGGAGCCCAGCTTCGAAGAAATCCTCGCCCGGATCGCACCCTGCGATCTCGTACTGATCGAGGGTTACAAGCGCGAACCGATCCCGAAAATCGAAGCACGCCGGCTGGAAGCCGCAAAGAACGAACCTCTCGCGCCGCAAGACCCCCATATCGTCGCCATCGCCGCCGATCATCCGGTGGAGGATGCCGGCGCGCTGGTCATCTTTGATCTGAACGACACCATGACCATTGCCGATTTCATCGCCGCCAAGGTCGGGCTCGGCCAACCCTCCAAATGACAAAGGCCGCCGGTTTCCCGACGGCCTCTTTGCACGCGTAAGACAGGAAGACTTTATCGGTTGGAAGCGACCGGACGCACCAGCGCCGTGATGCGGCGGATGGTGACGCGGCGGTTTTCCTGTTCGGGTCCCTGCGTGTTCACCTTCAGATATTGCTCGCCATAGCCCTGGGTCACCAGGTTTTCCGGCGGAACGCCATAGACATCGCTCAGCACCTTGGCGACCGATTCCGCCCTCTGGTCGGAGAGGATCAGGTTGCTTTCGGCAGATCCGACGGCGTCCGTATGACCTTCGATCAGGAAGCTTTCGGTCGGATCCTTCTTGATGATCTGACCGATGGCATCGGCGACGCCGCGCAGCGTGCTCGCCTGCGACATCGGGATTTCCGCGCTGCCGGTTGCGAAGGTGATCGTATCGAGATCGATACGGCGCACCTTGTCGCGGATACGAGCGGAATAGCGCACTTCATTGACCGAGTAGATGCGCTCGACAGGCTCGACCGGCGGCTCGCGCAGGAAGTCGTAATAGTCCGAGTCGCGCTCGGTTCCGGTGTCGATGATGTACTGGCTCAGCGGAATGAGCAGGCGCATCGGCGGCAGGCTGTCGCCCGGATCGCGGAAATAGTCGTCGTGATCCGGCTGCTGTTCGAGCTCCGGCGAGTAGAACAGCACATATTCGCGGCCGTCCGCATCGACACGCGACCGCTGGATGATGTCGCCATACCGGTTGCGCACGGTGATGATGCGATCGCCGTCCGGCTGATCGATGGTCTCGCGATAGCGGTCCCGCGGAAGCTGCTCGTAGATCGGACGCTCGCCGCCGCGGACAAAGCGTTCGCTATCGTCATGGCGAACGACATAATTGTTGTCGACATTCACGATGGTACGGTTGTCCTGATTGATGATGGTCTGGACCGTCGTTCCGCCCGGCGCCGTGAAATTCGGCCGGCCATCCATCCGACGGCCCTGCTCACTGGTCACGGCTTCCATCTTCACAGGCGGCTGTTGCTGGCCACCCGCTGCGCGCTGCGCCTCGGCATCCGAAGTCGGCGGCTTCGTGTAGGCCGCTGGCGGCGGTGTCTGGGCATTTTGGCCCTGCCCGGCCTGACCGGCTTGACCCTGGCCTACCGGAGCCTGGCCTGGCTGGCCCTGCTGCCCTGCTTGAGCACCACCCTGACCGCCGGGGTTCTGGCCGCCCTGGCGGTGTCCGCGACGGGCGGCATCCTTGTCGCTATCCAGCACGGCAGCGCCATTCTGGACCGGCAGGATGACGGGACCTTTGCTCTCGGCGGGATTTTCCGCGATCTTCTTGCGACGCTCGAGCTCCTGCGGCGACACTGGCGCGCTGGCGGGAACCGTCGTCTGGACACCACCCGGCTGGGCAGTGCCGCTCGGCTGCGCTGCACCATTGGCAGGTGCCGGCGTGGCTGTGCCCTGAGCGGGTGCACCGGTTTCATTGGCGGGCTGCGGTTGCTTGCCGGTTTGCGGTGCCGCCTGATTTGGCTGCTGGCCCTGCTGACCTTGCGGCTCACCCTTCGGCACGGGCTGCTGGGCATTGCCTGCGGGCTGCTGCTCACCCTGCTGCGGCTTGCCGTGCGTCTTGTCACCGCCGGGCTTCTGTCCCTGCTGGCTGCCGGGAGCTGCCTCCGTTGCCGGCTGAGCCTGGGTCTCCGGCTGGGTCTTATGGCCCTGGGGTTGCTGCGCGGCCGGCGCCGGTTGCTGGGCGGGGGCCGTCTGCTGTTCGGCCGGCTGCTGCGCCGGTGCCTTCTGTTGTGGCGCTGTCTCGGCAGGTTGGGCCTGAGGCTTCTGATGCGGTTTCTGCGCAGGCTGAGTTTCAGTCTCCGGCTGAGCCTGCTGGCCCTGAGGCTGCTGCGCGGCCGGTGCCGGCTGCTTGGCGGGTGCTGTCTGCTGCTGTGCCGGCTCGGCTGGCTGGCCTTGCGGCTTCTGGTGCTGCTTTTGCTCGGGCTGGCCTTGCTGCTGCGTCTCGGGTGCGGCCTTCGGCTGCGGCTTTGCTTCAGGCTCTACAGCGGGTTGCTGCTCGGCAGGTTGCTTGTGCGGCTTCTGTGCCGGCTGGCTCGGCTCTTGCGCTTGCGGTTCTACGGCCTTCGGCTGCGGCTTGGCTTCGGGCTGCGCCTGCGGCTGTTCGGCATTCTGCTGGTGCTGCGGCTTCTCCGCGGGCTGCTCCTGTTGCTGTTTCGGAGCCGCCTGCGGCTCGGCGGCCTTCGGCTGCGGGGCTTCCTGCTGATGCTTCTGCGGTTGCGGTGCCGCCTCGGGCTGCGCTTCCTTCGCCTTATGCTGAGGCTCGGCTCCGCCCTGCTGCGCGGGCGCTGCCTCATGCTTCTGGCCCTGCGGCTCGCCCTGTTCGGCTTCACCCGGCTTCTTGTGCTTGCGCAGCTCTTCCTCGGACTGGCCGCCCTGAGGCTGCTCCTGGGCAACTTCGAAACTTGCCCCACCATTGACGGCAACCGATCCGCCGGCATCATTGCTCAGTGGCATAATGGCCTGGTCTCGCAGCGCAGCGGCGGCAGCCGGCTCAAATGCAAGCGACAGCGAAAGCAGCGGGAATGCAGCGCTGGCAAATAGTCTGGATCGCTTTCCCATAGATGGGGTCTCCTCTTATCTTATCTTCATTATCCGCCGGGTTGCGGATGCAAGCCCACAGAGGCGATGTCTCATGATCCCGGCCGATTTTCGTTCTTCGTAAGGTTGAATCGCGGCAGGGGGCGTATTGTTCCGGCACTATTAGGAGGGCTGAATTAACCCTAGCTGAATGCGCCAGACGGCTTTCATTCAGTTTGTGAAGCCATGCAAAGCACTTGGAAGACGGTGTGCGGTGCGGAAGCCCTTTGTAATTCCAGTTGCAATTTGCGAAAAAAAAGTACGATTATCTTACCAAGGCAGGCCCTTGGCCCGCTCCATTCTGGCCGGCCGCCAATGAAGAAAAAGAGCTGCCGGTCGCCAACAGAGAGGATCAAAATGCACATCTCCACCCGTCTTTTCGCTGCCGCATCGCTTGCAGCGATGTCGCTTTTCGCAGGCGCCGCGCTCGCGGACGGCGATTCGATCGTCATCGGCACGGACGCCACCTACCCGCCGTTCGAATCGCTCGATGCCTCGGGCAAGATCGTCGGCTTCGACATCGATATAGCCAATGCGCTTTGCGATCAGATGAAGATCAAGTGCACTTTCGTGAATCAGGATTTCGACGGCATCATCCCGGCCCTCCAGGCCAAGAAGTTCGACGCTATCGTTTCATCCATGTCGATCACGCCGGAGCGTGAAAAGACCATTGATTTCACCAACAAGTACTACAACACGCCGCCGGCCATCGCCGTGCCGAAGGATTCCAAGATTGCCGACACGAGCGATGAGGCCCTGAAGGGCAAGAGCATCGGCGCACAGTCCTCGACCACGCACGCCAACTACGCCACGGCGCACCTGAAGGACGCTGAACTCAAGCTCTATCCGTCGCCGGACGAATACAAGCTCGACCTCTCGAACGGCCGTATCGATGCCGTCATTGACGATGTCGTCGTCCTCTCGGAATGGGTCAAGTCCGACGCCGGCAGCTGCTGCAAGCTCCTCGGCACGCTGAAGATCGATCCGGAAATCAACGGTATCGGCGCCGGTATCGGCCTTCGCAAGGGTGATACCGCGCTCAAGGACAAGTTCAACGCGGCCATTGCCGCGATCCGCGCTGACGGCACCTACAAGAAGATCCAGGACAAGTATTTCGACTTCGACGTCTACGGCAACTGATCGCCTGTTGATTCCTTGGGAAAAGATGACGGCGGAAGCTTGCCCTTCCGCCGTTTTTGTTTGACAACGGCTAAAGAAGAGTAACACGGCCCAAGCCGTGAGGGGAACTATAGTATGGGCGGATTGTTTTCCGCGCTCGGCTCTCTATGGGCTTGGCTGAGTAATATTTTCGATCCGCTGTGCGGCCCGGTCGGACTTTTCACCTTGTTCGGCCAGAACACCGTGATTGCCTGCGGCGATACCGGTTGGGGCGACGAGATCGCGGGTGGCCTCAGGGTCACCATAACGGTGGCCGTCCTGACATTGCCGCTCGGCCTGATCGTCGGCTTCCTGGTCGCGCTGGCGCAGCAATCCGAGGAACGGTCGCTACGGCTAGCCGCCGGCGTGTTCACCACCATCTTCCGCGGCCTGCCGGAGCTTCTGACCCTCTTCATCATCTACTACGGCATGCAGATCCTGCTGCAAACGGCCCTCGCATATATCGGCTATAACGGACCGGTCGAGATCAATGCCTTCGTTGCTGGTATGATCGCCCTTTCGATCGTCTTTTCAGCCTATTGTTCGGAAGTGCTGCTATCAGCCTTCAGGGCTATCCCCAAGGGTCAGTATGAGGCGGGCGACGCCCTCGGCTTTCACCGCGTCCGCACGATGCGTCTGATCATCCTGCCGCAGCTGATCCGCATTTCACTCCCCAATCTCGGGAATCTCTGGATGAACCTGCTGAAGGACACGTCCTATGTTTCCATCATCGGGCTTGCCGATATCATCCGCCAGACAGGCTTGGCCGTACGCTCGACAAAGGAGCCGTTCTTCTTCTACGCCGTTGCCTGCTCCCTCTATCTGGTACTTGCCATCATCTCCTCAGCTGGTTTGTCCTACCTCGATCGCTGGGCAAAACGCGCGGAGTTTCGCCGATGAGCTACGCTGAAGCATTGATCCCGGCACAGCCGGCACCGCCGGAGACGATGAAGCGCGTCTCCAAATCCCGTATTGTCGGCTACTTTTTCCTGCTCATCTGGGCGCTGCTCGGCATCGCACTGATCACGATGATGATCACCAACTGGGACAACGCAAAATTCTTCAAGTTCGGCCCGCGTTTCCTGCATGGTCTCTGGATCACGGTAACGCTGGTGGGATATTCCTTTATTCTCGGCGCGATACTCTCAATTCCGCTCGCCCTTGCCAGAATGTCGAAGAACAAGATTCTGGGCAGCCTGACCTATGGCTATGTCTATCTCTTCCGTGGCACGCCGCTGCTGGCGCAGATTTTCATCGTCTATTACGGCTTTCCGCAGGCGCGCGGCTTCCTCGACTATATCGGTCTCTGGTGGTTCTTTCGCGATCCCTTCAACTGCGGTCTGTTTGCCATCACACTGAACACGGCAGCCTATCAGGCGGAAATAGTGCGTGGTGCCATACAGAGTGTCCATCGCGGCCAGAGCGAGGCCGCTGCTTCGCTCGGCCTGCACAAGCTTGTGACTTTCTACAAGGTCATCATGCCACAAGCCTTGATCGTCGCGCTGCGCCCCTATGGCAACGAGATCATTCTGCTGATCAAAAGTTCGGCAACGGTCTCCATCATTACCGTCTATGATCTGATGGGAGAGACGCGCTACGCCTTCTCGCAGACCTACGACTATCAAGCCTATCTCTGGGCGGCGATTTTCTATCTTTCGATCGTCGAAGTCATGCGCAATGGCTGGGCTCGCATGGAAGGCTATCTGACGCGGCATCTGAAACGTTGATCCGATTTCGGGCGACATCTGCTGATGCCGCCCGCTTCCTAGCAGCACTCACCTTCATAGGCTGCTATCATATTGATTTCTGTGAATAAATTTTCTTTCATGACGCTTTTATAAAGCATAGGTTTACCTTGAAGTGCTTCCATTTATCCGTGACCATCTGTCACGGAAGGTAGTGGAAACAGAAAGAGAGACCTCATGCACGACGACATGCAGAAGCAGTTGCAAGGCTACGGGTTGACCACGGCGCAGATCTTCTATCGCCTGCCCGATCATCCTCAATTTCTACAGACCTATATCTGGCAGGACTACGATCTCGCCCCCAACTTTCCCGAGATGCGCGGCTTTCTGAAGTTCTGGCAGGAAAAGCTGGACGGACCGCTGCATTCGGTGCGCTATGTCCACCGCAAGCTGATCTCGGCGACGGAGTGGCGCGCGCTGAAGGGAGAGTTCATCCTGCACTAGCGCTGGCTGCCAAACGATTTGCAAAAGCCCCAAACTATTTGCAAAAGCCATTGAAGCGCCTTAAGGCCTGCCTGACAAACGGAAAGGCTGGTGTCCCATGGCTAAGAAGAAGATCGACGAAGACGCGCTGGCGGAAGCCTATAACCGCGCGCTCGCGCTGGAAAAGGCCGGCGACATCGATGCCGCCGTCAACGCCTATCAACAAGTGCTGGCGATCGATCCCGACGACCATGGCGGCGCGGCTGTACGCATCGCCTCGATGGGCCGCGGCGAAACGCCGGTGAAGGCGCCCGACGCCTATGTCGAAACCCTGTTCGACCAGCATGCCGAAGTCTTCGAGGACGTACTTGTCGAGCAGCTCGGCTATCACGTTCCGGTTCTTGTGCGCCAGCGGTTGCAGGCGCTCGGTCTCGGTCCGTTCAAGCGCATGCTCGATCTCGGCTGCGGTACGGGACTGACCGGCGGCACGCTGCGCGACATCGTCGAGGACATCACCGGCATCGACATTTCCGAGAACATGGTCGAAGTCGCACACGAGAAGGACCTCTACGAGACGCTGTTCGTCGCCGAAGTTGAGGATTTCCTCGACGACAACGATGAAGAGCCTTTCGACCTGATCACCGCCACCGACGTTCTACCCTATCTCGGTGCGCTGGAGCCGCTGTTCTTCGGCACAGCAGACAACATGACGCCAGGCGGCCTCTTCATCTTCTCCTCCGAGACCTTGCCGGAAAGCGCGCTTGCCGGCCGCTCCTACATGGTCGGCCCGCATCAGCGTTTCGCCCATGCGGAAAGCTATGTGCGCGAACGTCTCACAGCGACCGGCTTCGAACTGGTCGAAATCACCGACATCAATGTCCGCATGGAAGATGGCCAGCCGACACCAGGCCATCTGATCATTGCGCGCCTGATCGCGGAATGAGGTGCTTCGCGTAAAACATCCTGAATAGTTACCCAATTGGGTAACTATTCCTTGCCCGATCGTTGCCGATCTGTTACTTAGCCATTCGGTTAAGTTTCAGAACGAAGCCTCGCTGCGGGAAGGTCTCAGCATGTCCCTTTTTCTTTATCAGCACCCCCTTGCCTCCTTTTGCCACAAGGTCCTGATGGCACTTTACGAGAACGGCACGCCGTTCGAGAGCCGTATCATCGATCTCGGCAACGAGGAATCGCGCGCCTCCCTGCTCCGGCTGTGGCCAATCGGGAAATTCCCCGTCCTGCGCGACGAGGCACTCGACAGTACCGTTCCGGAAACCAGCATCATCATCGAATATCTCGACCGGCACTATCCCGGCCCAACGCCCTTGCTGCCGCCCGATCCGACGGATGCGCTCTGCGTCCGCCTCTGGGATCGCTTCTTCGATCTTTATGTCCAAGCGCCAATGCAGGCGATCGTAGCTGACAAGAATCGGCCCGAAGGCGCGCGTGATCCTGCAAGCGTCGAACAGGCGCAAACACTGTTGCACACAGCCTATGGCATGATCGAGCAGCAACTGGGCGAAAAAACATGGATCGCCGGAGACACACTGACGATGGCCGATTGCGCCGCGGCCCCGGCGCTGTTCTATGCCGAAACGCTGGTGCCCTTCGGCAAACAACATGTCCGGCTGAAGCACTATTACCAGCGCCTGCTCGATCGCCCATCCTTCGCCCGCGTACTCAAGGAGGCGATGCCCTACTTCCACTTCTATCCCTATCACGAAAATCTGCCCGCGCAGTTCCGCCCGGAACGCCCGCATGCTTGAGGAACCGCTAGCCCTCGACCGCATGTTCCAGGCACTGTCGGACCAGAGCCGGCGCGGCATGATCGACCGTCTTGGTAACGGCCCCGCCTCGGTAACGGAACTGGCGCAGCCATTCGCCATGGCGCTGCCGACCGTGATGAAGCATCTGCAGGTATTGGAAAGCAGCGGTCTGGTGCTGTCGGAAAAATCTGGCCGCGTGCGGACCTACCATCTGCGCAAGGAAGCGCTGGCGTCGGTCGAGCGCTGGATCACCGAACGCAAGGCGGCATGGAACAGAAGCTTTGACCGGCTGGATCAGTTTCTGACCGATACTTCCACGGAGACGATAGCGAAATGAATGGGAGATCGACGGAACATGCGACGCTCACCATAGAGCGGCATTTCAAGGCACCCCTGCCGCGCGTCTTCGGCGCTTGGGCGGTGGCCGAGAACAAGCGCCAATGGTTTTCCTGCCACGGGGATTGGACACCACTGGAATATCAGCTCGACTTTCGTCCCGGCGGCAGCGAGAGCAACCGTATCGCCTCGACGGACGGCGTGGTGCATGCCTATCAGGCTCGCTACATCGACATCATACCCAACCAGCGCATCATCTACGCCTTCGACATGATGCTCGACGACAAGCGCATCTCGGTATCGCTCGCCACCGTCGCATTCGCGCCGGAACCGTCCGGCACCCAAATGCTCTTCACCGAGCAGGTGGTCTTTCTCGACGGCTATGGCGACAACGGTTCGCGGCTGATGGGCACGGAAATAGGCTTCGACAATCTGCGGCTCTATGTCGAGGGCAATGAGGCCAGGCCGAATTAGCCTGCCTTAGCATCCCCGAGGATAGCAGCCAGCAACTGTCCCTCGAGTTCTGCCAGCGCCGGATTGCCGTGGCGGCGGGGATGCGGATGGGGAACGGCGAGATCAAGCACGATCCGTCCCTCGTCCAGCACGACGACACGATCAGCGAGATGCACGGCCTCGCTGACATCATGCGTCACAAGAACGGCCGTGAAGCCGAGTTCGCGCCAGACACGGTTCAGCAGTTCCTGCATGCTGATGCGGGTGAGCGCGTCCAGCGCGCCGAGCGGCTCGTCCAGCGCCAGGACACCGGGCTTGCTCACCAGCGCGCGGGCAAGCGCCACACGCTGCCGTTGGCCGCCGGAAAGCCGCGACGGCCATTCGCCGGCTTTCTCCGCCAGCTGCACTTCGGAAAGAACCGCTGCGGTTTCGGACCGTACCACCTGTTGCGGCAAGCCCTCGCCGAGACCGACGGCGACATTGTCGGCGACGGAAAGCCAGGGCAGCAATCGCGGCTCCTGAAAGACGATGCGGGCATTTGGCGCTGCATCATTCGCGTCCGTAGTCTCGAAACGAAGATGGCCTTCCGTCGGCTCATCCAGTCCCATCAAAATGCGCAGCAGCGTGCTCTTGCCGCAACCGCTCTTGCCGATGACGGCGACGAACTGGCCGGCGGGAATATCGAGATCGATGCCGCGCAGCACACGATTATTGTCAAAGCTCTTTTCCAGACCCTTGATGTGGATCGCGGCGGCACCCGTCTGCAATGGAGCACTCGCGGAGGAGCCCTGATGATCGCGTTCCAATGCGATGGCGGTCATGGATATCTCCTCAATTCTGATAGGCCGGGTTCCAGCGCAGCGCCCTACGCTCGAGCGTCCGGGCGACGACATCGGCGAGCTTGCCGAGTACAGCGTAAATGACCAGCGTCAGCACCACGACATCGGTCATGCCGAACTCGCGGGCATTGTTGGCCATGTAACCAATGCCCGATGAGGCGGCGATCGATTCCGCCACGATCAGCGTCAGCCACATGATGCCAAGCGCGAAGCGCAGGCCGACAAGGATCGACGGCAGGGCGCCGGGGAAGATCACCTTCTTGAACAGCGTCCAGTTGCTCATGCCATAGACCCGGCCCATCTCGATCAAGCCGCGATCGACATTGCGAACGCCGTGATAGGTGTTGAGGTAGATCGGGAACATGACCCCGAGCGCCGTCAGGAACAGCTTCGATTCCTCACCGATCCCGAACCAGAGAATAACCAGTGGCACCATGGCCAGATGCGGGATAGTACGCAGCATCTGCAGCGTCGTATCGGTCAGCTTCTCCGACAGCCGCGACACGCCGTTGGCGATGCCGAGCAGGAAGCCGATCGAGCCGCCGACCAGCAGGCCGGCAAAGGCACGCCCGGCGCTGACGAGGATATTATGCGGCAATTGGCCGGAGATCGTCGTCTGCCAGAAGGCAAGCACGACGGCCGCCGGCGATGGCATGATGCGCGTGGAGATCCACCCGACCGACGAACCTAGCTGCCAGGCCGCTATGACGACGGCCGGCAGCAGGAAAGGCAAAAACCGCTCCAGGGAGATGGTCGGCCGCACCGGCTTGGCCGGGCGGACCCGGCTTTGCGCGGCAACGCGGACGAAGGACGTGTCGAATGCCGACATGAGTATCTCCCTGATCTGTTCGCGTTACGAGCCGGAAACGACTTTCAGATTGCCGCCATGGCTGCCGCCGGCGAAAATCTGCTTGGCGCCGAATTCGTTGCGGAAGCCTGCTCGCTGTTCCTCGCGGGACAGCCCGAGTTCGGGGAACAGCAATTCCGCGACGCGGTAGGCCTCCTCCAAATGCGGATAGCCGGAACCGATCACCGTTTCGATGCCGATATCCTGGTATTCACGCAACCGTGCCGCGACCGTCTTCGGCGAACCGACGAGAGCCGTACCGGCCCCCGCGCGGACGAGGCCAACGCCTGCCCAGAGGTTCGGCGAAACTTCCAGCTTGTCGCGGCGACCACCATGAAGGGCGGCCATGCGCTTCTGGCCGACGGAGTCGGATTGGTTGACGAACTGCTCCTGCGCTTCGCTGATCGTCTTGTCATCGAGCTTGGAAATCAGCCGGTCGGCTGCGGCCCATGCCTCTTCGTCCGTCTCGCGGACGATGAAATGCAGGCGGATGCCAAAGCTGACTTCGCGGCCCTTCTTGGCGGCGGCGGCGCGGACCTTCTCAACCTTCTCGGCCACCTGTGCCGGCGGCTCGCCCCAGGTCAGATACTTGTCGACGCGGCCCACCGAAAAATCGATGCCGGCATCCGAGGAGCCGCCGAAATAGAGCGGTGGACGCGGCGACTGAACCGGAGGCAGACCAAGCCTTGCGTTGGTCGCCTGGATATACTTGCCTTCGAATGTCGAAGAGCCCTTCTCCATGAGCTCTTCCCATACGGTGAAGAACTCGTCGGCATGGGCATAGCGCTCGTCATGTTCGAGATGAATGCCATCGCCCGCCAGTTCGGCCGGACTGCCGCCGACCACGATGTTGAGCAGCACGCGACCGTTCGAAACACGATCAAGCGTCGAGGCGAGACGGGCGTAGTAGGCTGGCGACGCCGTACCGGGGCGGATGGCCACCAGGAACTTCAGCTTCTGTGTGTGCGCCGACAGAGCGGCGGCCGTAATGAAGGACTCTTCGCAGGAAACGCCCGTCGGCAGCAATACGCCGGAAAAGCCGAGCCGGTCGACCGCCTGGGCGATCTGCGTGAGATAGCCGATTTCCGGCCCGCGGTTGAGATCGGTCGACCCGAGATAGGTGCCGTCGCCGGAGGTCGGAATGAACCACAGGAAGTCAATGGGTTTGGCGGTCGCGGTCATGGTGTTTTCCTGTCTTCTAGGCGCGTGTCATCGGGAGCATGTCCCTTGGAGCTTCCAAGGGATAGTGGCATAGACTACCGATTATATCGACAATGCAGATTTTCTATTGTTGGCCATCTCGCGGAATATTTTTCCGCGAGATGGCCCGCGCCCGTCATGTTTCGAGCGGGGCCATCATATCGGTGATAACGAATAAGTCGTCGTTGTTCAGCTCGCCTTCGGCCGCCAGACAATATCGGTGATGGCGAGCTTCTTCGGAACGATCCCGAGGCCGTAAAATTCGTCCGCCAGCCCCTGCTGATAGGCGATGGCTGCGTCGGTGATGGTCGAAACGGCGCCAAGATTGAAATCCGGGCGCGTCAGCGTCACCCGCGTAATATTGGCCGGCACGCCGGTGATCTCCGATAGTGCGGCGACCGTATCGTCAAGATTGGTCTGCGCCGCGGTACCGACCTTTGCGAGCTCATCGAGCACATCCACGACGACCTGCGCATTGTCCTTGGTGAAATCGGCATTTCCCAGGAAATAGCTGTAGGAATCGAGCAGACCACGCGCCGTCGCCAGGATACGGGTATCCGGGTCGGCCTCGGCGATGGCAAGATAGGGATCCCAGATCGACCAAGCGTCGATCGCACCGGTCTTGAAAGCAGCGGATGCGTCCGGCGGCGCCAGATCGAGCGCCTGGACGTCGTCCACGGTCAGACCACCCTTGCGCAGCGCTTTGACGGCGACATTGTGAGCGCTCGAGCCGCGCTTGAAGGCCAGTTTCTTGCCCTTGAGGTCGGTAAGCGTCTGGATCGGCGAATCCTTGCGCACCAGAATGGCCGAGCCCTCCGGGCTTCCCGAGTACTGGCCCACATAAAGCAGATTGCCGTTTGCGGCCTGCGCGAAGAGCGGCGGCACGTCGCCCGTCGCGCCGAAATCGAGCGCACCGGCGCCCAACGCCTCCAGAAGCGGCGGACCGGAGGTGAATTCGGACCATTCGACCGAGATGCCGCGATCGGCAAGCCGCTTTTCCAGCGAGCCCTTGCGCTTGGCGAGCGCCAGCACACCGTTCTTCTGCCAGCCTATGCGAAAGGTAGTTGCGGCGGCAGCGCGCGCCGGCCGTATCGAAGGCAGCGCGAGTGCTGCGGCCGTGGCGCCGAGAAGGCTGAGTGTCTGTCTGCGCGAGATCATGAAAAGTCCTTTCCCCACCGGATCGGGACTGGTCCCGTTGCCACCGGCATTGCTATTGATGTCCTAAGAATTGCAAATCCATGGATTATATCGACATCTGATATTGTGAATTTCCACGGTTGCGTCGAAATTCGATTTCGACAAACAAGGAATACGCGGAATTATCTTCCAAACAGAATGAAACCGAGACAAGTTCGCCGACAAATCGGTCTTCCGTCCCCCTCGCCTTTCCGCTAAGCCTTCAGTCAAAATTCGTAAGGGAGTTTCGCGAATGGCAAAGGTCGCTTTCATCGGCATGGGCGTCATGGGCTATCCCATGGCAGGGCATCTGAAGATCAAGGGCGGTCACGACGTCACCGTCTACAACCGCACCATCGCCAAGGCGGAAGCCTGGGCCAAGCAATTTGATGGCAAGTTTGCCTCCACCCCTGCCGCCGCGGCCGAAGGCGCCGATTTCGTCTTTACCTGCGTCGGCAATGACGACGACCTGCGCTCGGTAACGATCGGCACGGACGGCGTGCTCTCAGGCATGAAGGTGGGTGCGATCCTGATCGACAACACGACAGCGAGCGCGGAAGTTGCTCGCGAACTCCATGCCGCTGCCAAGGAAAAAGGCGTTAATTTCATTGATGCTCCCGTCTCCGGCGGCCAGGCCGGCGCGGAGAATGGCGTGCTGACCGTCATGTGTGGTGGCGACGAGGCCGTATTCGAGAAGGCTAAGCCCGTCATCGACGCCTATGCCCGCATGGTCGGCCTGATGGGCACGGTCGGCGCGGGTCAGCTCACCAAGATGATCAACCAGATCTGCATCGCCGGCATTGTCCAGGGCCTCGCGGAAGGCATCCATTTCGGCAAGCAGGCCGGCCTCGACATCGAAAAGGTCGTGGATGTCATTTCCAAGGGAGCGGCCGGCTCCTGGCAGATGGAAAACCGCCACAAGACCATGAACGCCGGCAAATACGACTTCGGCTTCGCCGTCGACTGGATGCGCAAGGATCTCGGCATCGTATTGGCGGAAGCTCGCCGCAACGAGGCCAAGCTTCCACTGACCGCCCTGGTTGACCAATTCTACGGCGACGTCCAGGCCATGGGCGGCAATCGCTGGGACACCTCGTCCCTGCTGGCGCGGCTGGATAGGAAGTAATTTAGCCAGCCGTTCCTTACTAAGCGCCATTGCAAATGTGGCGCTTAGTCCTCCTGCGACTTCGCATTCTCCAGCAGCATGTAATCCAGCGGTAGTTCCGTCGAATACTTGATCCGCTCCATCGCGAAGGCCGAAGAAACGTCGCGAATTTCGATCTTGGCGATCATACGCTTGTAGAAAGCGTCATAGGCGGCGATATCGGGAACGACGACGCGCAGCAGATAGTCGACATCGCCGCTCATGCGGTAGAATTCGACCACTTCCGGGAAATCTGCGATCACTTCGGAAAAGCGCTTCAGCCATTCGATCGAATGGCTATTGGTACGGATCGAGACGAAAACGGTAACCTTGGTGTTGACCTTTTCCGGATCGAGCAGCGCGACGCGGCGGCGAATGACGCCGTCCTCTTCCATCTTCTGGATGCGGCGCCAGCATGGTGTCGTCGACAGCCCGACCTTCTTGGCAAGATCGGCCACGGCAAGAGTGGAATCTTCCTGCAACAGGCGCAGGATTTTGCGGTCGAGACGGTCCATTTCGGCTATCCTTTCGAATTATATTCTCTCTATAGCGTGTTTTTGACGAAAGAAAAGAAACTTGTTTCAAGAAACGAGGATTTTCACACGTTCTTGCAATACCGGCAGCAACTCCGCCTCGAACCAGGGATTGCGCTTCAGCCAGCCGCTGTTGCGCCAGCTCGGATGCGGTAGCGGCAGAACGGCCGGCGACCGATTGGTCAGAAGATAGCGCCGCCATTCCGAAACCGTTTCGGTCATCGACGTCATTCGCGCCGCGCCGAGGTGCCAGGCCTGGGCATATTGCCCGATGGCCAGGACAAGTTCGATCTGCGGCATGGCATCGAGGGCCTTTTGCCGCCACAACGGCGCGCACTCTCTGCGCGGCGGCAAGTCGCTGCCGGCGGCGTCATAGCCGGGAAAACAGAAGCCCATCGGTACGATGGCGAAGTGATCGGGATTGTAGAAACTGTCGCGGTCGACATCAAGCCATTGCCGCAACCGGTCGCCGGACGCGTCGTTGAACGGCAGGCCGCTTTCGTGAACGCGCAGTCCCGGCGCCTGCCCGGCGATCAGGATGCGCGCCGTTGACGATAATACGGCAACCGGCCTCGGCTCATGCGGCAGCCGATCCGCCGCGCCGCGCGCAGGCGCGTCACGACAGATCCGACAAAGGACGATCGCGTCACGCAACGCCTGCAACTCATCGCCCGGCATCGTCATTGCTCCCATCCCACCAGCTTTCGCAGATAGTCCGCCAGCCCGCCAAGCGGATCGCCACCGGACGCATGCTGCATCTGCTCCTCGCGCCGATAGTCGCGCGGCCGTTCGAACTCGCCGGCCCAAAGCCCCGCCTCCGCCTGCCGTGCCTGAGCCTCCTCAGCCGCATAGCCCCCGTAGGACACCGCCATGCCGCTGCGGACCATCGCGGCATTGATGTCGACATCGCCCGCCTTACAGATGACCAGCAGCCGGCCGTAACGGTCCTTTTCGCCACCCCTACATTCGGGCGAACCCGTCTTCATAAGCCGATCAAGAACTCTGCGAGCCTCCTCGCCGCAGGCCCAACTCACATTATTGCGCTGACATTGCTGCCGATATTCCGGCGCATCGATGCCACGCAGCCGAAAACGCTCGCCGCTTTGAGCAAGCGTGTCGCCATCAACGACATAAAACCGTCCGGTTTGAACCAGTTCCGAGCGATTGTTCAACTTGAATGCCAGCAAGGCGAGCAGCACCAGCAGGGCGAACGTCGTTATGCCGTCACGAAACAGGCGCCCAGATCGCGTCACGCTTTTGCCTCCTTCACGAACAAACCCTTGGTAAAGATGGCAAACAAAACATTTCAGGCAGCATCTTCTTAAGATTTGACCGCTAGTCTGTAGCCTTCCGCAAGCCAAGTTTCAACGCAACCATGAGTACCGGCGTCAGTACATCGACAGATAAAATCATCGTCGACCGATCGCGCAGTCACCGTAACCGGGCTGTGTCGAAGGCCGTGCGGCAGACGCGCGAGCGACTGCAATCCGGCCATAGCCGGAGTTTCGACCGTGAACTGATGATGACGCATGTCGACACCCTGTTGCAGGGCGCCTCGGTCATGCCGATCTTCGTGATCATCGTTGCGGCCCTCGGCGCTTATCTCACCCGCGACGCCCAGATCTTCATCTGGGCCATTCCGACGCTAACGATGCATGCCGTCAACATGCTGCTCGGTCGTCGCGCGAAGAAGTACGAGATGACGATCGGACGTGCCAAGAAATGGCGCCAGATCCTGCTGCTCGGCCAGTTGCTTATCGGCTTTTGCTGGGCTTTCTTCGCGATGCACAGCTGCTCCACCTGCGGCGGCGACAGCTTCCTGCTCTATAAAGGCGCAACGCTGCTGGTGGCGATCTGCATCACCACCATGGCGAATTTCATGTTGCCGCGCGCCGTGCCCTTCGCCTTCGCCCCGGCAATCGTCGCGCTCGCCGTCAAGGCGGCGTTGACCCGCGGTCCGCTCGATATAACGCTTGCCGCAGCCGTCACCGTCGCCGTGATCTTCTTCACCTTCATCACGAACCGGATGTTTCAGTCCAACCTGAAAATCCTCTCCTTCCAATCGGAAAAAGACGACCTGATCGCGGAACTCGAGGTCGCCAAATCCATGTCGGACGAGGCCCGTCGCCGCGCCGAAGAGGCCAACCTCGCCAAGTCCCGCTTCCTCGCCTCGATGTCGCATGAACTCAGGACGCCGCTGAACGCCATCCTCGGCTTCTCCGAGGTCATGTCGGCGGAAGTCATGGGCCCGCTCAACAACGCCACCTATCGCGAATATACGACGGATATCCATCGCTCCGGGCAGCACCTGCTCAATCTGATCAACGAGATACTCGATCTCTCGCGCATCGAGGCCGGCAAATACGAGCTGAACGAAGAGGCGATTTCGCTACTGGATGTCGCGGAGGATTGCATCGGCATGGTGCAGCTGCGCGCGCGCGGCAAAAACATCTCCATCTCGCCGCAGTTCGAGCCGCAGTTACCTTCCGTCTGGGCCGACGAGAAATCCATTCGGCAGGTCATCCTCAACCTCCTGTCCAATGCCGTGAAGTTCACGCCCCAGGGCGGCGAGATCACCGTCAAGGTCGGTTGGACCTCCGGCGGCGGGCAGTATGTGGCAATCAGGGACAATGGCCCCGGCATTCCCGAAGAAGAGATACCGGTGGTTCTCTCCGCCTTCGGTCAGGGTTCGATCGCCATCAAGAGCGCGGAACAGGGAACGGGTTTGGGATTGCCGATAGTGCAGGCGATCCTTGCCAAGCATGACGGTCAGTTCATGCTGAAATCCAAGCTGCGCGAAGGAACCGAGGTCATCGCCATCCTGCCGGCCAAGCGCGTGCTGCAAAGCCTGCCGGCCGTCGAGGACGCGCCATCAGTCGAACGCCGCAAGAAAAGCTTTGCCTGACGCTGGAGCAGAAGACGACTAGCGGAAAAACAGGTGGTAGCCGATGATGTACAGCACATAGAGGCCAGACGCGACCAGCATGCAGAGAACGGCAAAGGATCCCAGATCCTTCGCGTGCTTGCCGACATTGGAAATCTCCGGCGAAATCCGGTCGATCACTTCTTCAACCGCGGTGTTCATCGCCTCGACCGCGAAAACGCCGAGAAACAGCACGACGGCAATCATGATTTCGCCAAGCGTTGCACCGACCGCGATCAACAGGATCAACGCAACTGCCGCAAACAGGAGTTCCTGCCGGAACGCGGATTCCTGCAGCAGGCGCTGAAAGCCGCCCCAGGAATAGCTGGCAGCGGCAAAAAAGTGCCGGATACCCGTTTCCTTGGTTACCGCTGATTTCGAAAACTCGGCCATCCTTGCCCCGCTTGCACTGTCCTGGCTGCAATTTAGCTGCTTTGCGAATACAGTCTCGCCTTGCCCAAGGCAAGACGGCGACTGAGTCGGCCCCAGGATTTGTTACGGCTTTATGACATAAATCGAGAGTCGGACGGAATTTTGGAGGCGAGGCACGCAATCGCCGCGCCTCGCAATTTATCCGTCAGTGCTTTTTGGTGACGCCAGCGCTCTCGAACGTCGCCATGCCGGAATGGCAAGCGGCGGCGGCCTTGACGATCCCAGCGGCAAGCGCCGCACCCGTGCCCTCGCCGAGCCGCATGCCCAGCGCCAAAAGCGGCGTCTTGCCAAGCTTGTCGATCGCCTTCAGATGTCCCGGCTCGGCTGAGACGTGGCCGATCAAGCAGTGATCGAGAGCAGACGGATTGGCGGCCTTAAGGATCGATGCGGCGGCGGTTGCCACATAGCCGTCGATGACAACAGGGATGCGCTCCATGCGGGCGGCGAGAATGGCGCCGGCCATGGCGGCGATCTCGCGACCGCCCAGGCGACGCAGCACTTCCAGCGGGTCGGAGAGATGCTCGCGGTGCAGCGCCACGGCCTTTTCGACAGCGGCGATCTTGCGCTTCAGCATCTCGCCTTCCGAACCGGTTCCAGGGCCGACCCATTCCGCCGCCGTGCCGCCATAGAGCGCGTAGTGAATGGCAGCTGCGATTGTGGTGTTACCGATGCCCATTTCGCCGATGCAGAGCAGGTCCGTACCGCCGGCAATCGCCTCCATGCCGAAGGCCATGGTCGCTGCACAGTCACGTTCAGAGAGCGCCGGCTCTTCGGTAATGTCGCCGGTCGGATAATCGAGCGCCAGATCGAACACCTTCAGGCCGAGATCATAGGTGACACAGATTTGATTGATGGCGGCACCGCCGGCGGCGAAGTTCTCCACCATCTGTTGCGTCACCGAAGGCGGAAACGGCGTGATGCCCTGCTTGGTGACGCCGTGATTGCCGGCAAAGATCGCAACGAGCGGTCGGGTGACGGCCGGCGCACGGCCGGTCCAGGCCGCAAGCCAGAAGGCAATCTCCTCGAGGCGGCCGAGGGCACCGGGCGGCTTGGTGAGCTGCGCGTCGCGCTCGCGCGCCGCCACCAGCGCTCGGGGATCCGGGCCTGGAAGGTCGCGCAGCAGCGTGCGGAAATCGTCGAATGGCAGGCCGGTAACGCTCATGAATGCCGTTCCTTGTCTTTTGGTCTCAAATCAGGTTTTTTTGCGTGCGACTCTATTAGTCTTCGGCACGGGCGCGAACAACTGCAAAAAGCGCCCGATGCTGTCGCGGGAATAACGGGGCAAGAATGAATATTCGGGAATATACGGACGACATCGCCCGCGCCGTGGTTTTCTTGAGCCGCATTCCCGTGCCCGCATCCTTCTTCGAGGGCGATGACGGCAAGCTTGCCCGTGTCTCCAGTGCCTTTCCCTTCGCCGGCCTGCTGATCGCCCTGCCCGCCGCAATCATCTTCGGCGTGTTGCTGGCCTTCGACGCCGACCCGCTGATGGCCGCACTCCTGGCGCTTGCTGTCCAGACGGTAACGACCGGCGCGCTTCATGAAGACGGGCTCGGCGATACCGCCGACGGGCTCGGCGGAGGCAAGGATCGCGACCGGGCGCTTGCCATCATGAAGGACAGCCGCATCGGCACCTATGGCGCGGTGGCGCTGATCCTTTCCTTCGGGCTGCGCGCTGCCGCTCTTGCCGCCATAGGTCGCGGCCTCGCTCCCTTCGACGCGGCGCTGACCATCCCGGCCGCCGCCGTCTTGAGCCGCGGCGCCATGGTCTGGCACTGGTATGTTCTGCCGGCGGCCAAGCCGGACGGGGTCGCAGCCTCGGCGGGAAAACCGGACTATGGCCCCATGCAGATCGCACTGATCACCGCGCTGGTGCTTTCGGCGTTTTTGCTCTGGCCGAGCCTCAGGCTTCCGGCCTTTGTCCTCTGCCTTCTTGTCACCGCAGCGGCGGCATTTCTCTTCACCCGGCGCGTGCGTCACCGGCTTTCTGGCCATACCGGAGACACCATCGGCGCTGCGCAGCAGATTTGCGAGATCGCCGCTTTCTGCACCCTTGCCATGTGCGTCTGAAGCATCGATATATGATCTCATGCTAACACCTTGCATTCTTGTCTGTTCCATCGATTTGAACACCGGCTATTGCTTCGGCTGCGGGCGCACGCGCGAGGAAATCGGCGGATGGATGACCTATAGCGACGCGGAACGCCTTGACATCATGAAGGCGCTGCCGGAGCGTCTCGCGACCGTTGAGCGCAAGCCGCGCCGGGAAACCCGGCGCCAGCGCCTGGCGCGGGAGCGCAGCGTCGTATGAATCGCCTAAACATCGCCCTCGCCATTATCGGCATCGGTCTCGCGCTTCTGCTCTTCAACAACAATAGCGGCATGACCTTCGGCATGCCCAATGACGATTTTGCTCGCATCGTCTATCTCCTACCCCTTTCGCTGACCATGGCCGCGGGCATCTGGGCAAGCCGTCGAACCGTCAGCCAGTCGGCGCGCAATCTGCTGGTCTGGCTGGTGATCATCATGGCGCTGGCGACCGCCTATGTTTACCGGCGCGACGCCCAGGAAGTCGGCAGCCGGCTGTTTGCCGCCCTGGTCCCCGGACATGCCGTCGTTGTTACGACCAGCGAGGGCGGCCAGGAGGTTATTCTCCACAAGCTCTCGAACGGTCATTTTCAGGCGCAAGTGATGATAAACGGCCAGCCGATCGACATGCTCGTCGACACCGGCGCCAGCTCAATCGCATTATCGCGGGATGACGCCGAGCGTGTCGGCATCATCCCTGAAAACCTCACCTATTCCATGACCATGATCACTGCAAACGGCCGGGCAAGAGCCGCCCCCGTCGAGCTCGGCTCCGTCGCCATCGGCCCGATCGTGCGCCGTGATGTCAAGGCAACCGTCGCCGAGGAAGGCAAGCTCGATCAGAGCCTGCTCGGCATGAGCTTCCTCGAAACGCTGGGATCGATGCAGATGCAGACCGACGAACTGCGGCTGCGGGATTGAGTGCAATAGTTCGATGAGGGCCGAAGCATTGCGGGCCGAATACACGCTAGGGATGACGGCATATATCGCAGTATCGATCCCGAAAGTTCAGCCGTGATGCTACAGACAAAGACCAACGCCACGACGGAGCTTCTGCTCCTTTTGATGCTCGCGACCCTCTGGGGCGCCTCCTACACCTTCATCCGGATCGGTGTGGCGACCATCCCACCGATTACCCTCATCGCCGCACGCACGCTTATTGCCGGTGGTGTGCTATTTGCAATTATCCGCTGGCGAGGGCTGAGCCTGCCGAAAGAGCCGGCGATATGGCGTCGCTTCTTCATCCAGGCCTGCCTCAACAGCGTCCTTCCCTTCACGCTGATTGCCTGGGCCGAACGCACGGTCGATGCCGGCCTGGCGACTATCCTGAACTCCACCACACCCATCTTCACCTTCCTGCTTGCTGCCGTGCTCCTGCGCAACGAGCGCGTCACTGCATACAAGCTGTTCGGCATCGCCATAGGGCTGGCGGGCATCTGCTTCATCATCGGCTTCGACGCCTTGAACGGCGTCGGTCGGCAATTGCCCGCGCAGCTCGCCGTCGTCGTGGCATCGGCCTGCTATGCCGGTGCCGCCCTATTCGGCCGCAATTTCAAGGGCCTCGATCCGATGATGCCCGCAGTCGGCTCCCTGCTCTGCGGCGCCGTCATTCTCATCCCGGTCAGCCTCGTCGTGGATCAGCCATGGACGCTCACGCCTTCCACGGCATCGATCCTGGCTCTCCTGGCGCTCGCCATCCTGTCGACCGCGCTTGCCTTTTCGATCTATTTCCGGCTGATCCAGACCCTCGGCTCGATCGGCACCACGGCGCAGGCCTATTTGCGCGTCCCGATCGGTGTCGCCATCGGCGTCGTCTTCCTTGGGGAGCCCCTGACCCAGACGGCCGGCATCGGTCTGGTCTGCGTCATCATCGGCGTCATGGCCATGACGATGACGCCACGGAGAAAGGCCGCCAGTGGATGAAAACCGGCGCGATGCTACATCAGCAGCGTGAGGTCATCCCATACGAGGATGATATTTTCGGATCGCCAGACTGGGCCTGGATCGGTGTAACGTCCCGTCACGCTTCCGCCCAGCGATTGATAAAATGCAATCGCCGGATCGTTGCCGACGACGACGCCGAGTGCCGCGCCGGGATAATTCAAGGCAGCCAGATGTTGTGCCAGTTCCCGCATGAGTCGGCGACCGATACCCTGACGCTTGATGGCAGGGTCGACGTAGAGCGATCGTATCTCGCCCCGCCCCTCGAAGAGAGCCGATGACGGCGCGCCAGCCGCACCAATGCCAACCAACCGCCCGTTCTGCTCGGCGAGAAGCACCAGTTGATCACGGCCCGGCTCGGACAAGGTGGCCGTCCATCTCGCGCGCCGGAAAGCCTCATCCATGATGCGAATGGCATCGGGCGTGGCCAGCTCCCGATAGGTGTCCCGCCAAACCGCAAGGTGCAGGCGGGCTATGGCCGCGGCATCCTCGGGAGCGGCGGGCCGAATAGTGATTTCCATCGTCAAGCGGCACCTTCCAGCACGGTACCTCGTAGCGCGCCCACCAGATAGAGCGACCCGGTCACGAGGATCCAGCCACCATCTTCGGAGATCTTCATCGCAGCCCGGTCCAGCGCCTTGCGCGGATCTGGCTCGGCTTCGCAGGCTACCCCCATGGATGTTGCCAGCGTTGCCAATTCATGGGCCGGATGAGAGCGACCGGACCCGGACGCTTCCGTAAAGACGACGTAGGTGACGGATCGGGACAGGACCGTCAGGAAGCCCTCCGCATCCTTGTCGGATGCCAGTGCGACGATGGCGACGCACTTGCCGCCGAAATCGGAAGAGCGTGTAATATCGCGCAGGACAGCCTCGAGATTGAACGGAACATGCGCGCCGTCCATCACCATCGGTACCACGCGTTGCGCGGTGTTCGACGTGGCCGGAAGCGTGAAGGCAAACCGCTCCATGCGCCCCGGCAGACGCGCATTGTCCCTGACCGCCTGATCGAGCAGCCATGCGCCAATTGCTGCGCCTGTTTCAGCCCCCGCACGAACGCGTTCGCCCTGCAGCCCCAAATGATCGAGAACCAGGCCGACCAACGCAGCATTCCTGTCCGCGATCGTCGCATCCTCGGCAACGTCCGCGCGCAGTACGCGGCAGCCGAGTTCATCGGCGCGCCGCTGCAAGACACGTCCTGCGGCATCGGTGGTGGCAAGCGTGGTGGCAAGCGTCGCCCCGGGCTTCAAGATACCGACCTTCTCGCCGGCGATCGCCTCGCGCGTGTTCCCGAGAATTTCCGTATGCTCAAGTTCGATATTGGTAACGATGGCAACTTCACCGAAGACCACATTGCTGGAGTCCAGCCGCCCTCCAAGCCCAACCTCCACGACGGCCCAATCCAGACCCGCATCCCTGAAGACGACGAAAGCGGCGGCCGTTATCACATCGAACCAGGTAGCGTCCTCGCCCGGCGTCGCCTCTCGCTTGGCAAGCTCGTAGCTGTCCAGCACCTTCTCCAGCGCTTCCGCCAACCGGTCGTCCTCGACTTCCTGGCCCAATACGCTGATACGCTCATTCACGCGGTCGACATGCGGTGAGGCATAACGGCCGACCCGCCATCCCGCTCGCAGCAAGGCGGCGGCGGCAAGCGCGCAGACGGACCCCTTGCCCTTGGTGCCGGCAACATGGATGGCGCGAAAACTCTGATGAGGATTGCCCAACCGCTGCATGAGATCGAGCATCGGCTCGAGCCCGACGCGCATCTCCCCGCGCGGCTTGCGCTCCCAATTCGTCAAGCGGTCGAGGCGCGAGAGAACGTCGGGCAGTGAATGCTGCGGGGAGATTGTGGGCATGGAACACCTGCAAAAAGGATCGACTTCGATGCCCAGGCATGCTGCATGGCCGTCATCGCGCCCCGCTTCCCGATGACTGATCACCTTGCTTCGCCTGTTACACCGGCGCGGAGTTTATGAGCCGCGAGAACCGCGATTGCAACAGTCCGGCTTGCGGAAAAAAACTCAGCCGATCAGTTCCGCAACCGATATCCCGTCTTGAAAATCCACCAAAGGGCCGCGAGGCAGATGAGGAGGAAAAGCGTGATCATCGCAAGGCTCAGCACCGGATTGACGTCGGCAATGCCATAGAAGCTCCAGCGGAAGCCGCTAACGAGGTAGAGCACCGGATTGAGATGGCTCACCGCCTGCCAGAAGGGCGGCAGCATGTTGATGGAATAGAAGCTGCCGCCGAGGAAGGTCAGCGGCGGCACGACCAGCATCGGAATGAGGTTGAGCTGCTCGAAATTCCCGGCCCATATGCCGATCATAAAACCGAACAGGCTGAAGGTTATCGCCGTCAGCACGAAGAACAGGATCATCATGAACGGATGCTCTATGGTGATATCGACGAAGAATGTCGCCGTCAGCAGGATGATCAGCCCGATCAGCATGCCCTTGGTCGCGGCCGCGCCGACATAGCCGAGCACAATTTCGGTCATGGCGACGGGTGCGGACAGAACCTCGTAAATCGTGCCGGTGAACTTCGGAAAATAGATGCCGAAGGAGCCGTTGCTGATGCACTGGCCGAGCAGCGTCAGCATGATGAGCCCGGGCGTGATGAAGGCGCCGTAGGAGACGCCCTCCACCTGCTGGATGCGCGAGCCGATCGCAGCGCCGAAGACAATGAAATAAAGCGACGTCGAAATGACCGGCGAGACGACGCTCTGCAACAGCGTGCGGCGCGTGCGCGCCATCTCGAAACCATAGATAGCCTTGATCGCCTCGAAGTTCATTTGCTCTCTCCCACCAACGATACGAAGATGTCCTCGAGCGAGCTCTGGCGGGTCGACAGGTCCTTGAAATGAATGCCCTCGGCCGACAGGCGCGACAGCAGCACTGCGATGCTGGACTGCTCATGTTCGGCATCGAAATCATAGATCAGCGTCGTACCGTTCGGCCCCAGCGACAGACCGTTGCCGTCGAGACAGGGCGGAACGGCATCCAGCGGCTCTGCCAAATCGAGGATAAGCTGCTTGCGGCCGAGCTTGGCCATCAGCGCCTTCTTCTCCTCCACCAGCAGCAGCTTGCCGCCATTGATAACGCCGACGCGGTCGGCGATCTCTTCGGCTTCCTCGATATAATGCGTCGTCAGGATGATGGTGACGCCGTTGGCGCGCAGTTGCTCGACGACGTGCCACATATCCTTGCGCAGCGTCACATCGACACCCGCCGTCGGCTCGTCGAGGAAGAGAATCTCGGGCTCGTGCGACAGCGCCTTGGCGATCAGCACGCGTCGCTTCATGCCGCCGGAAAGCTGGCGCAGCATGTTGTCTTTCTTGTCCCAAAGGGACAGGTCCCGCAGGACCCGCTCGATATGAGCCGGATTCGGCTTCTTGCCGTGCAGCCCGCGTGAAAAAGTCACCGTGTTCCACACCGTCTCGAACTGGTCAGTCGTCAGCTCCTGCGGCACCAGCCCGATCATCGTGCGCGTGGCGCGAAACTCCTTCACCACGTCATGATTGCCAACGGTGACAGTGCCGCCGCTTGGATTGGCGATACCGCAGACGATGGAGATCATCGTCGTCTTGCCAGCGCCGTTCGGCCCGAGCAGCGCCAGGATTTCACCCCGTTCGATATCGAGATCGACACCTTTCAGCGCCTGAAACCCGTTGGAATAGGTTTTGGTGAGGTTACGGATGGAAATGATCGGGGCCATGATGCAGGCAAAGTCCGGCTTTGTGATTATTTTCGCGGCGTTTGCCCGCTATATAGCCGGTAACAGGCTTTTACCATCCCGCATGACGGAACAGTGCGTTCGCCTAAACGAATAAGTTGTCATCAAATCGTGACTTTCGTCGGGCATATGTTTCGTTAGGTGAGCAACGGTTGTCGCAACCCCGCCCAACGCCTCTTGGTGACAGCGTCAGCGCCGATGATACTTGAAGACTGATTGCCCTCGTATCCATATTTCATGCGTCATTGCGCGATATAGTTTTTTCCGGAGCCAGCAAAGATCCCCTGTCGTTGCTGAGCGCCACTACAGCCGGCCCTCGTGCCGGCTTTTTTCTTTTTGCCGGCTAAGTACCGATCAGGCACCGAAAGGGCTGCGGATCACCAGCTGCCGTTCACGCCACAACCAGCCGGTGGCAACGTCTTGTTCTCGAAACGGTCCTTCAACATCGCACAGCCCTTCTCGCGGATCGGGCCTGGCATCATCGTGTTGAGACCGATGCCGACTTCATCAAAGGGATCGTCTGCATAGGCGACATAGGCGTACCAGCGGCCGCCGATCACGAGAACAATCGCAACGAGAGCGGCAACCAGTGCCCTCCCCAAAGTTCCCTTCCGTCGTGGAACGTCTTCCATCGAATGACTCTCCTACCTTGGCGGGTCGCAGTTAACTGCGATTCCCTTCATGGGTAAATCGCGTTCGCCCAAGCAAACCGGCTGCTACATACTGCAGTAACGTCGCCCACCCTTGCGATCCCTGAGATCGAAGTGGAAATGGTTCCAGTGTTCGGGATTGCTGCCGGGGCCAAGCACGGTGTCGAAATAGCGGCAACTGTCGCTTCGCACCGCCTTCAGCAGCCGTCCCTCACGGAAAGAGAATAGCCCCTTCTTGCGCACATCGATCACATGGCCGTTCTTCAGGACGAAAGTGCCGACATCGATGGCGTTGCCATGGGCATGTTCCGACATCGGGTTGTAGCGTTGCCGGCTATTGTTCATCCGCCGGCAGGAATAGCCCCCCAGGGGAACGATCGTGCCAATGCCCGACCAGTAGCGCGTACGCGCCGCCGGCGCCAATTCGTTCTTGACCCATTTCGCGAAGGCAAGCGTGACCTGGCAATTTAGGGTCACCGCCGGCCTGACGGCGATATTGCCGGAAAGGCCGCTCAGCGAAACCGGGTAAGGAACCTGGCAGGCCGGACCATTGGAGATCGCCGGTTTGTCGACATAGACGACACCCATGCGCCGCAACTCTTGCCGGCAAGCGATTTCTGAAGCCGGCATGGCGCCTGGCGATGACTGCGGCGCCTCCATCTGCCGGTCGATCCGTGGCATCGGATTGTCGACCCGAGGCAGCATTGCCACCTGCGTATCAGGCTGCCGACGGCGGATCGGCGACTGGTTGAGTTCGGCCTGCGCGGCCGGGCGCTGAATGATCGATCGGTTAGTCTGCACCGGCGCGTCGGAGCCAATGCCATCGACAACAGGTTGATCGGTCTGACCTTCGGCGATGTTCTGCTCTTCTTCCTGCGCCAGCCCGACGACCGAACCGGACTGCACCTCCTCGCTCGGACCAACGCCGAGTTCGGCATCCATGTTGACGCCCTGGGACTGCGTGTTCGATTGCTGCGCAAGGCCTTGTTCGACATCCGTGGTGGTCACGGCCTCATCACCGCCGCTCGCCGGCAGGCGAGTTGGCCTGGCCGCGGTTTGCGGGCTGCCTGAAGAATCGTAGGTGTTGGCGTAATTGGCGGACGCGGAGTTCACGGGCGCCTGGCCGCCCTGATAGGTGAACTGCCGCGACGGCACACCACGATGCGGCTTGATCGAGCTTACACGGGTATTGCTGTCGATGCCCGACGGCGGCACGAGACTATCGGCCGTACAGGCAACCAGCGCCGACGACAACAGCAATGGCAGCGCCGCTCGCCGCAGAAAGGATAAATACGCCATACTTCGGATCCGCTCTTGCTGCCCCAGCCACGGTCGACAACACTTACGAAGATTAAATAAAAACGGTGAATGAATGCTTACCGCCCGCGAGGGGCGTCCGGCGGGGCGGCCCCGAAGAACGGGCGGCGTACGAGAAAAGGTCACCCTAGGACACGATTGCCTGGTGACGGCACATCAACGAAGCTTCCCCATCCCGGTCCGATTGCGTAGGCTGATCGCTGGAATCAAGCCTTGAGCCATAGGAGCGAGTGAATGAATGACAGCCCCAAGCCGAGAGGCGAGCTGACCCTGCGCACGCTGGCCATGCCCGCCGATGCCAACCCCGCCGGCGACATCTTCGGTGGCTGGGTCATGGCGCAGATGGACTTGGCGAGCGGCATTCGCGCCGCCGAACGCGCGCGCGGCCGCGTCGTCACCGCCGCCGTCAAGGAGATGGCGTTCGAGCTGCCAGTGAAGATCGGAGATACGCTCAGCGTCTATACCGATATCGAACGTGTCGGCCGCACCTCGATCACGCTCATCGTCGAAGCCTGGGCGCATCGCTCGCGCTATAATCAGATGGAAAAGGTCATCGCCGGGACATTCATCATGGTCGCCCTCGATGAGAATGGTGTCCCCAAGCCGGTTCCCGCGGAGAGCTGACGGGATGATGGAAGCCGCGCGGACGCCCGAGGTCTACGTCTATATCAGGACTGTCATGAGCATGGTCATCGGCCTTTCGCTCGCCCAGCTTCTGACGCGGCTCGCCGGCTTTGTGCAGGCGCCGGGCAAACACCGCGTCTATTTCGTGCATCTCGGCTGGGTGCTGTCGATGTTCCTGTTCATCATCCATTTCTGGTGGTGGGAGTATCGGCTGCAGTCCGTCGCGCAGATCAATTTCGGCGTCTACCTTTTCCTGATCTGCTTCTGCTGTCTTTTCTATTTCCTCTGCGTTCTCTTGAATCCGCCATCCGTCGAGGACTATGGCGGCTTCGAGGAATATTTCATTTCCCGCCGCGGCGGGTTCTTCGGTCTCCTGGCCGTCACTTATGCCGTCGATCTGATGGACACCTGGCTGAAAGGCGAGGCAT